>JBNKSG010000067.1:0-17433 GCA_050297195.1 Opitutaceae bacterium | reverse complement strand
CGCCCCCTCAAACTCATAGAAATCGCCCTGCGGATTCACGTTAGAGAGCGTAGCAGTGGAGCTGTCGAGAACGAAAGGCATGTTGACCGCATTCGCGACCCCCACGAGAGAGCCGAGGGTCAATAATGCCAAAAGACTTCGAGCTGTGCTCTTGAGGGAACGGAAGCAGGTACACATCATACCCATTCCATCGACCCAGCCACACCAATATTGAGAACGTCTCCCTAGAAAGAGAGCCCCTCCAACACGGATTCCTACAACGGTAGTATTTTCGTTGCAACCAAACGGAATCTGTCGTGTACGATTAGACGTTCGCCCTAGGTATCCCTTTCCACACCCGTACTGTGAATCCCAAAAAAACCTTCGCCGGGCTGGTATTCCTATCCGCCCTCCTCCTCCCAGTATCCAACGCCGCTGACGCGTCAAATCCGGCAGAGCTCTCCCTGCGCGCTGCAATCGACAAAGGCCTGCAGGAAAACCTCGGCCTGCGCATTCAGACGCTGGCCCCAGATATCGCCGAAGAAGCAGTCACCGCCCAAGAAGCGGGCTTCGACCCTTCCATTTTTTCCCAAGCCAATCTCAGCCAAAGCGACCTCGACTGGGAAGACGCCAACGGCACCACCCGCCAGACCACCTCCGACTCTCGTTCCTATTCCGTCGGCGTGACCAAAAAGGTGAAAACCGGCGGACAGATAACCGCCAGCGCCAACCAATCCCGCAGCGACGGCTTCAACTCCGATCTCGGCCAACTCGTCGTCGGCTCCCTCAGCGAACGGGCCTCCCTGTCCCTCGAATTTACCCAACCCCTGCTTCGCGACTTTGGCCGGGACGTAAACCTCGCCCCCATTCGCCGCGCCCAATCTCAAGCGCGCGTCGCCGACCTCCGTACTCGCAACACCGTCCTCGACCTCCTCCAGAGCATCGAAAACGCTTACTGGAGCCTCTCCGACGCTCACCAGCGACGCAACCTCCGCCAATCCAATCTCGAACTCTCGGAAAAGCTGCTCGAAGAGGCGCGCGAGCGGGAAGAGCTGGGTCTCGCGACCAAGATCGAAACCCTGCAGGCCGAGGCCAATCTCGCCCAGCGAAAGGAGCAAATCATCCGAGCCGAGCAAGCGATCCGCGAGGCGACCGACGAGCTCTTTGCCGCCATGGGCATACTCGACGAAACCGTGGAGCTCAGCCCCGAGCTCACCGTCGCCCAACTTCCCGAGTCCCAACCGGAAATCCCCGCCTTTCAAAGCGCCCTCGAGACCGCCCTGCAGCGCAACTTCGACTCCGATATCCAAGAGGAGGTCCTGCAACAGCTCGAACAAGAACGCATCCTCGCCCGCAACAACGAACGCCCTCAAGTCGACCTCAGTCTCTCCAGCTCCTACAACGGCCTCTCGCCCGAAAGCGGACGCGACGCCTTCAGCGAAGCCTTCGACCGACGCGGCGACGACTGGGGACTCCGGCTCAGCTTCAATCTTCCATGGGGCTCCCGAGTCGCCAAATCGAACCTCCGCCAAACCCTCTACCGCATCGACCAGGAGGAACTACGGCTCGCGGCCATCAAGCAAGACCTGCTTCGCTCCGTTCGCTCCGCCTGGAGAGATCTGGAAGCCTCTCGCCAACAAGTCTCCGCCGCCGAGCTCGTCGTCGCCCTGCAAGAAGCCACCTACGAACAAGAGACTAGCAAGTACGAGGAAGGGCTCTCCACCATCCGAATCCTACTCGAAACGCAACGCGACCTCGACCAAGCCAAGCTCAGCCTCCTCGACGCCCAGCTGGCAAGCATCCAGTCCGAGATCACTCTCGCCCGCGTGGAAGGCAGCCTGCTCGACCGACACGGCATCGAATGGAACGACACCCTTCCAGACGAAAACTAAAAGTATCCCCTTTCCAACTACCCACTCCACTCTCCCATGAAAAAACGATATTGGATATCAGCCCTCGTCATCATCGGCATCGGAATCGCCGGAGCCACCAAATTCAAGAAGGGCGACCAAACCACCGAGGTAACCATCGAGAAAGCGAAAGTAGGCGACATCACCAGCGTCGTGACCGCGACCGGAAAAGTGTATCCGGAAACGGAAGTCACCATTTCCTCCGAGGTCGCAGGTGAAATCGTAGAACTCCCGGTTAGCGACGGCGAACTGGTGGAAAAAGGCGACTTGCTCGTAAGCGTCAACCCGGACCGCCTCGAAGCCCAGGTGCTTCAACAAGAGGCAGCCCTGCGGGCGAGCAAATCAAATTCGCTCGAATCAAAAGCCCGCATGCTGCAAGCCGAACTCGACCTCAAACGCCAAAAGAACCTCTTCGAAAAAGGCTTCGCCACCCAAGAGCAACTCGACGAGGCAGAGACGAACCTCGAAATCAGCCAAGCCTCCTACCAAGCCACCTTGTCTCGCATCGAACAGCAGGAGATGCAGCTTAAAGAGGCTAGCGACTCACTCGCCAAAGCAACCACCTTCTCCCCCATCAGCGGCACCATTACCTCCCTGAGCTCCGAACTCGGCGACCGCGTCGTAGGCACGGGCCAGTTCGAAGGCACCGAAATCATGCGGGTCGCCGATCTTTCCAAAATGGAAATACGCGTCGACGTAAGCGAGTCCGATATCGTACAGGTCAAAATCGGAGACCCCGCGACCATTGAGATCGAGGCCCTTCCCAACGAGGAATACAAAGGCGAAGTCACCGAAATCGCCAACTCCGCTACTGGCGGAGAAAACTCCAGCGACCAGCTCACCACCTTCCAAGTAAAAGTACGCCTCCTCGACCCCAACGCAAAGATTCGCCCGGGCATGACCGCGACAGCGGACATCAAAACCGAAACCGTAACAGACGTCGTCAAAATCCCACTACAGGCCGTCACGGTACGAGCGAAGGACGAGGTCGCTAAACAGCTCGGCGAGAACGAAGACGGCGAGGAAAACGCCGACATGAAAAAGGGCCCCGGAAGACCGAATGGAAACGGTGAAAACGCTTCGCGCCGCCGCGACAACCTCGAGCGCGTCGTCTTCATCTACAACGAGGACAACACCGTTACGTTGGTCCGCGTGGATACAGGTCTGGCCGACAACCGCTCCATCGAAATCAAATCCGGAGTCACCGAAGGCCAACAAATCGTCACCGGCGGCTACCGAGTACTCACCCGCGAGCTCGAAAACGGCAAGGCGGTCAAGATTGCTGAAAAGAAGGATAACAAATTCAGGAAGCCTTCCAAGTGAGCGAAACCATCATCCAGATAACCGGGGTCAAAAAGATCTACGACCTCGGCAAAGCCAAAGTGCACGCCCTCGACGGCGTCGACCTCAAGATCTACGAAAACGACTACGTTGCCGTCATGGGCCCATCAGGGAGTGGCAAGTCCACCCTCATGAATATGCTGGGCTGCCTCGACACCCCCTCCGAGGGACAATACTATTTTGGCGGCGAGGACGTAGCGAAAATGGATGACAATTCACTCGCCGACATCCGCAACCGGCGCATCGGCTTCGTCTTCCAATCCTTCAATCTGCTTCCCCGCGCCACGATTTTGCGAAACGTGGAACTGCCGCTCGTCTACGCCGGACTGCCCAAGAAGGTCCGTGCCGAACGGGCCCGTATCGCCCTCGAGCAAGTCGGGCTAGGCACACGTGTCGAGCACCGCCCCAACGAGCTCTCAGGCGGACAACGCCAACGCGTCGCCGTCGCCCGCGCTCTCGTGACCGAGCCCTCCATCATCCTCGCCGACGAACCGACCGGAAACCTCGACTCGAAAACAGGCGAAGAGATCATGGAGCTCTTCGAACGACTGTATTCGAAAGGCCACACCATCATTCTCGTGACTCACGAAGAAGACATCGCCCGCCACGCCCGCCGCCTCGTCCGCCTCCGTGACGGAATCGTCGAGAGCGACGCCGCCATCCCTCGGTAACCTTGCCCGCCCGTGCGACGTTCCAACATCAGACGCTATTTCAATGACACCGCGGAGGCCGTCCGCATCGCGGGCGAACAACTCTCCCAGCATAAGTTTCGTTCCCTGCTAACCGCCTTTGGCGTGAAAATCGGGGTTTGGGCTGTCATCTTGATCGGAGTCGGTATGAACGGGCTGGATACGGGATTTAAGAACAGTCTCAACATGCTCGGAGACGATCACTTCTACATCGAGAAATTTCCCTGGAAAGACGTGGGCGACGATTGGAGAACCTACATCCGACGCCCCAATTTCGAATCGCGCTACGCCGCTGAAATAAACGACATCATAGCCGAAACACCCAACAGCGGACTTCTGATCGCGGTACCAACCGTCGGTTTCCGAAGAGGCATATCCTACGAAGACCGTTCCTCAGACAGCATCCAGTTTACTGGCACCACCGCCGACTTTGGCTACATCAACACAGCCGACATCGCTGAAGGCCGCTTCTTTAACTCAACGGAAGAGTCGAGCGGACAAAACGTAGTCATACTCGGAGCGGGAGTGGTCAAGGCTCTCTTTCCCGACGAAACAGGAAGCATTCTCGGAAAGCGGGTAAAAATCGCCCGTATCCAATTTACCGTTATCGGCGTCCTAGAAGAACAAGGCGCCTTTTTGGGACTGCAGAGTTTTGACAATCAGGCCATCATGCCCCTGCCCTCCGCCCGCAAGTTCTTCGTCGGCTGGCGACGATGGAATGGCACTTCGATCCGGGTTGTCAAAAAGCCCGAAACGGATCGAGAAACCGCTCGCGACGAAATCATCGGAGCCATGCGGCGCGTTCGCGGCCTTCTGCCAGGCGAAGAAAACGATTTCGAAGTCAATGCGTCCGACGCAGTGGAAGACACCATCGGACCCGTGAAACGATACATCGCTATCGCCGCATTCTTCATCACCGGACTCGCCCTCTTTGTCGGCGCGATCGGCATCATGAACATTACCTTCGTCAGCGTGAAAGAACGCACGAAGGAGATCGGAACGCGACGGGCCATCGGAGCGCGGCGAAGCTCCATCCTCATCCAGTTTCTCTTCGAATCCATTTCGATTTGCCTGCTCGGAGGAACAGTCGGACTGCTGCTCGCCTTCATCTCAAAAGCGGGACTGCAAAAAATCGCCCCCGACTTCCCAGCGAGCTTATCGGTAAACCTGATCATCCTCGCAGTCTCGCTCTCCGTTTTCACAGGAATCCTATCCGGCTTCATCCCTGCGTTGAAGGCTTCACGCCTAGAACCCGCCAACGCCCTCCGCCATGAGTAAGAAGCCAAAGCGCAAGTCGATGCTCCTCTCGGACCTCATCGAACAATCCCTATCCTCCCTGCGGGCCAACCTGCTACGCTCTTCGCTCACGATTCTCGGCGTTTCCATTGGCGTATTCTCCGTAGTAGGCGTCATGACCGCCCTTTCGGCGATCCGCCACAACATCGACTCAAGTCTCGACGTATTCGGAGCAAACGTACTGCAGATCACCAAAGATCCCGCGATCCAATTATCCCCCCACCACTGGGGCCAGCGGGGACGCGAGCCCATATCTCCGCGCCAAGCTGAGCTCTTCAAACAGGAGATGGATGAGCTAGGCATTCCCACGACTTTAAGCGCTACCGATAACGGCGAACGAGCGAGCTACCGCGACCAGAAAACGCAGCCCCGTATCCGCATCATCGGTACGAATGAAAATTTCCTGATCACCAACAAGTACGAACTCGATTTCGGACGCAACCTCACGCCTGCCGACATCGAGTTCAACCGCCCCGTCACTGTGATAGGACGGGAAATCCTAGAAGAGCTTTTCATCAACGAAGATCCGATCGAAAAACAGATTAACATGGACGGCGAAAAATACATCGTCGTCGGCGTCCTCGCGGAAAGAGGCGAGATCTTCGGTAACTCGATGGACGGCATCGCCCTCATCCCGCACACGAAGTTCGTACAAAACAATTGGCACCGGAGACGCAGTATGGAAATCGCCATCCAAGCCGAATCCGTCGACAAAATCGAAGACGTGGAAGACATGGTCATCGGAAAAATGCGCTTCGCGCGCGGCCTTCAGCCAGAAGACGAAAACGATTTCGAAATCACCTCGAATCAAGCCCTGCAAGCCGCCTTCGCAAAGATCGCCGTCATTGTGGGCACCGCAGGTCTGCTCATTAGTGGCGTGGCTCTCTTTTCCGCCGGAGTCGGCATCATGAATATCATGCTCGTCTCCGTCACGGAACGAACGCGCGAAATCGGCGTGCGCAAATCGCTCGGAGCTCGCAAGAAGAGCATCCTCGCCCAATTCCTACTCGAAGCCGTCTTGCTCTCCGAAGTGGGGGCCGCGCTGGGAATCGGCCTAGGTATTCTCGTGGGCAACATCATCGCCATCCAATTCAACGCCACCATGATCATCCCGTGGTTCTGGATTGGTGCCGCCGTCACAATCTGCTCGCTCATAGGCATCGGATTCGGCTTTTTCCCCGCCCTCCGCGCCGCAAAGCTCCATCCCGTCGAAGCGCTGCGGCACGAATAGCAGAGTGCAAAACGTAGCGCGGAGCTTTCGCGTCCGCCGTAGCCTTGGCGAAGGAGGAAGCCCGCGACCGCGCTGCAGGATCAAAGCTCCACGGTCGCGGGCTGAAGCACCGCGCTACGGATACCACCTAAAACCCAAACTCTTCCTGACACTCCTCGCTCGGCTCCTCGAGAAGCTTTCGCAAGAACAACGGGCGATGAATCTCAGTCGGGCCATTATCCAAAATCGCCGTCCGGTGCAAAACGGTGGCGTATCCCTTCGACGACGCTAAATCGTAGTGCGGATACTCGCAGTCGAGGGCCATCATGATCCGGTCACGCGTCACCTTGGCGATGATCGAAGCCATCGCGATACAAAGCGCCGTGGAATCGCCTTTGACCACTGCCTGGTGCGGATAGCCCAAGTTCTTCATCGGCTTTCCATCCACCAAAATCTTCCATTTCGACAAGGTTTCCGGCTGCCCTTCCCCCTCATCGATCTGGTCAAAGAGCGGGTCGGGTTCATGCGGCAAGATATTTCCCGCTTCCAAGGTTTCCTCCACCGCTCGCTTCATGGCGATCTGGGTGGCTCCGAGAATATTGTGATCCTCGATCTCGCTTACGCTCCCTCGGCCCACCCCAATGTAGAGACGCCCTTCGCGCTCCAACCAGCGAAGTTTAGCGTACAAGTCCTCGCGTTGCTCGAGGGTCAGCAGCTTCGAATCGTTAATGCTGGAGGCATTTCGCTTGCACCATTCGCTATCGTAGAATTCTGCCCGAGCAGCAACCGCAGCGGCCACTACCGGTCCCGCCAAAGCGCCGCGTCCCGCTTCATCTACACCGATCAAGCCAGCCTTCTTCTTCAGCAGCTTGCGGTCGTATGCTCTGAGACGATGCGACTTCACGCTCGCACCTCCCAGCAAGTCTCGTGGTAGCTAGCCTGTAACCAATCAACCACTACCGCTTAAAAACTGTCTCCTTTGGCTTCTTCAAGGGCAAGCGATCCAACATGCCCGCCGCCTCCACGACTTGGTAAGAAGTCTTGAAGTGCAACTTCGCAAACTCTCCCAAACGCTCCGGTCCAAACTTGTGCAGGATCTCCGTCGCCTGTTCCTTCACCTTGGCGCTGGCCCCCTTCGCAAGAGTATCGCCAAACTTCTTGGACAAGCTGTCCATGTAGCGAACGTACTCCGCGCGAGCAACCACCGAAGCGGCGGCGACCACCGGATCGGCTTCCGCCTTGGTCTGCATACGCAGGTCGAACTTCGAATCCTTAAAGTAGCGGCCCACCAAATTCTGCTTGCTGAATTGGTCGAGCATCCCCCAGGGCACCCGCTTCTTTCCGAGAGCGGCGGTGAGGGACTTGGCATGCAGCCAGGCAAGCAGGAGGTTGAGATTCGCCCGCGGCTTGCCCATCAACTCGTTGTACTTGGTCATCCCGCAATAGCAGGTTTCCACCGAGATTCCCTTGGTTTCGCGAATGATCTTATCCAGCTTCAGGATACGTCCATCGGTAATGGTCTTGGAATCGCGAATGCCGGCCTTGATCCATTGGTCGATGTGTACCTTGTCGGCCACCACGCAGGCCGTGATCACCGGGCCAAAAAGGTCGCCCTTGCCGCTTTCATCCATACCGGCGTGCGATTCGAACCACTCCGGATGGTACACTTCATCGTAGCCGAAACGGGCTTCTCCCAGCACTTCCGGCTCCAAGGTATTAATGATAAAGTCTTCGGTCTCCTTGCCTTGCACCACGAGCTTGCCGCTCTTGTAGCCGACTACGTTGACCTTGTTTCCCTTGAACCCGAATTGGGCGTATTCCACCTCGTAGGGCTCCCACATCTTCATCTCAAGGATGTGCTGGAGCTTGTCCAACTGCTCTTGAGAGAGCTTGTGGGTGTACATCGTCTTCTTCTTGGGCTCGTCCGGGTCGACGACTGGTTTCTTTTTGCCTCTGGCCATCAATAATTTACTTCGCAACAGATAGGCAGAGCAGACGGGCTTTGAAAATCAAAAAACTCCTCGGATTTACTGCTCAGAAATCGGGGGTTCGCTCCAAGCCTTTTCTCAAGGATGCCGCGCTCCCCGACCAGAAAGATCCTAGCATGTCCTCTTACCCCTCTCTTTCCTGCTCGCAGGCCCTGGGGCGAAAGCCAAGGCGTCCACAAGACGGAGTGGCGCCGGTGGGCAATTTCAAGTTGGAGCGCTATCACGGACTTTGGTCGACCGCAGCTACAAGGTCGGCGAGCCGGACAAAGGGACCTTGAAAAACACCGTCGACCAGCTGCTGCGACAGGCCGAGGAAGCGGGATTCGTCACCGACGAGCTCGTCTGGCTCCAGTCAAAAAAGCTAGCCTCTGCCAAGAGCTTTGCCACAGTTCCTCCCCGATGCCTTCCAAGCCCCTCTCAGACAGCGCCGACGCCTTCCGCGACGCCCTGATTTCCTGGTACGACGCCAATGCCCGAGACCTCCCTTGGCGCTGCGAACCGTCGACTTATAAAACCGTAGTATCCGAATTCATGTTACAGCAGACCCAGGTGAAGACGGTCCTGCCCTACTTCGCCGCTTGGCTGCAAGCGTATCCGGATTTCGCTACGCTCGCCGCCGCCAGCGAGGAACAGGTCCTCAAAAGCTGGGAAGGGCTCGGCTACTACTCGCGCGCTCGCAACCTCCACAAACTGGCCCAGCAAGTCGCCGCCATTTCTCCGGGCGAACTGCCCACCGACGCCAAAAGCTGGCTCCAATTCCCCGGGGTAGGCCCCTACGCCGCAGCCGCCATCTGCAGCATCTCCTTTTCCGACCCTTCCGCCGTAGTCGACGGAAACGTCGTTCGCATCCTCTCCCGCATCACTGCGGACGAAGCAGACTACAAAACCTCGACCGACGCAGCCAAATCCTATCGCGGCCTCGTGCACGACCTGCTCAATATCGAGCGCCCCGGCGACCACAACCAAGCCATGATGGAGCTCGGCGCCACCGTCTGCCACAAACAGTCGCCCAACTGCCTACTCTGCCCCGTGCGCGCCTTCTGCCAAGGCTACGCCCTCGGCATTGCCGAAACGCTCCCCCGCCTCGCCAAAACGAAATTCGAGGAGGTCACCGTCAACCGGGCTTGGATCTCCGGAAAGAAGGGGGTCCTGCTCCACAAGATCCCCGCCGACGCGAAACGCATGAAGGGCCTACACGAGCTGCCCGACCTCTCCCAGCTCGGACTCGCCACCCCGCGCCGCGCGCCCACCTTGACCCGCAAGCGCGGCATCACCAAGTACCGCATCACCGAGCGCATCCACAGCATCCCCGCAAGCAAGCTCCCCAAAACGCTTCCCGACAATCACGTCTGGGTCGCCCCCGACACCGTCGCGGACCTCCCTTTCTCCGGACCGCACCGCCGCTGGATCACCGAGCTGCTGAAAAGCGAGTAATTCCGAAGCGGTCCAACTCTCGTCCAATCAGCTCCATCGCCCCTCGAAAAACGCGACAAGCCGACGTCTCGCAGGAGAGCGCCGGCTTGCTGAATCGACTCGTAGAAATTCCGTTTTATTAAGTATCGGTATTCCGTTTTTTACTTCGTTAACTCCTTGAGTCTGATTGCTTCATAAATCGGATTTCGCAGGCAAGGGCTGAAGAAAATTTCCGTATTTTGTACACCTAGGGGCATGGTATAAGCTACGTAGTACCGACTCAGCGCCTCGGCTTAATCCCTCCATGCGAGTCGAGGTTACACCACGGAAAATTCTTCGAACCTCCTTCCAAGGAAGCTTGTGATTCATAAGACCCAGCGCTTAGTTTCCGCTCACCAACAACCCATCACCTATCGTGAAAGATCCGCTTTTCAACTGGCTTGACCACCGCGCAGCTGGAGTTCTCCTCCATCCAACTTCCCTTCCCGGCGAATACGGTATCGGTACCCTCAACGAACACTGCTACCAATTCCTCGATTTTCTCGAGGAAGGCGGCTTCAAATACTGGCAAATCTGTCCGCTAGGCCCGACCGGCTTCGGCGACTCCCCCTACCAATCCTTCTCCTCCTTCGCTGGCAATCCTTACCTCATCTCGCTCAACGCCCTCGAAGCGAAGCAGCTCATCGACCGCGAAATCCTCGATGAGCTCAAGTCCCTTCCCAACAGCTTCGTCGATTACGGAGGGCTCTACAACGCCAAGTGGCCCGTCCTCGACGCCGTCTACGAAACCTTCGTCCAAGGCCAAAAGAAGATTCGCCCCTACGGAGCCTTCACGAGCTTCAAGAAGAAACACGCCGACTGGCTCGAGCCCTACGCCTACTTTCAGGCCCTCAAGGCGCATTTCAACGGCAAGCCCTGGTACGAATGGCCAGCCGAGGTCCGCTCCTTCCAAGACGCCCAAAACAACCCGCTCCACAAGGAACTCGCCCGCAAGATCGACGCGGAAATGTTCTTCCAGTACCTCTTCGAGGGACAGTGGCAAGCCGTCCGCGACTACGCCGCCACCCGCAGCGTGCAGATCATCGGAGACATTCCGATTTTCGTAGCCCTCGACAGCGCCGACGTCTGGCAAAACCCGGAGTACTTCCAACTCGATCCCGAAACTTTCCTTCCCACTGCCGTTGCCGGCTGCCCGCCCGACTACTTCTCGGCAGACGGCCAGCTCTGGGGCAACCCGCTCTACGACTGGGACGCGCTCGCCAAGGACGGAAACGCATGGTGGATCAAGCGCCTCAAGCGCTGCTTCGAACTCTACGACGTCGTACGCATCGACCACTTCCGCGGATTCGACTCCTACTGGAGCATTCCCTACGGTTCCGAAACCGCCCGCACCGGCGAGTGGAAAAAGGGCCCAGGAATCGATTTCTTCAAAACGATCAAGAAGAAGATCAAAACCTGCAAGCTCATCGCCGAAGACCTTGGGGACCTTACTGACGACGTCCGTATCCTTCGCCGCGATACAGGCCTGCCCGGGATGGCCATCCTCCAATTCGCTTTCGGCGGCGAAGGAGACAACTTCTACCTCCCGCACAACCTCCAGTCCAATTCCGTATTGTATCCAGGAACTCACGACAACAATACATCGCTCGGCTGGTATGCGGAAGCTTCCGACGCAGAACGGGACCACGTACGCCGCTACCTTCGCGTCGACGGCAGCGAGATCGGTTGGGACTTCCTGCGAACCGCCTACAAAAGCGTCTCCAAGCTGGTAGTCGTCCCTATTCAGGACCTCATGAGTCTCGGTTCCGAAGCCCGTTTCAACACCCCAGGCGAAGCCATCGGCAACTGGTCTTGGCGCTACCGGCCAGAGCAGTTGCAAGCCTTGCGGAGCGGCACCGCAGCCTACTTGCGCGAAATCGCAGAAGATAGCTACCGCGACGGATCAAAAGCGGTAAATACGATCTAGTTGGGTCGCCAACTCCCCCCCTTTGAGGTCTGGACTTCGGTCCAGACCGCGTCTCTCCCATTCCTGCTGCCTACACTACGGCCTGCTGCATGGTGGAGCATCTCCACGAGAAGTCATCTATGCTCGGATAGCTCGCAGGCGCTGCTTCAAATAAGGGACTGTCCATTTATTAGCCACGCGAGGGCAGTCTCCTCTGAGGAAAACTGCCTCATGTGTGATTTCTTCGAATCAAAGAACTCGCTGAAATAACTGAGATAGGCTGCGGGAACCGGCTTCAGGTTGTAAATGGCGCTCCTGATCGATTTGTAGTCAGCAAGGGCGTCTTCTCGCCAATCCTTGATCAATAGCATGTTCTCGCGTGTCAGCGGAATAACGACCTCCTCTACGTCGGTCGAGGTGATCACGCGAAGATTTCTGTCGTAGTCCTTGTTGGCCTTGAGCAGCTCGAAATGGGTCCGTACCCCCTCAATATCCAAACAAGAGTCCCAGCTTACCCGCAGCAAACGTCGATCCGAGTAGTAAGTGTGCAATGCCATATTTAAACAGGTTCAACCCTCCATTAGGGTCACTTATTTACTATCAAAAGCACCCGCCTCCGAGGACTTTGAAGCAATCAGTCCTCGTCATAATCAGCCATCTGGTAAATGGCTTCGCAACAAGATTCCGTTTCGTCTTCCAGCACGTAGTGCCCCGCGTCTTGGTAGCGAAAGGCCGTCGCATCCGGCAGGAAGCGACGCCAGCGATCATAGAAATGAACGTTGAAGCAAAAGTCCTTGCCGCCCCAGAGAATCGTCACGTCACGCTCGCGCAACTTCAGAAGATCGTTCTCAACCGCAAGCAAATCGTTGAAGCTGCGATGCGACACATGCATCGGGATGTCCTTCACGAACTCGTAAACCGCACGGCGATTCGACCACGTGCGATACGGCAAAAGCATCCCCTCCTTCACCAAGGGGCTTAGCGGCTTCTTCTTGACCGACATCCAAGCCGCCGGACCCGCGAAGCCATTCAAGCCCTGAACCAGAAATTTTCCGAAGAGCGGATTCCGGCACAGCGAGATGCGAGCAGGGATTCTCGAATCCACGAAGGCCGCCGTATTGAGAATCGTGACACGGCGTAACTTCTCGAACCGCTGCAAGGCAGCTCCCAGACCAATCACGCCCCCCCAATCGTGTACCACGATATCGAAACGCTCGAGGCCAAGATGGTCGATCAGTTCCCCCAAATCTTGGATACGCTGCTTGATGCGATACGAATACTGAGATCCGGGCTTGTCGCTTAGGCCGCAACCGATGTGATCGACGGCGATGCAGCGAAACCGGCCACGCAGCTTCTTGATGACGTTGCGATAGTAGAAAGACCAAGTCGGGTTGCCGTGCACCATGAGGACCGGAAAACCTTCGCCCTCGTCCACGTAGCTCATCTCGAAGCCGCAACTCAGCTTCAAACGTTTCGGTTGGAAAGGATACTCTTCCTTCAATTTCTCTGGAATCTTCACCTCGCTCACCACTCTACTCCCATCATCAAGCAATTCAGACCACTGCCAATTCCAAGCAGAGCAACCTTGTCACCCGCTTTGACAGCCCCTTCTTCCGCGGCCTTTGCCAAAGTAATCGGCAACGCCGCGGACCCGGTATTGCCAAACGTTTGATAGCTCGAGAAATCCTTCTCGTGAGCCAGCCCCAAGGTATCGAAGAGCAAGCGCTGATGGGCTGAGCCGACCTGGTGGCAGACAATACGATCCGGCGTCGCCTCGTCCCAGCCGAGCTCCCCCTTGAACGCGTGCCATGTCCTCTTGGCAAGTCCCACTCCCGCCTGCAGCATTTCTTCGGAATCAGTCTGCATTTCCAATCCGCCGCCCGCCGCGCTCGCATCACCCTTGCAGAGATCGTTAGCCGACGTATCCGCCATCACACTACCACCTAAAATCCGATGTCCCTTCGGCGAAAGCGATTCGTGACAGACGACTGCCGCCACCGCTCCCGCCCCAATTGTCAGGTTTGCGAAAAACGGTTTAATCGACTTCCGGTTCAAGTCGCGCTCCAGCAGGATCTGAATCGTACGCTCAAGCAACGGCTTCCCGTTCTCGCCGGAAACCACTACACCCGCCTTGATCTGACCAGAATCGATCATCGAGCTCAACAAGCTGATAGAATTCAAAAAGCCGAGACAGGCATTCGAAACGTCAAAAACCTGCACCGACGGACTCAAGCCCATCAAGCGGTGGGCGAAGGATGCAGTCGCCGGCTCCAGCATGTCGCGACATACTGACGAATGGATACACACTTCCATCTGCTCGGGAGAAAGCCCAGACTCCGCGATCGCCTTATGACCTGCCTCGGCAGCAATCTCCGAGGGACGCACATCGCCTTCCCAAAAGCGACGTTCCTTGATACCCGTCATCAGCTCCAAGCGACCTTCCGGCAACTTCAAGCGTTGATAGAGCGGAGCCAGTTTCTCTTCAATCAAAGCGCTCGACCAAGCAGTCGGCGGAGAGACGTAGGAAAGCGAATCGATAACTGCAGAACGAATCTTCATCGCGTAGCGCGGAACTTTAGCCCGCGTCCCTTACTGTCGGACACCGCCTTGCCCATTCTTCCCAATATCGAATTTTCCATCACTTCCCCTTCTCTTCCGGTCGCATCGCCAGCTTGATGACTTCCGCATCGAAATAATTGATTCCCATGCCAGCGTCCAGGGTGAGACCCGTGCCGTTCATTCCGCTGGAACGTTCGCTGAGCAAGAAGACCGCTGCGTTGGCAACTTCCTGCGTATTCAGAGCTTGCTTACGGAAGGTGAGCTTTTCGCTGAAGAGATAGCTTTCAGCGTAACCGGGAATCCCCGCCGAAGCGCTCGTCTTGAGCGTACCAGGATTCACGGTATTAAACCGTACCTGCGTATCCTTGCTGAACGACTTCGCCAGAAAACGGATGGACGAGTCGAGAGCCGCTTTCACCGGCGACATATATCCATAATTCTCTGCCGTTATCGTGAGCGACGAAATACTGATCGCCACCACCGAGGCTTCGTTATCGAGGTACGGCTTGAACGCATTCGAAACCTCAACGACCGAAAAGGCGGAGATCGCAGTTGCCTGCAGGAAGTCCTCGCGATTGGTTTCGTGGAACGGCTTGAAACCCTCGCTATAGTTGGCGAAAGCGATGGAGTGCACGATACCGTGCAAGGTGCCAAAGTCGCGCCCGACCTCCTCGGCGAGCTTCGCGATCTCTTCCTTGTTTTCTACGTCGCAAACGTAGACCGGCTTGTCCTTTAGGAGCTTCGCGGTGCTTTCCTTGCGCGCCTCGGAGCGGACGCTGTAGATCACGTTCGCCCCTTCTTCCTCCAAGGTCTTCGCGATAAACCAAGCAACGCTCTTGCGATTGGCCACCCCCATCACGAGGATGTTCTTTCCTTCTAAATTGAGAAAACCCATCGTCTATTCGGATTCAGCTCCGGCCAGAGCCACGCAGAAGGAAACGTTCATCACCCGACGTCCGTCCTCGGTCTTCACGCTACCATCCATGAAGCTGAAGTTCGACATGCTTTCCTTATATTTGGCGGTGATGAGCAAGGTATCGCCCGGCCGTACGATGCTCTTGAATCGCGCGTTGGTGATCTTTGACAGAACTGGGACCAGCGTTGGGTCTTCCTTAATCTTGTCCGCAAACAAACGGCTCATCAAAATCGCGCCCGTCTGGAAAACCGCCTCGGAAATGAGTACGCCGGGCATGATCGGATTGTTCGGATAGTGCCCTTGGAAAAAGGCTTCCGTCTCCGGCACGTAGCGGCGAGCGGTGAGCGTGTCTTCCGTTTCCTCCACGACTTCGTCTACAAAGAGAAAGGGAGGACGGTGCGGGATCGCATTGAGAACTTCGTCAGTGGCCATATTTGCGGGGTCGATATTTAAGGAAAGAGAGTATTCAAAATCAGGCTACAGGCGTGCCGCGCTCGACTGCCTTCATGGCGACGATCTGTTTGTCCACCTTGTTGGAAGTGATGACGCCATAGTTCATCGAACCCAACCAGCCGGACATAATAATTCCAACCGAGCCGGCGTGGTACAATCCGGTGATCTGCTCCGGAAGCTCCATGGACGACTTGAGCCCTTCGAACTTAGTTCCGAAGGAAGTCCCCTCCGGGTGGCGGGTGTAGTGGTTGATGGTGCGAGGCGTGGCCGCTTCGAGGTGGTCGATCTTGGAGCGAACGTCCGGGATGTACTTCTCGAGCGAGACCAAGGACTCCTCGATGAGGCGCTCCTTGTGCTTCTCGTACTCCTCGTCGCTCAGGTCTTCCCAGTCGACCATTTTCGCGTTCAAGGAGGCGACGATGGTATAGCGATTCGTGCCAGGGCGCGTTTCGGGATAATAGACCGAAAACGTGCGGCTCGTCGTGTGCAAGTCCACCAGCTCCTCGCTGCTGAAAACCGGAGCATCGGAAGTGAAAACGAGATCGCCGATGTTGGGAATGGTTTCGCCTTCCCTGATTCCCATGTAAACTTGGCAGGAACTGCTGTTGATGCGGACCGCGTCGAGCTCCTCGAGGTACTGCTTGGAGAACTTGTCCTCCCCTACCATCTTCTTGACCGTGGTCACGACGTTCGCGTTGGAAACCACCGCCTTGCTGCGGACCGTCATGATATTGTCGGGCTCGGAGTCGCGAGTACGGCCTTCGACCACCACACCGGTGACCTGCGGCTTACCGTCGACCTGCTCGGTCAAGATCTGGCGAACCAGCACGTTTTTCTTGAGGGTGGCGCCATTGCGCTCGAGCTCTTCCACCATCTTTCCGATGAGCACGTCCGTGCCGCCCTGGAAGGTGTAGACCCCTTTGCTCATGAAATTGGAGAAAACGATGCCGTAGGTGATCGCAGGCTCGTCGAGCGTGGAGCCATTCGCGTAGGCGATGGGCTCGAGCAACAGGCGATGCACGTCCTTGCGGCCTGGAAAAAACTCCTCGAAAAGCTCGCGCGTGGTGCGCTTGTCGTCGTCGTAGAAATTCATCTGACGCAGGTGGGTGTAGAATCCCTCCACCTGCTCAAGCTCGAGCTTGAAATCCTCGACCAAGATACGCGTGAAGTCCTGGCGGTCGAACGTCGTCCAAACGTCGAACTGCGGATTGATGAAGCGTACGTCCTTGAGCTGATGGATGGAGTCGGCGATCTCCTTGGTCCAGTACTTGCGGCAAGACTTAACCATGCCATGCGGGAAGCCGTGCAAGGAAATGTCGAAGATGTGTTTCCCCGGACGCTTGAACCAAGTCGCAAGACCGCCGAATTGGTAGTGATGCTCCAGCAAAAGGACCTTATGTCCGCATTTGGCGAGCACGTTGGCGCTAGTCAGCCCACCCAGGCCGCTGCCGATTACGACCACGTCGTACTCCTCGTCTACTCCTTCTAGCCAGTTTTTGCCCATAAGCGGCCAACGAATAGGGCTGGAAACGGGAAATACAACTGAGAAATCGCCTCCGCGAAAATCCCGGCGAAATCCGCCAAAGAAGCAATTCAACCCATGCCGCCTCCCCTCCCTAAATCCGCTTTTCTGCTTGCGGATCACCGAACAAGCGCAATTCGTAACATCAATGGCTAAGACCAAGATCAAATTCGAAACCAACCAGGGAACGATCACCCTGAAGCTTTATCCCG
>JBNKSG010000066.1:0-17549 GCA_050297195.1 Opitutaceae bacterium | reverse complement strand
GATCAACTGACTCAGCCAACAATGCCGCGCCTTCCTCCGTAGCCCGTTTGGCGGCAAGCGCTAGGCTGTCCCTTTGCCGCACCCACCCAGAGCAAGCTTCCCCGTAAACTGCCACAACCACCAGCCCAAGCCTTTTGGCTACGCCACGCACCTCGCTCCGCTGCTCTTTTAAGTTACCTGCGCTTTGCTGGGGGTCGCTGGATACGCGGCAGTAAATTACAACCTTAGCCCCACTCGGCAGGCTTTTGGCGTGTCTTATCCAATCGCTAGCCGTGCCGGGCACGTCCACGCCTGCACCAAACCAGTGCGGGTACTTGGCCTTAATCCTTGGCCAAGCCGATACTTTTCTTTTCATCTTTCAATTCCCCGTTGAAAATCCCAAAAGTAAAAAGCCCGGGGCAGGAGGTTGGGAAGTCCTCTCTTCGGCCGCTAAACCTAGCCCCACGCTACTATTATCTATAGGTTGCTTTTGACTCCTAGCCGGGAGGCCAAGGGTTGTTGGCAAAAATAGTTAAATAGCACTTAATCTGACGAGGCGTGGGTCGCCGCTCTCGCCGGAGTTGACTTCTACGAGTACGGGCACGGCCTGGATTCCTTGCAGGGCCGCGCTAGAAACGATGGCTAGCATGGGTGGGGAAGAGGGGGGTAAGGGCTTGGGTAACAAGCCCAGAGAGTGTACCTGCGAGGGCGGGAGGCAAGGGCTTTTGTGCTTATGGTACTGAGCAACTTGGCTCTATATTGTTCAACGAGTCGTTGATCGCAACGGTCCTAGGAGGGGCGGCTCTGGTCTGAGCCGAGGGCGGGACCCAGAGTTTAGGACCTTGCATTTTCACTATTGAATGTTGATCCCATTTTTCGCTCTTCGGACGCCTTGGGGATGAGGGAACCTGAGTTCGAGCCTCTGAACCGCTCGGTTGCTTTTTAAGCAACTGCCCAAGGCCGCCTGAACCATTGTCAAGTGGTTGCGGGATCAATCGTAGACGTCGCTTTCGGAGGCGCCGGTCCCCTTGGGCGGAGCTTGTCGTTGGAGGTTATGGCCGGGGCGGAGGGGACTGCGTTCAGTTTTGCTGACGCTCAATGGAGAAGCTCTCTTCCGTTGATTCGGAGAATTGGTTGCCTCCGTTGTTTGAGTGGGTGAAGGCGGGGGCTTGTTGGGCCGTGGCGATGGATCGGAGCGTATCCGATGTCCGGTTGGTGGCGGTCTTGCTTTTGCTTGCGTTCTTCTGGCCCCGGATGAGCCCATCTAGATCGCGGACGTAATCCATGAGCTGTTTCGCCTGAGAACTCATTTCCTCGGATGCGGATGCGGACTCTTCCGAGTCGTTCGCGTTTCGCTGGACTACCTCGTCCATTTTCGTGATAGCGGTGTTGATCTGGTCGATGCCTATGGACTGTTCTCCGGAGGCTTTGGCGATTTCGGTCACCAGGTTTCCGACCTTGAGCGCGGTTTCCGCGACTTTGGCGAAGGCGATGTTGGTGGAGTCGACGATATCCGCGCCGCCTTTGACTTTGGTGACGGTCCCTTCGATGAGATCGGCGGTATTTTTCGCCGCTTCGGCGGCTCGCATGGCAAGGCTCCTGACTTCGTCGGCGACGACGGCGAATCCCGCTCCAGCTTCTCCGGCTCGGGCCGCTTCGACTGCGGCGTTCAGGGCGAGGATATTGGTTTGGAAGGCGATTTCGTCGATCGTCTGAATGATTTTGGAGGTTTCTTCGCTGGCCTTGGTGATGTCTTCCATGGATGTCGTCACCTGACTCATGGACTTATTGGCCTGAGCGACGACAGTGTTGGCTTCCTTCATTAGACTGTCTGCCTGCATGGCTCTTTCGGAGTTCTCGGAGCTCATGGAGCTCATTTCCTCGAGGGAGCTTGAGGTTTCCTCGAGAGAGGCTGCCTGTCGCGACGCACCTTCCGCTTGCATTTGGCTGGCGGCGGCGATCTGGGTGGCGGCGGAGGTGACCTGTTCGGCTCCGTCGCTTAGTCCTTCAATAACGCGGTTTAGCGACTTGGAGATGCTCTTGTGGACGAGCCAGACGACGAGTCCGACGATGGCGAGCACGACGGCGACGATCGCGAGCTGGAGATTTCGCTTGCTGGCCATGCTGCTGATGCGGGCGGCCAAAAGGGCGTCGAGTTCGGCGTACATGCCGTCGGAGAGGGTGAAGGTCTCGTTCCAGAATCGCTGCTCCGCGCTGTCGAGGTCATTGGCGAGGCGGGTGGCGTCGGTGGCGCCGCGGACTTCGTTCAGGATTTGCAGGAAGGATTCCGTGGCCTTGGAGAAGGAGGCGAGCTTGGGGGCGAGGCTTGGCTTGAGGGTGGGGCTGACGCCGTAGAAGCCTGCGTCCTCGTTGAGGCAGATCTGAGCGCTGGAGGCCACGCGTTCGAGCTCTTTCTGGAGCAGGCTGATTTGGGCGCTGTAGTCGAGTCGGGTGTTCGCGTCCATGCTGTCCGAGGCGAAGGCGTCCTGGCTCATGAACTGGAGCGTCATTGCATGGTTGGCCGCAGCTGGAATTGCGAGGGTGACGGCGTCCATGAGGTAGTAGCTGTCTAGGTCGGGATCGAGGATGAGGTTGGAGTTGTCGGTGGCGTAGGCGACGAGGGCGAGGAGGTCTTCGAAGAGTTGTTTCGCCTCTTGTTTCGTGTTGTTGGTGAGGCCTCTGCTTTTGAGGGCTTCCCAGCGCGATTGAAGGCGGGAGGGGAGGAGTTGCTCGCGGTTGCGAGCGGCGAGTTCCTTAGGGGTGAAGAGGAGCTGCTCTCCGACTTTGTACTGAGCGTTTTGCAGTTCGACGAAGGCGCTGTCGATCGCCTGGGCGATGCGTTGGCTCGCGGCTCGATCTGTGGCCCCGCTTTGTTCGAAGGCTGAGTAGAAGGCAGGTAGGTTCCGGACTATTTTAGTTGCGGGGCGAAGAAAGGCGATCCCGGTGGATTCCTTGGCGCTGAACGCGATTTGCTGGTTGATGTTTGCTGACAGCAGGTAGACGAGCGCTACGATGGGGAGGGCGTAGAGGGCGCTGATTACGACCAGCATGCGACCGATGGTGATGCCGCTGAGGATGTTGCGGATATTCATTTGCGGAGGGGTTGGAAGGGCGAGGATGTGTGGCGAGCGTCGTCGAGACTTTGCCTGCGAGCTTGCGATTCCCAATCGGGGTAAGAACGAAGGCTCAGAATAACATCTAACTATTAATAAGTTTCAATGTCTAATTGTTTGTTGGGTAGAATGGTTAGTGGTTTAGCTGTCGAGATGTTCAGTGAATGTACTTATCTGGCGGGGTTTGGTGTTAGATGTTTTGATACATGATCCTCGGCGAAGAGCTGCTTATGCGTGATCCATTTTCCAAATTAATTGGGCGAGTGTCTCCCCTTGGCTTTGACGCCGACGAAGCGCGTCAGCAAGGCACCGAAAAAAGGAGGATTTTGAAGTGACCGGCCCTGTGGAGCGCTTTCAAGTGTTGGAATGCGAGCGAGTTGCCGGTGCGATGCCGTGTCTGACTCGACAAGCTGTTTCCGTAAACAGCCAAAGGGCTCGTCGAAACGATGAAAAGCCGCTCCGGAAACGATGCCTCGCAAAGCACTTTCCCAATGCCCGACCAGTGCCAACTGCACGACCTTGGCGGCGGAGCCCTCCTCGGCCAGTGGATACGAATCCCTGCTTCCAGGACTTCGCCGGCGAACCGCATCTCAGATGGGCGCTGCCGATAGAGCCCAGAGTTTGATCCTACTTCATAGACGGGAACTGTTGACGTGATGATCGCTCGTGACTGGCAGCTCTTCCCATGTCATCTGTCTCATCCCTTTTGTTTGAGGCGCTTCGGCGAATGCTTGCTGTTGGAATGCTGTCTTGGGCTGGGGCGCTGTAGAGGCATGGCCGAGGGAGGTGTCGCGATTGGTTTTTTCTCCTGAAACCAAATGGAAGAGAATATCCACCATGTGGTGGATTTCGGTCGCTTGGGCTGCCAACTCTTGACCGGCGGATGCGATTTCCTCGCTGCTAGCTGCATTTGCTTGGGTGGTTGAATTTAGGGATTCAATGGCCGAGTTGGTTTCGTTCAAGCTATGGGATTGCTCGTGGCTGATGGAGTTGACGGTCCTGACCTTGTCGCTCATTTCATCGACGGCTACCCCAACGCGTTTCAGGATTTCTCCGACGTCTTGTGTCACGGTCACGCCTTCATCGGCGCTGCGTTGGGCTTGATCGATGAGTTCCGCGGTATCGTGAGCAGCCTGAGCGCTGCGACTTGCCAAATTGCGGACTTCTTCGGCGACAACAGCGAATCCTCTCCCTGCATCGCCGGCTCGAGCGGCTTCCACGGCAGCGTTGAGCGCGAGCAAATTGGTCTGAAAGGCGATTTCGTCGATCGTCTTCAAGATCGTAGCGGTTTGGTCGGATGACTCTTTGATGCGCATGATGCTTTCGTTCATGCGCTCCATGGCTGAAAGCCCTTGATGCGTTTCGAGGCTTACTTTGCTGGCGATTTCGTTCGCGGTGTCTGCGATTTCGCTATTTGCGACGGTTCGTTGCGACAATTCAGTCAAGGATGAAGATGATTCCTCTAGCGTGGCCGCTGCTTCGGAAGACCTGTCGGCGAGCGAATTGCTTGCGGAGGCGACTTGCTCGGATGCGGTGTTGATCGTCGCGGCCCCCTTAGTCAACGACTTGGTGAGGCCGGTGAGGGTGCGGCTGATGCGATCGGCAATAAAATACATGCCGCCGCCCAGAAGGATCATGACAATGAGCGTTCCGACGCCGACTGCCGTCATCGTGGAACTCAAGCGTTCCTCTCCCTTCGCTAGTATGTCCCGCATGCGTTGCTGCTGCTCGCTGATGTCCAGCATCGAGACCAGCGTTCCGACGGATGCACCGGAATAGTCAGCGATCGGCATGGCGAACATCTGCCAGTTTCCGACCACTTTCCGGGCGAAGCCTTTGTTGCCCTCTTGAAGCAACTCGAGATCGACCGACTTCAAAATACGATTTTGATCCGTAGCTGCCGCAAAGACGAATTTGTCCTCGATCGCCGGAAAGGCTGCCTGGTCTTGCAGCTTCGTGGCTGTGCCCAAGAGATCGTGATTCATGAAGACCGCGTATTCCTCCAACTTGCCGTTTTGGAGCATGGTGAGGAGCGGATTGAAGTCCGTGAAGACTTCCAGCGAGCCTAGATGCTCGCCTTTATCAGTGATCGGAACGATCCCTCGGATCACAAAGCCACCGCGACCGACTTCGATCCCCGAAATGGGTTTGCCGGTGGCGTTCACCTGTACGACGGTTTGGCGGAAGTCCGCGAGATCGTCCGAGATATCCAGCTTCTGGCCGTTCCGCTTGGGTTGCCAATCGCGGCGCCAGATGCGGGTGAGGCTTCGATTGTTCGGGAGATGAAAGTGCAGGGAAAATTGGGAATTCCCTGTGTTGTCCTTGTAGCCTGAGACATAGGGAGCCAACTCCTTGCGGAGCATATCGCGAGCTTCTTGGCAACGTGGATCTGCCTCGTCGTCGATATTGCCGGCAAGGGCATGTCGATAGGCTTGGAAAACCATCGGGAGCTCGGAAAACAAGGCCGCTTGCTGCAGGACACGCTCCTGCGAGTTGCTCATGAACGCGTTGTATTCGTGCGTTTTGGTCGCTATTGCCGTGTCTACCGTTTTCGCGAGGCATTGCTTTTCGAGATCCGTCTGTTCCCGGACCATATCGCGGACCACGCTAGAAAATCCCCAAAAAGCAAGGCCACCGCCAAACGCGACCGCAACGATAGCGGGCAGCAAGATTCTTGTTTTTAGCTTCATACACTTTCCACATTCGGATGGGCTCGAAATCCCTGTAGGTCTCGGCGGGTGAATTAGTGAATCGCACGTCAAAATTTAGACATGCTAATATAAGTGATCACTTACATCTGAGGTGGATCCGTTTTTGTGCGACAGGGGTAGCTGAGTCTTGGTTCGTTTCTTTGTATTGGTTTAGCTGTAGGTTTGATCATGCAGGCTAGGGACGTGCCGCCCAGGCGCCTTCTGCTGCGCAGACTTGCAGTCGGCACCGTCCATCGCGCACGACAGGCTCCGACGTAGCGGCTTTTCTGTTCATCACGGCGCGGAGGTAGACATGCCTCCGTCTCTGTAGAAGCATTGATCTTGATTGCCCAACCAAACTCCATGCCAGTATTGCATTGGCAGTTGTTCTGCGTAGGAACTATCTCTGTATGCTACCCCATTTGCTAAAACGTATCCTCGGCTTTTATCTGTTAGTTCAGTCTGTATTCGTTATTTCGGTACAGGCCGCATCTGTCGGTTATCGTGATGAGGATGGAACCTTTCACGAACTCCACTACAAGCCTTCGCAGAGCGAGAACAACTCCTACGCGCTAACCGATGCGCAAGGAAACGGACTCCCCAACTTTTTCTCGGGCAAGCTAGAACTGAATGCTACAATAGAAGAGATTGCGGCCCACGCGCCCGTCATCCCCAATATCAGCATCCTAAATAGGAGCGCCTCTCCCGTAACGCCAACAGATCCACCAACTCCAATCGTCAATTTCCCTATCGTATTGGAAGACTTTCCTAGAACCTGGGACTACAAGTCTTTGAATTCCTTTCTGATATGCTTGCTCTGGGTTGAGGGGGATAAAGTTAGAACCTTTCGAGTCGCTCCCTTCTCTTCGTATGAACATCGATTGAAAGTGCTTAATTCGAGTACAACTATTAAGTTCATTTCTAACCCAACACACCCTCTATTCCCCGAAACCCTAGACTCCGAAACCTCATCCCACCGGGGCTTTCCCGTCGTTGTCCTTTTCGAAAACGAATCCTTGGTTCCTGTTCATAAAGGAAAAGTAAGCTACCAAGACTTACTCTTTACCCCGATAGAGCAATTGAGTCCCAAGCACTCCAAAGAAGCCACCTACGCCGCTGCGCGCTATGGCGTCGCTCAGTTCTTTGAGAGAAACCCCAAAGCAATAGAACGACTCTCGCTTTCCAAGCAAAAGGACTGCCTTGAAGCTGCAATCGTAAATGGCCAGGCCAATATCATTCCTCTCATTCTCGGCCCCAAGCAGATCAATTCGCTAGATCCCCAAAACCTGAACTCACTTGCTCGATATAGCGAAAAAAATGCGCTGCTCCGAGCAACGAGATTGGGACATACCTCCACCGTTCTGGCAGTCGCCAACTCCTCGGTCCCTCTCAAAGACAAGCTCAAGCGAGAACTCGTCCAAGAAGCCTTCCTTCACAAAAGGCTCGATACCGCTCTAGCCCTACTGGATTTTGGATTCCCACTCGAACCATTAAGCTCTGACACTCGGCACAAAATCGCCAGAAACCTCATCGAACTAAACCGCCTCGACCTCGTCCCGCTCGTCGATCCCAAAGACGAACTCGACAAATCCGATCTCGAACCACCCACAGGCGACAACTTGTTCCATCGCGTCGCTGCGTTCGCCGACATTGAGCTTCTAGAGTACCTATACCAAAAGGGCATTCCCTTCGACACTCAAAGCCACAGGCAATTCACGCCGCTTATTCTTGCAGCAGGCTACAGCAATATTCCCGCAGTCTGTTGGTTCCTCGACAAAGGCGCCCAAATCGACCACCGCAACCAATTCGGTCACACCGCGCTCCAATACGCCATCGTCAAACAACAAAGCGAAGCTGCCGCCTGCTTGCTCGAACAGGGCTCAGACATCAATCTTCCAGGGCCCAAAGGAGTCACCCCTCTGATGCAGGCCATTCTGTTTCGCGACCTCAAAACCGCAGAAGCCATCATGGGCGCCGGAGGTATTTGGAATTTGGATTCGCCCTATCTCGATCAATGCCTCGAGTTCGCTCTCTTGCAAGACGCCGCTGAAACACTCCAAGGAGCGCTCGACCAAGGCCTGAAACCCGACCGCAAGTTGAAGCACAAGTGGCCGCTTCCATGGCTATGCGCCTACTACCAGGCAGACAAATCTCAATCGATCTTCGGAAAGACCGCCATCTTCCACACCCCCGCAAACTTCGACCCTAAAAGGATCTACCCAAGTGAGCAAAACACTGAAATGCTCAACGAACTCTTCACCAAAGAAGAACTACCACGAACACTCTCTCTCCGATGCGTCATCGATCCTGACGGCTTCCTCAAGCTCCCTCTCATTCAGGAGAATGTCGATCGCTTCGTTGAAAACGAAATCCGTCGCCTTCTTGTTGAAATGAGAATCGAACGAGAGCAACTCGGCATTGCCGACCCCAAAACCTGGTACGCTGTCGATTTCACCTTGTCGTTCCATACGCAAACCCCGTCTCAGCTGACCTCTCTCTTCGTCGAAAGACTGATTCAGCTCACCCCGCCAGCCGAGGGTGCTCTCCTAAATTAGCGCAAAGCTGGCAGAAGACCATTTCGCAGCGGATCAGTACGAATTCGACCGACAGCCCCGCTCCTCTATCCCCGATGTTATCCAAGTTTGCTTGGACAATCCGTCGATACATAAAGCGAGCGAGACGCCATGCTCTAGCGCTTAGCTGAAGTTACGCGAATGACGACGAGACCAAGAAGGCCTATGCCCACGAGCGCCCCCGTGGAAACAGGGTCCGGAACCGCTGGAGCTTGGACCGAAGCGGTGCCAAGCACGATATTGTCGAACTGGTGAAAGGCTGCGGTCTGCAACCAGGTAACGGACGTTACTGCGTCAAAGCCGTTGAAGAGGAAGGTCTCGAGACCGAAAACGCGGTCGAGGTTGAAGCTATTTGTGACCGTGCCGCCGCCAAGCAGGCTCCCAACGAAGGTTACGTTGGTCGGTCCAAGGGCATTTCGACTGAGCTCTGAGATATCGATTGAAATAAGGCTGAATGCAGCGCCGGAATTCTCCTCGAGTTTTGTGCCGATATTGACCCCACTGTTAAAAAGAGCCGTTGAACCTGCGTAATGAACGGTATCCCCAGTAGGGGCTCGATATAGCAGTGAGTTTAAGCCCGGAAGCGCTGTAATCGTAAAACCATCTTCGACGTAAGCTCTTCCGTAGTGAAAGAGAGAGCCAGTGCCCGGTGGAGATGACACTTCAAGCGTTTGGAAATCGATCGTAACCGCGCTCGCCGCTGCGGCTAAGCCAGTCGCAAGCAGCAATGCTGATAGTCGTTTGGTAAGGCTCTTTTTTATGGAAGCAGGTTTCATTCTTAATTATTTGGCTAGGTTCAAGGATCTCTCCGAATGGGTCGGATGCCCGAGGGCGTTTTTTTTACAACGATCTTACAAATATCGCTGCCATCAGATTCATTACTGGCGGACATAAGTGGCGACCCTCGAAAGGTAACAGGAAGGTCAGAAACACGTTTATCGCTCTTGTGGGCCTCCTCGTCGCCCGTCGGAAATAGTAGAGCCTCGACCGGAACCGAGGCTTGCGAGTACTACGTGATAAGGGGGGAGCATTAACGGGGGTGCCCTTGTTCAGGCACCCCCGTGTTTTATTTACTCATGACGAGTCGCTTGTTGCTACCGCGATGTCTAGTCGGCTATCCCGACTTGGACGATTTTTGGCGGGTCGGTGGGTATGCCATAAACTTGTGCTGTAATTCCCACTACGAAGACGCTGTCGCCTTCGTTGTGGCGTTTGCCGACTGCTAGGCTGGTGGAGAAGTTGAAGGGATCGGTTGGTACGACCAGCGGGGTGACGATGGGTTCGAGGGCGCCGGTGCTAGGGTCGATCTTGAGTACGGGTGAGACGGGGAATCTGGTGAGACCTGCGGCAGGTAGGACGGTGTAGATATTGCCTGCGTCATCTGCTGCGAGTCCGTCGGGACCGAAAAGGAGTCCTGGAGGCCCTGCAGGCGGATAGGTTCCGGTTACAATGTCGACTTCACCGGCTTCGCCTTGTCGAGTGACCGGGATGTGAAGGATGAGGCTTTTTTCCGAGTTCGCCACGTAGATATTGTTTGGTGGAACGAAAGCGATGCCGTTCGCTCCGGGAGCAGCGAGTGGAGGATCCATCCATGGCGGGCTGAGCGGATCGTTGATGGGGTCGGGGGCGAGAAGATCGCTGCTGGCCCAGACTTTGAATTCGCGTTCCCGGCGGGTGTAGCGCCAGACGAGGCCCGGTCCTTCCGGATCGATGGGGAAACTATCGGTGACGTAGAGGTTTCCGCAGCGATCGAAGGTGAGGGCGTTGGGGACGTAGATTTGGTCGGAGCCGTCGAGTTTCATTTTCCATCCGATGGGATGGATGGCCCAGACGCCGTGGGTGTCGTTGCCGCTCATGACGGCAGCGTAGATATTGCCCCATCTATCTGTCGTGAGTCCGAGGATACCGAGGCATCCTGGTTCTGCGGCGCCGAAGTCGGCGACTTCCCGCTGGCGCCCTTTGCGGTCGATGCGGAGCAGCTTGTTTTCCACAAAGGTGTTGGTGGCGGCGTCGAAAGCTCGGTAGCTGATGTACTTGTTTCCCCAGAAATCGAGGGCGATGCCCTCGGTGGAAGCGGCGAGGCCTTCAGGGTTTTCGAAGGCGTAGACCACTTGGTATTCCCCTTTGGCCAGTTCTGTTGGCGTAGGGGGGCGAGCAAGCGATGCGCTGGCGAAGGCGGTAAAAGCCAAAGCGAGCGAGAGCTTGGTAACTGTGAATTTCATGGTTCCTCCTATGGGTTGAGGGTGGATTGATTTGCGGTAGCGGAATGCTCCCGGCTTCTAGGAACGCTGTTTTCGGGGCGGGACCGCCAAGGGATGGGATGATTTTCCAACCGCAACTTTATGGCGGGCCGTCGCGAATCGCGAAAGGCGAGCGTGGCGGGTGATCGCTATTGTGGTGGAGGTTCGGTGATTGTGTGGAACTGGTTGATGGCGAGGTCTTGGAGTTCCTGTTTGGTGCCGGAAGGCCATTCGATGAGGATGCGGGAGATGGTGGTGGCCTCTCCGAGGCCGAAGTGGACACGGTTGGCGTTTTGGTTCATGCCGTTTCCGTCGCCGTGGAGTTCTCGCAACTGGTCGACGCGGCCGCGGCTGTTTTTGGTAGTGAGGCGGACTTTGGCTCCTAGGGCTTGACAAGGAGAGGTGGCGCTTTGCAGCACGAGGGTGATCCAGTTGTTGGTGCCGCCTTCGTTGTGGAAGAGCTCGCAGCTATGTGGTGTGTTGCTGAATACGCCGTTGGTGACGAAGAGGTCGAGCCAACCGTCGTTGTCGTAATCCACGAAGCGGCCGCCGGCAGTGGGGGCGTCTCGCTCGGTGACGGGAGTATCGAGTAGGAGGTGGAAGGTGCCGTCGCCTTTGTTGTGATAGAGAAGGTTTTGGCCGATGTGGTTGGCGATGAAGAGGTCTTGGAATCCGTCGTTGTCGAAGTCTCCCCACACGGAGCCGATGGCGCGGATGGCGTTTTTCTGGGGAAGCGCGTTGGGCATGGGGATGAAGAAGCGGCCAATTTCGTTTCGATAGATGATGGCGCTGTTTTGGGGTCTCCAGGTTGTATTCAAATAGTCGATATCTCCATCGTTGTCGTAGTCTGATCCGGAGAACGTGACGGAGACATCCTCTGTAAAGGGAGGGATGCCTCCTTCGTCGGGGCTGAGCCAGGTGAAGATGCCATTTTCATCATTGCGGAAGAGGGTTTTGCTTTGGCGTCCGACGAGAAGTTCGAGGTCGCCGTCGTTGTCGAAGTCGCTCCAGAGAGAGCCGTGTGACATTGCAATCTGAGAGGTCGTTTCGTTGTAGACGCGTTCCATAGAGCCATCGCCGCGGTTGTGCAGCATGATGTTTGCCTCAGGGATCTCTCCTCCGGAATTCGTCAAGTAGAGATCGATGAAGCCGTCCTTGTCGTAGTCGCCCCAGGTTCCATTGTGGGAGGACATCGGGATCTCGGTCCAGTCTTCGATGATGCGGGTGAAGTGTCCTTTGCCGTCGTTTCGGAAGAAGGCGTTGACTTGTTTTTTGTCGGTGCAGAGGTAGATATCGAGATCGCCATCATTGTCCTGATCTGCGGTGATGGGCCCCATGCCCGAGGCGATGGTGGTGGCGAGTGGATCGTCGGTGATTTGGGTGAATTGTCCGTTTCCGTTGTTTCGATACAGGCGTGTCGCTTGGTCGAGCGAGTGAGTGCCGATGGCGACATCGATGAAGCCGTCGGAATCGAAGTCCGCCCAGCTCGCGCCCACGAAGTAGTCCTCTTCCTCGACGAGTTTCTGGCCGGTTACGCGAGTGAAGTCTACGATGGTGGCGTTGGTTGAAATAAGCGAGTGTATCGATATGAACGATACAAGCAGCGTTGCTGCGATGGTGGCGGCTAGGATGAGTTTTCGTTTTTGGCTGTCGGACTTCCGGATTTTATCGAGGTCGGCGATGATTTCGTCGCAATCTTGGTAGCGGGATTCTGGGGCTTTTTGCAGACAACGGTTGACGAGATTGCGGATGGATGGAGGAAGCGGCTCGAGGGAGGGTTCGTTGTTTACTATCGCATCGGCGGTTTGCTTGATGCTCTCGCTTGTGAAGGGGGAGTGTCCGGTGAGCATTTCGAAGAGGACGATGCCGAAGGACCAGATGTCAGTGCGCTTGTCTATGGGGGCGCTCTGGATTTGTTCGGGCGACATGTAGGAAACGGTGCCGGCGAATTGGTGGCTTGGATTGTATCCGGAATCCTGAGACAGTTGAGCGAGGCCGAAGTCGAGCAGCTTGACGGTGTCGTCTGTAGTGATTAGGATGTTTCCCGGTTTGATGTCGCAATGTACGACACTGTTTTCGTGCGCGGCAGCGAGGGCGGATGCGAGTTGGCGGGCGATGGAGAGGGCACGGTCAAGCGGGAGGGGGCCGTCATCGAGGAGTTCCTTCAAGGTCTGCCCGGGGTAGTAGCCCATGGCGATGTAGAACAGCTGGTCGTCGGGTTCGCCGATTTCGTAGAGGGTGGCGATGTTTGGATGGTCGAGTCCGCTGGCAGCTTTCGCCTCTTCGATGAATCTCCTCTTGGCGCTGTGGTCGATACTGACGTTGGGCGGGAGGAACTTGAGAGCGACCTCTCGAGCGAGAACGGTGTCTACCGCTTTGTAGACGATTCCCATGCCTCCGATGCCGAGGAGAGATTGGACCTCGAAACGCGATATCCGTTTTCCGACGAGGGTTTGGGGGACGGTTGGAGCGTTGCAGCTTTCCTCTGCTAGATAGCGTTGCAGGACGCTTGGATTGCGGCTGAGGGATTTGAGAGCGGGCCAGAGCATCTCGGTTCTGAGGCTTGCGAGATGGGGAGGCTCCTCAGTGGGTGTTGAGAGCAGTTGTTCAAGCTCTTCCCTGAGTTCTGGGTCGTCCTTGCTGGATTCCTCGAGGAATTCGCTCCGTTGCTCCTCCTGCAACTCAAGTGACTTTTCGTAGAGCTGTCTCAGTATTTGGATGCGAGATGGCTGGGAGGAAGTCTGCATGACCGTCGGGAAGCGGGTAGCGGAAGGTTGTTCAATTGCTGAGGTTGTGCCTGATCCAGGCTCGCGCGAATGCGATGCGTCGCTCTGCCGTGCGGTGGGCAAGGGCGAGTGATTGGGCAGCTTCGTGGATGGTGAGTCCTGCGAAGTAATGCAGTTTGAGGAGCTCACCGGTTTCCGGATCGAAATGGCAGAGTTCGTCGACGACTTCGTTGAGTTCCAGCAGGGTCTCGTCGTGGGCGGCTGATTCCGCCGCATCCAGACGTTCCCAATTGTAAGCGTCTAGGTCGACCCGGTGGAGGTTGCCTCCGTGACGCGCCCGTTTTCGCCGACGCGCTCTGTCGACGAGGATGTGGCGCATCGCTAAGGCTACCGCGGCGACGAGGTGATGCCTATCGTTCCAGCCAGCTTTGTTTTCCGGATTCGTTTTCAGCCAAGCTTCATGGATGAGAGCGGTTGCCTGGAGGGTTTGAGGGGAAGGTTGCCCCGCCATCTGCTGGCCTGCGATTTTACGCAGCTCCTGGTAGAGCGATTTCGTGAGATCTACCTTGGTTTCCCTCGTCGGGTATTCGTCTACGATACAGGGGGGCACGGTGAGTTGGGTCGAGCGTTCGCGTGCCGTTTGGGCTAAATCGAGAATATATGGGAGGGGCCTTGCGAGTCCAATCATGAGGTTGGAATCCAGCGGAGCTAATAGGGAAAGTAGAAATGCTGTGATCGTTAAGGAAGGGGTGGCTCCAAATGCAGTGGAATCCGCGAATGGTAGGGCGGGAGTTCGCGCCACACCGCAGTTCCCGAATGGTTGCTTTCTCCTGCGCTGCGGCATGCCGCAAGCGGCAGCCCTACTTCGATACTAAAGCAGCTAACAGCAGTCTCCACTGCTTTTGCGCATGAGACCTTTGTAAGGTGCTGACCCTATCTTGTGCCTTTCTATGCTCGGTCAGGCGAATGCTTCGTCTCGGATTGCTTGGGCGCTTCTGGGGTAGTGGGCTGCTCGTCGAAAGTAGCAGCCTAAGAAGGTCCAACATTTGGATACGTTCCCAGCGTTGAGCTCCTGCATCGTGCCGTATCCTCATCCTTGGTTGTCGGGCGCTTCGTGCCTGGCAAGCTCCCGCCGGCTTGATGCCGGCGGGAGCGAAGTTGCGGTTTGCTTAGTTCAGCAAGTCAACGGAGTCGATGCTGATGCCGGCTGATAGGTAGTCTGCCAAGCCAGAACCACTGATCGTGGTCAACGTCAGCACGTTCCAGGAATCTGGGTTGGTCTGCCAAGCGCTGGCTGGGACGTCGAAGGTGTAGGTGGTGTTGTTGCCTCGATAGGTCCCGACCGTAAGCGTGCGAGTGCTGGGCTGCGTCGAAGGGGATGGGTTCGATGCGGTCCAGCCGTTGACGGATATTTTCGGGCGACCGGAGGAGAAGGCGCAGGTGATGCCGATCCGTACCTTGTGGCTGGATGCGAGCTGGGCGCTGCTGAGCTTGAAGTAGATTATGTGGTCGTTGTTGATGTCCTTCCAGATGTAGGCGGGGAATTGTGAAGCTGATCCGTAGCCGACGATGTAGTTGGATGGGTCCCATGTGGAGATGCGCGGGTCGGACGGATGCATGTTGGTGAGCTTGTCTCCGTTTAGGAACTCCTGAGGAGAGCCGTCCCAGTCGCCAATGCGCCAGATGGCCGAGTCGGCGCTTGGGTCGCCGGTGATCGTGAAGGAGTTGAGGATCGTGGTGCCGCCCGCCGCGACGTTTACGGTGCGGGTATCGACTGCGAGCTCGTTCTTGTAGGTGGTCATGGTGTAGGTGCCTGGGCGCATGCCGGAGCAGCTGAAGTATCCGCTGCTGGCGTCCGCGCTTGTCCAGTATTGGGCGGTGGAGTTCGCGAAGCCGACGGTGTAGTCGAAGTTCGTGTCGCGGCCGCTGATGCCTACTCCGGCGACGCGTCCACGGCCTGATGGCGCTACGTATCCAGAAAGTCCCATGTTGGCGAACCAGGAGGTGTCGATGGAGGTGGAGGGCGTTCCGCCGTTGGTGGCGACGAAGGTGTAGGTATTGAGGATTCCGGTGCGGAACGCTTCGGTCTGGGCTTCGCCGTAGTTTACGATGTAGGTGATTTCCTGGTCGGTGTTGCACTGGTTGATGAGGCTTCGGTAGAATGGTCCGCCGGAGCCGCCTTCCTGGTTGTCGCGTACGATCCACATGCCGACGTTGCTTCCTGTTGCTCCGATGTAGGACCAGTCTTTCAGGGGCATGTTGGAGTAGTGCTTGGAGCGGGTCTGGCCGTTGCTGAGCGCGAAGATGTCGCCGGATTCGACGGTGGAGACGACGTTACGGATGTCGGATGGAGTCGGACCGTTGGGCAACTTGTTGGCGTTGAGTCGCATTATGTAGCGCACGTGATTGTGCACGTTGGGCTCCGCCGTGAAGTACGTCCCCATGTAGATATGGGGGTAGCCGTTTCGGGCCATGTAGTAGTGGGTCAGGTTGCCGGCTTGCACGGTGATCTTGATGTAGTTGGTGTTGATCACCGATGCGCTGACGGAAACGGAGGAGACCCCGTTGTAGAGCCAGTCGAAGCCTGCGTTGACTTGAGAGCCTCTGGCCAGGTCTTGAAACTCGACGCCGTTGTAGACGAGAGAGGCGATATCGCCGGGAGACTGGGTGCTGACTCCGTAGTCCACACGGCGAATCTTGAATACGAGCCCGGCGCCCGTATCGACGGTGTAGAAGTTGGTGTCGGTGCTTAGGCCGAACCCGGCGAACGCGATGCTCGGTAGAATGAGGGCGAGTCCGATGGAAAACCTGCGAAGCTGGCCGCAGATTGCTTTTAGGATGATATTTTGAGGGTTATTCATGTTTTCTTTCTTGGGGGTGTGGTACGTTTTGTACTTAGGGGTGAAAATCTAGCGGCCCCAGCTTGCTGCTGTCGTCTAGGCATGCCGCGAGCAGCAGCTCCTTTTGCTCGAGTGGGATCTCTTGGGTCGCAGCGATGAATGCGAGGGCGGCCTCTGGGTCAGGGTGAATCCATTCGATCACCGCCTGCTCGAGAGACTGAAGGCGTAGGCTTGGGTCCTGCAGTTCCAGTGCGAGGTGGGCGGCTGTTTCGGAGCTGCGGTTGGCAGTGTCGGTTCTGCGGATGTAGTCGAAGAGGTATTTGTCGAACTCCGCGCTGTCCTGCAGCTCGGGAAGCCACGCGAGGGCGGAGTCCGGGTCGCGCAGTATCCATTCGTCGAGCGCGATATCGAGCCCTGCGGTTCGTTCTTGGCCTGTGGGGAGTGTTCTGGAGAACGCGGCGAGCCCTTGCGGAGACGACTTTGCCCAGCCTTCCGCCAGAGGGCGAAAGAAGCGGGAGAGCAGATCGTTCTCTCTTAGCAGTTCCGCGAGCATTTCGGCTTGCTCGGGCGACTGTTCGGCCCATTCCCTGAAGGTCGAAGGGAGCTCTCCGGCGCTCGCGGCAGGATCGAGGGCGAGCAGTTGCTCGAGCGCCTCGAGTTGGCGCCCGGAGCGCAAAAGCTCAAGAAAGTCGGCGGCTTTGCCTTGGGCGGGCGGCTCGATGGACACCTGCGGGCGCTGGTCTTGCTCTGGGGGGGCGGGGTCGCTTCTTTTTTGAGGTGTATCCGGCGGGTCGATGCGAACGAGCGTTCCGATCAGTAAGGCTAGGGCGCTAGCCGCGACGAAGGGGCCGAGTCGGCGACGATTTCCGCTTTGGGTTTTCTCTTGGGGCATAGCTCGACTTGGGGAAGGTATGAAACGAATGAGAAATGCTTGGCTGCGGCGGGGGCGCTGCGAGTGGGGTAGGACGGATTCGAGTCAGAAACCGGAATTTGGGGACGGACGAGCGAGCCGTCGCGTTTTTAGCTCTATCGCTATTGAGCCATCGGTTCGATGAATCGGGGTAGCTTTTTTAAAACGCGTATACCTGGGGAGGTTACAGCGGTGGTCTGAGGTCTTGATGTCAGGGTATGCCTTTGGGGGATACGTAAGGGAACGCCGTTCGCTTGCCGTTTCAATTCCTCCTGAATCATACAGTCAGATTCTGCTTCTGGGGAGCCGAAGGCTTGGACGCGCGGGCTTGGCTGTTTTGGGGCGAGCCTAATACGGTTTCGGTACTTTGCTTCTCGAGAACGATTTCCTGCGTGGATCGCTCTGGCCTGCATTGTTCGCGAGACTTCTACTACGCGCCCACGAATCCCGCACGGAAGCGGCCTTGCCTTGCTTCGCG
>JBNKSG010000065.1:0-17658 GCA_050297195.1 Opitutaceae bacterium | reverse complement strand
TGAGCTAGCCTCATAAGGCTGGTGTTGGTTTCTGAAGGCGAAAGTAAGTGTTTGGTTCTGTGCAAGGACCTTGGCTGACACGCCCTAGCGGCCGAGGATTTCCACTCGATTTGGTGATGAGCCTTTTTTTTGCGGAAGGGTGGGGCGGTCCTCCACGGGAAGCGTTGGTTTGTCGGCTCTGCTTGGGGGCCATAGCGAGGCAGGGGGCTAGGGAAGGGCCGTGCCCAAAAGGTGAAAACAGAAAAGCCTCTACCCGAAGGTAGAGGCTTTCTTGGAAATTTCTTCGTTCTGAGAACTAGAAAGTGAAGAGAGCTTCGAGAGCGAACTCGGTAGCGTCGCCTGTGTAGTAGTCGACTTGGCTCACTTCGGAAACGATAGCGAGGTTGTCGTTAACCGCGTGGATGTAGGCAGCCGTGTACTTCTTGAAGTCTTGGTTGTCCATGCTTGCTCCTTCGCGAACGTCGTTGCCGCTAACGCGAGCAGTGAAGGTGCCCTTGTCGCCGACTGCAACGGAGTACATGAGGAGCCACTGGTCGATTTCGGTCATGCCGTCGGAGTAGTCGTTTACTTCAGCCGCGATGGTAGAAGAACCGAACTCGTAGGAAGCCCAGAGGTTGATGAGTTCGCGGTCTTCCATGCCTGCGTTCGCGGAATCGATGGCGTAGCCAAGGAATACGGTCCAGCCGTCTGCAGGCGTCAGGACGAGCTTGGTTTCGATACCCCTGTCGTCGTCGTCGGCATCGTTGTTGATGGATCCGTCGTCGTCGTAGACGGAGTCAACGAGAGCGAGTCCGAGGGAGCCCCAGTCGTCGCTGAAGTCGATCGTCACACCGTTGTGGTAACCTGGGATGGTTGTGCCGTAAGCGTAAGAGTACTGGTAGAGGCCGGTAGGCTCCGCTGTTTCCCAGCCCATGTAGCTGAGGAACTTACCAGCGGTGATGGATGTGCCTTCGCCGAGGTCGTAGGTGAGGAACGCTTGCTCGAGATCGATCTCGTTCGCGTCACCGCGCTGGTAGTCGAGGTCGATTTGTCCTGTGATCTCATCGAACGAGAGGAGGAAATCGAGTTCCATCTGGTCGAGGTCGAACGATGTAGAATCGCCATCGTCGTTGTCAGCATGGAAGAGCGACATGTCCAAGAAACCTGTCATGGACAGGTTTTCGTTGATTTCGATCTGGCCGTAAAGCGCAGAGCTAGTGAGCAGCGCGCCGGCTGCGGTTAGACTTAGTAGTTTGTTCATTGATCTGAGTTTTAGGTAGTGACGCTCGTAGCTAAGCTACTTGCGAAGAAACTGTTGTGTTAAGATCTCGTAAGATATCAACACCGAATGATTGGCGGATTTAGCAAATTAGCTGCCAACTTTGGGCTTTGATAAAAAAATCAGGAATATATCTTTGGTGTGAATCATTCTGCTCAAATTCATGCAGATAATAACGAATGAGCTCGCTGGAGCACTGGTCTGTTGGGTGCTAGGCAAACTTATTGCTCCCATTAGATTGTTTGCTTGCTGCTTGGGTACTCGGGGTAGGGCAGGTTTTGCGAGAAGCGGCACGCGCGGCTTTGTATCCGAAAAAAAGCCTCCACCGGGAGGTGGAGGCTCTCTTTAAGAGATTTGCTAGATCCGAGGACTAGAAGGTGAAGAGCGCTTCGAATGCGAACTCTGTGGAGTCGCCTCTCCAAGTACCCATGTCGACTTGGCTCACTTCGGAAACGAGAGCGAGGTTGTCATTAACCGCATGGATATATGCTAAAGTGTACTTGGTGTCTTCGTCTTCCCACTGGCCGGAACCGACCATTGCTGAAGCTGCGAGGCTCGAGTAGTCGCGCTTGTCGTTGCTGATACGGGCTGTGAATGTACCCTTGTCGCCAACTGCAACGGAGTACATGAGGAGCCACTGGTCGATGTCGCGGTATACGTCTGAGTATACGTTGTACTCAGCTGCGAACGTGGAAGCTCCCACTTCGTAGGATCCCCAAAGATTGATGAGTTCACGGTCTTCCATTCCTGCGTTAGCGGAATCAATTCCGTAACCGAGGAAGAATGTCCAGCCGTCTGCAGGAGTCAGGACGAGCTTGGTTTCGATACCCATGTCGAAGTCGTCAGCATCGTTGTTGATGGATCCGTCGTCGTCGTAGACGGAGTCAACGAGAGCGAGTCCGAGGGAGCCCCAGTCGTCGCTGAAGTCGATGCTTACACCGTTGTGGTAGCCAGGGATAGTTGTGCCGTAGGCGTAGGAGTACTGGTAGAGACCGGTTGGCTCTGCTGTTTCCCAGCCCATGTAGCTGAGGAACTTACCAGCGGTGATGGATGCTCCCTCGCCGAGGTCATAAGTGAGGAACGCTTGTTCTAGGTCAATCTCGTTTGCGTCGCCGCGTTGGTAGTCGAGGTCGATCTCTCCTGTGATTTCATCAAGTGAAAAGAGGAAATCGAGTTCCATCTGGTCAAGGTCGTATGAAGTGGAATCACCATCCTTGTTGTCAGCGTGGAAGAGCGACATGTCCAAGAAACCTGTCACGGACAGGTTGTCGTTGATTTCGATCTGGCCATGTAGAGCAGAGCCAGTCAGCAGCGCTCCGGCTGCGGTTAGACTAAGTAGTTTGTTCATTGATCTGAGTTTTTTTAGGTAGTGACGCTTGTAGCGAAGGCTACTCGCGAGGAGATTTTGGTGTTTTAGGGGCAGAAGGGACTCACTTCAGAATCCTTCGGAAAATAGCAAATTAATTGCCAACCATGGGGTTTGATAAAAAATTCCTTAATATTTTGGGTTATGAATATTTCTGCTCAAATTCATGCAGAATATAAAGGACTTTTGTAGCACAACTTGCCTCTGGGTCGCGGAATTTAGGTACAAAGCACTAGATGATCAAGCATTAACGTCTGATCATCTAGGGGTGGCCTCGGTATTCCTTTAGCCTAGGTGGAAGTTTGCGCTGAGAAGAGGCTTGGAGAGCTACTCCGCTGGTGCTTCGCTGGATTCTCCGCCTGTGGAACTCTCGGATGAGTCGCTGGGATTATCCGTTTCGTCAGCTTCATTCTCCTCGTCGTCTTCGACGATACGGGCGATGCCGAGCAGCTTGTCGCCTTCGTTGAGGTTGATGCAGCGTACCCCCTTGGTGATGCGGCCGATGAGGTTGATATCCTTGACGCTGGTGCGAACGGCTTGGCCGTTTTTAGTGAGCATCATGATTTCGTCGGATTCGCGAACCGCGAGGGCGCCGGCGACGCCTGAGGTTTTGGCTGCGATGACTCCGCTACCGCCGCGTTTCTGGAGCGGGAACTCGTCAAACACGGTGCGCTTGCCTTGGCCGTTGATGCCGCAGATGAGCAGGGCGCATTCGTTGTCGACCACTTCCATGGCTTGAGCGTAATCCTTTCCTGCTAGCTTCACGCCGCGAACGCCGCGGGTGGCGCGGCCTTGCTCGCGGAGGTCGGACTCGTGGAAGCGGATGGACTTGCCGAGGTGGGTTACGATGACGAGCTCGCTGTCGCGGTCGGTCAGCTTGACGGTGATCAGGGAATCGCCTTCGTCGATGTTGATGCCGATGATGCCGCCCTTGCGGAAGTTCTTGTAGGCGGCGAGGTTGGTTTTCTTAACCGTGCCGAGCTTGGTGCACATGACCAAGTTGTAGTCTTCCGAGATCTCCTTCACGCAGATCATGGCTGCGATCTGCTCGTCCTTCTGGAGTTGGAGCACGTTGTTGATGCTGCGGCCTTTGGAGGTGCGGGAGCCTTCGGGGAGTTCGTAGACCTTCTCCACGTAGACGCGACCGTTGTTCATGAAGAACATGATGGTATCGTGCGTGTTGGCAGTGAAGATGTGCTCGATGAAGTCTTCGTCGTAGGTGTTGCCGCCTTGCACGCCCTTGCCGCCGCGTTTTTGAGTGCGGAATTCGGAGTCGGACACGCGCTTGATGAAGCCCTTGTGCGAGACTGTGATGAAGCACCCTTCCTTCGGGGTCATGTCGGCTTTGGAGATGTCGCCTTCGTAAGGTACGATTTCGCACTTACGTGGGCTGGTGTACTTCTCCTTTAGTTCCGAGAGCTCTTCCTTGATGATGGAGAGCAGCTTGTACTCGTTTTCGAGGATGGAGCGGAGTTCTTCGATGAGCTTGAGGAGCTCGGCGTACTCTTCTTCGATCTTGCCGCGCTCCATGCCGGTGAGCTGGTAGAGGCGGAGGTCGAGGATGGCGGTGACCTGACGGTCGGAGAGCGGGTACTTTTCCTGGAGGCGAACCTTCGCTTCGTCGCGGTTGGCGGACGAGCGGATGATCTTGATGAAGTCGTCCAGGTTGTCCAAGGCGATCTTGTAGCCTTCGAGGATGTGGGCGCGGTCTTCGGCTTTTTGCAGGCGGAAGGCGGTGCGGCGGTAAATGACTTCGCGGCGATGATCGACGTAGCAGTTGATCATCTCCTTTATGTTCATCTGTTTGGGCCGTTTGTTGTCGAGGGCCAGCATGTTGACGCCGAAGGAGGACTCGAGGGCGGTCTTTTTGTAGAGCTTCGAGATGATGACTTCGGGGAACTCGCCGCGCTTGAGTTCGACGACGATGCGGGTGTTTTCGTCGGATTCGTCGCGCAGGTCGGAGATGCCTTCGATTTCCTTGGTGGAAACGAGCTCGGCGATCTTGGTGACGAGGGTGGCTCGGTTGACGTTGTAGGGGATCGTCGAGATGATGATGCGCTCGCGGTCGCCGCTGTCCATCGGCTCGGATGTAACCGCTCCGCGCATACGCACGATGCCGCGGCCGGTGTTCATGTATTCGTCGATACCCTTGCGTCCGATGATGCGCCCGCCGGTTGGGAAGTCGGGTCCTTGGATCAGTTCGCCCAGCTCGGCGATGGTGATGTTCGGATTGTCGATCTGGGCGCAGATGCCATCGATAAGCTCGTCGAGGTTGTGCGGCGGAATGTTGGTCGCCATACCAACCGCGATACCGGTGGAACCGTTCATCAGAAGGTTCGGTAGTCCTGCGGGCAATACGCTTGGTTCGGTGGTGGACTCCTTGTAGTTGGGCACGAAGTCGACGGTGTCTTCGTCGATGTTGCGCAAGAGGTCCTCGGCGATGGCGGTGAGGCGTGCTTCGGTGTAGCGGTAGGCCGCGGGGGAGTCTCCGTCGACGGAGCCGAAGTTACCTTGCGGATCGATGAGCGGGTAGCGCATTACCCAGTTTTGGGCCATGCGCACGAGTGTGTCGTAAACGGAGGAGTCGCCGTGAGGGTGGTAGTTCTTGAGAACTTCCCCGACCACACCGGCGCACTTGTCGAAGGCTCGGTTGTGGAGGAGGCCTTCACGCAGCATGGCGTAGAGGATGCGTCGCTGTACGGGTTTGAGGCCGTCGCGAGCGTCGGGAAGGGCACGGCTGACGATGACCGACATCGAATAATCGATGTAAGCGGTCTGCATGATGTCAGTGATGCTCGTTTGTGAGATGCGTTCGTTGGAAATGTTTTCCATGGAGAGTGATTATAAAATGGATACTGTTACGGTTTCGCGACCAAGGTCGCTCCTACACGTCGAGGTAGGAGACGTTGAGGGCGTTGTCTTCGATGAAGAGGCGGCGTGGGGCGACTTCTTCTCCCATGAGGATGGTGAAGAGCTCGTCAGCCTTGGCGGCGTCGTTGATGTTGACCTTGAGTAGTCTACGTTTGGATACGTCCATGGTTGTTTCGTAGAGCTGCTTGGGGTTCATCTCACCGAGACCCTTGTATCGTTGGATGCTGAGTCCCTTGCGTCCGGATTTGCGAATCTCGTCGAGAATGGACATGTTCGAGAAGATCTCGATGGTGTTCTCGCTCTTCGATCCAACGTTTTCCGTGAAGGTGTAGACGGGCTCATCAGAGGTGAGGAACTGGGAGAGGTTGAGTCCGATTTGCTCGATCTCATGGAGGAGCTTGGACATCTCGTTTGACTCAAAGATCTCGAAGATGGAGATGCGCTTGGAAATGCCGGCGGCTTCGTCGAAGATGGTCGCGGTGGCGTTTTCTTCGTTTAGGCTTTCGGCGCCCATGCCTTGGTTTAGCACGAAGGCGGCACGGTCGGATTCTTCGCGAAGGAAGTGGTAGGACTCGTTGTTGCCTTCGCGGACGCGGGCGAGGTAGCGAGGGAGCGTGTGGTCAACTTTTGAATACTGTTCTAGGTATTCGCCGAGGGAGCCGCCGTGGCGTGTAACCGATCCGCCGATACGTTCGAGTTGGGCGAAGATTTCGACGATCTTGTCGAGCTTTTCGCCTTCGAACTTGTGTCCGTCGTCGACGCGGGTGAGCACAGCTTCGTCGCCGCCGAGCTCGAGGAGGATGCGGTTGAGCTGCTCGTCGTTGTCGACGTACTGCTCGCGGCGCTTGCGCTTGATCTTGTAGAGCGGAGGCTGGGCCATGTAGACGTAGCCGCGCTCGATGAGCCCCTTCATGTGGCGGTAGAGGAAGGTGAGCAGGAGGGTCGAGATGTGGGAGCCGTCGACGTCCGCGTCGGTCATGATGATGATCTTGTGGTAGCGGGCTTTCTCGATGTTGAAGCCTCCGCCGTCCTCCGATTCGCCGATTCCGGTGCCGATCGCGGTGATCATGGTGCGGATTTCGTTGTTGGAGAGGACCTTGTCGATACGAGCCTTCTCGGAGTTGATGAGCTTTCCACGCAGCGGCAGGATGGCTTGGGTACGGCGATCGCGGCCTTGCTTGGCCGAACCACCCGCGGAATCACCCTCCACGATGTAGAGCTCGGATTCTTCCGGCTTGCGGGAAGAGCAGTCGGCGAGCTTGCCGGGAAGGCCGCCGCCGGAGAGGGCGGACTTGCGCACGGTTTCGCGCGCCTTGCGGGCGGCTTCGCGGGCGCGAGCGGCGTTGAGGCACTTGTCGATGAGGCGCTTGGCTAGCTTGGGGTCGGTTTCGAAGTGGTACTTGAGGCGTTCGCCGACGATCTTTTGCACGATGCCGTCGACCTCGCCGTTGGAGAGCTTGGTCTTGGTCTGGCCTTCGAAGCGCGGCTCGGGAACCTTGACGGAGATGACCGCTACGAGGCCTTCGCGGGCGTCGTCGCCGGTGATGGCTGGATCCTTGTCCTTGAGCAGGTTGTTGGCGCGGGCGAATTGGTTGACCACGCGGGTGAGGGCGGTGCGGAAGCCGGTGAGGTGGGTACCGCCTTCGATGTTGAAGATGGAGTTCGCGTAGGCGAAGATCTGGTCGTTGTAGGAGTCGTTGTACTGGAGGGCGACATCGACTTGGATGGCGGGTTCGCCTTCCTTCTCCCTCACCGCGTCACCGAAAGAGATCGGTTCTTCGTGGAGGACGGTTTTGGTGCGGTTGAGGAAGCGGATGTACTCGGCGATGCCGTCCTTGAAGAGGAAGTTTTCTTCCTTGTTCGAGCGTTCGTCGACAAGGGTGATGGAGATGCCGGGGTTGAGGAAGGCCAGCTCGCGGAGGCGTTTGCCGAGGATCTCGTATTGGAAGGTGAGGGTGGTCTCGAAGATCTCTGGGTCCGGCTTGAAGGAGATCTTGGTACCGGTCTTTTGGGTTTCGCCTATGATGGTCAGCTCCTTGGTGGTCTTGCCTTGGCTGAACTGCATCTGGTGGATTTGGCCGTCGCGGCGGACCTCGGCTTCGAACCACTCGGAGACCGCGTTCACGCACTTGGCGCCGACGCCGTGGAGACCTCCGGAGACTTGGTAGGCGCCTTTGCCGAACTTGCCGCCGGCGTGGAGATTGGTGAGCACCAGCTCGAGGGCGGGGATATTGTAGGTCGGGTGGATGTCTACTGGGATGCCGCGTCCGTCGTCCTCGATGGAGCAGGACCCGTCGAGGTGGATGGATACCTTGATGTTCTTGCAGTAGCCGGCGAGGGCTTCGTCGATGGAGTTGTCCACGACTTCGAATACGCAGTGGTGCAGTCCGCGCTCGTTGGTGTCGCCGATGTACATGTCGGGGCGCTTGCGCACGCCTTCGAGGCCTTCGAGCTTCTGGATATTGGAAGCGTTGTAGTCTGAATCGCCGTCGTAGTTGACGGGCTGGTTCTCAGATTCGTTTTGGGAATCCATATAGGTGGAACAGGGTTTTCTGTAAGGCTGTTTGTCGCGCGTGCGCCGAGGGCACGCTTCGTCTATGAAAACAGCAAATGAAGACGCCCGCGCGTGCGCGTGCAAGGCCTTTGTCGGATTTCGTGCAAATGAGGCGTTCTAGGGGGCTCACAAGGCCCGTTCTGGAATCGGCGTAGGGAGGTGTATTGACTTTCTGGCGCAATCGGATGTCGAATGGCTGCGATTTTTGCCTATGAAGTTATCCGTAAAACTCGACTACGCTTGCCGCGCCCTCGCCAGAATGGCGGTCCGACTACCTTCGGGAGAACTCTCACGCATCGAGGAGCTGGCGGAGTTGGAGGCGATCCCTGCGAACTACCTGGTGCAGATCTTGGGCGAGTTGCGCAATGGGGGGCTGATCGAGAGCCGCCGCGGCAAGCAGGGCGGCTACTTGCTGGCTCGCCAGCCGGAAGAGATCTCGCTGCGGGAGATCGTGAGCTTGGTGCAGGGGGATGTCTTTGGTTCGGTGGCGAATACGGCGGGCGCGTCGGGGGAGTCGGTTGCTAGGGCGTGGAAGGTTTTGCAGGATTGTTTCGAAGCGAAGGCCTCCGAGCTTACGGTGAGGGACCTGATGCCGAGCCCGACGGAAGAGATGTATTATATATAAGGGAAGTGCCGTAGCTGTTTTGGCGCGCTTGGCTTGATTGAAGGTTTGACCCGGTCGGATTCGGACAGCTGAATGCAGGTCCCATATGGTATCCGATGCCCTGACCAAGATGCTGATCCTGCAGGATCGCGACATGAAATTGCAGCAAGTCGAGGACGCGTTGCTGACGATCCCGAAGGAGCGTGAAGCCGCGGAGGCGAAAATCGCTGGGATCAACGCGGCGATCGAGACGGCTCGGCAGCGTATCAAGGAGTTGGAGACTAAAGGCAAGGGGGTCGAGACGGAGATGGCTTCGATCGAGGCTCAGATCGTCAAGTACAAGAACCAGCAGCTCCAGGTTAAGAAAAACGAGGAGTACCAAGCCTTGATCCACGAGATCGAGAATGCGGGGCAAAAGATTTCTGATCTCGAGTCGGAGGAGTTGGAGGTGCTTTACGAGCTAGACGAGGAGCGGAAGCGTTTCGCGGAGTCCGAGGCGAGGTCGAAGGACGAGATTGCCCTGGAGGAAAAGACGATCGCCCGGCTCAACGAGCGTGAGCAGGAGGTCAAGGGCGAGCTCGATGCGGCGCGTGAGGCCAAGGAAAAGGCGGACGCGGCGCTGGATAACCCCAGTCGTTCGAAGTACATGCAGGTCGCTCGGGGCTTGAAGTTTCCGGTGATCGTCGAGCTTTCGGGGAGTTCCTGCAAGGGCTGCCATATGAAGGTTTCCAACGCGATTTTGTCGGAGGTGAAGGCCGCCAAGGAAATTACGACTTGCGACAACTGCGGGCGCGTCCTCTATTACGCGGACTAGTTTCGGAGCCGCGCGTTCGCTCCGTTGTTCTTTTTGAGAATCTCCGGGGAGGAAAGTCCGGACGCCATAGGGCAGGATTCCTCGTGAAAGCGGGGGAGGGCCGCTTCAAGGCGGTTCGACGGCCAGTGCCACAGAGAATATACCGCCTCGGCTTCGGTTGGGGTAAGGGTGAAAAGGTGGGGTAAGAGCCCACCGCGGTCCGAGCAATCGGGCTGGCAGGGTAAACCCATTCCGGCGCAAGGTTAAATAGGGGACCTGGGCTGCTCGTCCATCACGGGTCCCGGGTAAACCGCGCCACTTCGCAAGAAGGGGCTACCGCTTCGGCGGGATGCAGATAAATGAACGCGATCCAAGCTTCGGCTGGGATACAGGATCCGGCTTACAGGCTCCGAAACTAGTTTTATGGGGAAAGCGCTCAGGTAGCGTGAAGGTAGGCCGTCTGGCCGGCTAGAGGGATTCCGCGCGAATTCTGAGCCTAATCTAGAGGTTCTTCGCGTTCTGGTAAACCGTGTGGTTGCGGTGGCGTTCTGTGAGGGAAGGCTTTTCCCGCATGGATATTATGAATAGTTCGCTTCCCGCTTCGTCACCCTCTGCTCGGCCCCGATGCCGCTTGTTAGCTAGGCGCTTGAGATCTAGCTCTGGGTTTACGCTGATTGAGGCGCTTGTTGGAATGTTCGTTGTGGGGATTGCACTAGTGGGCGTTTTCGCTGCGTTAGGGCGGAGTTTTGCTATGATTGAGGCCGCCCGTGACAGTGCCCGTGTTTCTCAGATAATCCAAAGTGAACTTGAGGATTTGCGGACGCTGAGTTGGGCGGATGTAGAGGGGCTCAACAACTGGGATGTGTTCTCTCCAACTAGTGCATTGGGGGAAGCTTATGGCGATCGCTACACTATTTACCGCTACAAGTATGCTCGGACATCGAATCAGTTTGGGCTGCGCGTTTACGTTCTTTGGAAGGATAACGGCGGGCATACGAAATACGACTATTTTGAAACTTGGTACACAAAGGGAGGGTTTAATGATTACTACTACCGGTCTTTCTAGGAAGAGGGGGTGGAGGCGTTCGTTCTTCAAGCGTGGCTTCACCTTGGCGGAGATGATGGTCGCAACTGCGGTTGTGGGAGTTGTTCTTGCGGCGAGTACAGGGAGTTTGACGTTCGTGGCGAGAGGCTCGGCTGGGTTGGCTAACTACCATGATATGAACCTTCGGGGACGATTCATGCTGGATAAGTTCGCTTCCGATGCTCGGATGACTGTCGATGTGAACGAGGCGACTTCGACTATGGTCTCACTTGACGTTTACAACAGTTCGGGCGGATTGGATACGGTCGTGTATTCCTTTGAGGAGGGGGCCAGTTCTTTGTCGCGAACGGTTTACGAGGACCAGGACATGTCGAGTGGAGTTGCTGACGTTATCTTGGAAAATGTGATCGAGTTGGATTTTACGTATTTCAACATGATTTACGACGCTAGTAGCAAGGAGCTGACGGAGACAACTAAGTTGCTCGAAATTAAAGAGATACAGCTGGAGGCGGTTATGCGCCTGACAGCTTTGAATACGATTAACACCAACCAGATAATCTCGGCTAGGTATATGATGCGAAACAAGAGGGTCAGCACTTAGTTGGGAGCGATTATCGATGAAGAACTTTAGAAGCAAGAAAGGCTCTGCCATGGTAGGCGCCCTGATTATAGCAATTCTAGCTGGGGCAATTGGGGCTGCCGCCTTTAATGCGGCACTCACGGAGGTGAAGATGTCTCGGCGTCACATGGAATTGCAGCACGCAGTGACTATGGCTGAGGCAGGTTTGGAGGAAGGGGTTCGTGCGTACCTTGATGGCAACTGGGGAGGCTGGACCACAGTGGGAAGCACTGGTCGCTATAAGGCTATGGTGGGAACTGCCGACCGCGTGTATGCGGGAATCGGTCGCACTGGAGAAATTCGAATCTTCGTGGATGCAGACGTACTGGATCCAGTGATCGTCGCTGAGGCCCGGATTAACAGTGCAGCAGCGGGCAGCACCATAACACGCCAAGTTAAGGTCGAGATGGAGGCCGGCTCATTGCACGACACGGGGATCGTCTCGAAAAATAGCACCACCTTTAAGGGAGGGAATGTCTGGATCGATAGCTATGATTCTAGAATTGGAGGCTACACGGACGCCTCTTGGGTGAATCGCTTCGACAACGGTACTGTGGCAAGTCTCTCGGTCCTTTCTGACAATCTCGACGTCGGCAATGGCAACATCAGAGGCTTTTTGGCTACTGGATCGACCACGGCTCCCGAAGTGGGACCAACGGGTACCGTTCATGCGTACAATGAGACAGACGCTGCTAATCTCCCTGTGGACGACACCCGCATTACGACGGACTTCTATGCCAATTTGCCGGATCCGAGTGACCCTGAGTCAATCCCCACGACTAGTTTGGGCGATATCACTGCTTCCGGCACTATTGCCGCTGGGGATTATTATGTGGATTCGATAAACCTAGCTGGTAATGGCGAAACGTTGCGCATCACAGGCGATGCTGTGCTGTGGGTGCGGGGGGACGTGAGCATTACTGGAAACGGTTCGACGATTTCTGTAGATGATGGTGTAGATCTTGAGATCTACCTCGAAGGTAGCATGAAGATCAGTGGCGGTGGGCTCGTGAACGGCACTGGAGTCCCCTCTGCCGTGCAGATAATCGGATTAAATGAATCGGTGGGCACGGAGGAGATTTCCTTGGGGGGAAATGCTGAGCTTTATGCGGCCGTTTATGCTCCTAATTACGACATCAGTATCAGTGGCGGTGGTGCCGATGGGAACATGTTCGGATCGGTGGTAGGCTATGATGTTGTTCTGAACGGTGGAGCTAGGTTCCACTATGACGAGGCTCTTTCCGACATGAGGGAGGAGGACAATATGTCGATCTCTTCTTGGCGTGAGCTCAAGGATGTGAATGAGCGACTGGATTTCGATAACCCAAGTGGTTTGTTGAGCGAGTTGACGTCGCTGCTTTCGTTGTAGACGTCTTTTTCGCTTTGTATTGCCTTGACAAAGGTGATCTTCGCCGGAATATCCGCTCCCCTTATGGCAAATACCAAGTCAGCAATTAAGAACAACCGCAAGACGATCGCTCGCACACTGCACAATCGTTCTCGCAAGACTCGTATCAAGACGCTGGCCAAGAAGGTAGCAGCACTCGCTGCCGACGGTTCTGATAAAGAAGCGCTCAAGGCCGCCGCGATCGATTACGTTTCCGCAATGGACAAGGCTGCGAAAACCAACCTCGTACATAACAACAAGGCAAGCCGTGCCAAGGCTTCCGTTGCCAAGTACATCGCCGGTTAATCCATTTTTCCTCCTCCCATCATGAACCCCCATGCGTTACTGACGATGGGGGTTCTTTCTTTTCTGACCCCAGCCAAAACATGAGCAGCAAGAAAGAATTCATCTCCTTCCCGCCAGGCTATTTGGGCAGCCGGCCAGAGAAGTTCCCGTTGATCGTGAACAACGATCGCTATTTCGCCGTGAACAAGCCCGCAGGCCTGGCTTGCTTCCAGCATGAGTGGACTCTGGGCAAGCCTGACCTGTCCATGGCCTTGCGGCGCGAGCTGCTCAACGAGAAGCCGCAGCTCAAGAAGTTGGGCGTGGAGGGCCTCTTCCGGACCTACAACTTGGATCCGGAAATCAGCGGCGCCCTCGTCTTCGCCAAGAACGAGGAGACCGAGGAGTTGCTCAAGAATGCGGTGGGTTCCTCCCAGCTGGTTTTTCGTTTCCACTTGCTGGTCAAGGCGGAGACGGAGGATCGGGAATTCGTCTGCGACCTGCCGCTCGCGAAGCATTTCCACTCAAAGTGCATGGTAGTCTCTCACCGGACCGGCAAAAAGTGCGAAACGCGCTTCCGTTTCCTGCGCAGTTTCGGGCAGTACCAGCTTTGGGGGGCCGAGACGAATTACCTCAGGGCCCACCAGGTGCGGGTGCATGCTGCGGAGCGTGGCCTGAACATCGTGGGCGAGGATTTCTACAGCGAAGGGGAGGAGATCTACCTTTCTCGGATCAAGCGCGACTACATGCGAGGCAAGGGGCGCGAGAAGTCGCTCTACGACAGCCTCTGCGTGCATTTGATCGAGGTGGAGTTCAAGATTCCGGACATGGAGCTCGAGCCCGTTTTGGCTCCGCTGCCGAGCCGCTTCGAGACCTTGCTCAAGCGATTGGACGAATACCGGGGAGGTCGTAGCTGAGATTTGGGCTCTCGCTGAGTTGCGGTCTCGATTTCTGCAATTTCTGCTTTACAGGAATCCGGCGAAGGCCCACGTTCTCGGGCTTTTCCAAAATTTCAAGGGACAAAAACAATGGGTAATCTCAAAAAGAAACGCAGACTTAAGATGTCAAAGCACAAGCGTCGCAAGCGCTTGAAGTCAAACCGCCACAAGAAGAAGGCTTGGTAGACTGAGTTTTCGACCCGGGGCGCCACTTCGCTAGCGCAACAGCGCGCGAAAAGCTCCAATGCTGAAAACCGTCGACTTGTCCCCAATCCGGCTGGCGCCCGACTGAATCGCCTTTCGAGCCCGAACTCCCTGAGTTCGGGCTTTTTTGCGTCCCTCGCCGCCAAAGCTGCCCCTACGTGGTCACTTGCGGTTTGTCTATCGGGGGAGCTTAGCGGGCGAATTTTTCTGGGGGTGTGGAGAGTTGCCTCTTAGGAAAGGGAACCTTGGCGCGAGTGAGCGCTTGCCTGCTAGGCCCTTGGGGGGAAGCGCTCACGAATCAAGTTTCTCTTAGGGTGGAAAATGCGCATGGGGCGATGGTGGATGTCGGCGGTTCCAAATTAGATCACTCTATTCGCCTCAACCCTAGCTGGGCGCGACCGATAGCGTCATAAGCACCTCGAAGCGGACAGCGCCTAGGGGATGCGAAACGACAATGATCTCAGCTAAAAAGAACAATTTCATCGTAGAATTCCGTCCTTCTGCGATCCGAGCTGCCCGCATCAGCTCGGAGGCGGCCCCCACGGTCGTCGAGGAGGTCGTAGAGATCGACCTCTTGAAGGAGGAATCTCCAGCCGCCGCGATACGGGAGTTTGCCAAGGTGAAGTCCACCGCCTACATGCATGCTTCCAGCGTTATCTATCCTGAAGGCCGCCTGGTTCGCCAGGTGATGCTCGACTCCCAGCGAGGCAAGGAAGTCGCCTTCGTGATGGACTTCCTTCGCAAGTCCGGCGGCGTAGATCCAGAAACGTTTTCCGCCTATTGTCTCTCTGCAGCCGACGGCGGAGAAATCGATCTAGCGGCTTACAACAAGAAGGATATACTCGTTTGCGGAGCCTCCAAGGCCGAGCTTGTGGCGGTCCAGAGCGCCCTCGTCGACAACGGTATCTATCCGCGTCGTATCGAGTTAGGAACGCTCGGGACGATCGGTTCCTTGATGGATGCGATCGGTAGCGATGCCAGCCGCTCTCCGGTGTTGTTTCTGGAAATCGATCAACACGCTACTAATGCGGTGATCGTTGGACCCAAAGGCGTGGAGATGGCCCGTCGTATAGACTGCGGTGCGGCACATATTGCCCAAGCTCTCAAGGAAGAGATGAATCTCAAGGACGAGGCGGCTGCCGAAAAGATCCTGCAGTCCCGCGATTTCGATCTCGGTCCTATCGCCCCGAAGCTATTGCGAAAGCTCTTGAGGGAGCTGCAGAGCTCGATTGGATTCTTTGAAGTACAAACGGGTAGTTCCGTGTCGGAACTGTACTGTTTGAAGGATGGCCGCTTCTTGCCCTGGCTTGAAGGCAGCATTTGCGACTTGCTGAACTTGACTCCGTTGCCGCTCGATCTCGGGCGATGGCTGGAAGGAAAAGGAGTCACCTTTGCTTCTGAGGAAGTAAGCGCTCAGGTAGACAACACTTGGATTGGTCTTTTCTCGCTGGTTCTTGAGCTCGGAAAGGGAGGGGCGTCATGATCAAGCTACCCAAAAAGTCCTCTTCGGCTCGCAGCTACAGCTGGCGTCCCAATTTCCGTGACTACGAATCGCTTCCCGACCTACGGGCGGTTCGCACGCAGTTCTTTCTTCCCGCCTTCGCGATCGCTGTCGCCGGCATCTTTTCCGTGTACATCCTCTTTCAGGAATACCGAGCCATGAATATTGGCAAGGATGTCCAAGAACTCGAGGCGGAGATCGCCACCTATGAAACGCGGCATGACGAGAAGGTTAAGCTCAACGCAGAGTTTATGAACAGCAACCGCACGCTGAGTGAAGTCGTCGAATTCAAAAGCGACCGGCTTATCGCCAGCGATTTTATGCTGAGCCTCTCGTCAAGATTGCCTGATGGCATGTACCTCGATCGAGTCGAGTACTCCGAAGGGCTCGCGAATATCCAGGGCAGTGTCCTCGTATCTGCCGAGGAGGCCTCGCGTCTTGTGGACGATTATTTGAAGTCGATTGAGGAGGCTGACGTGCTGCAAGGACTGTTGGACGAGTACAAGCTGACATCGCTTGAGCGCGGGGCAAGAGGCGATGGCTTTGCCTTCCGTATCGAAGTAACGAAAAAGGAGGGAAAGAAATGACCTTTGCATCGATCTTGTCGTATTTGAAAAAGAATTACGTGATTGCGATTTGTTCGACGGTCGCCGTTGCGTGTCTGGGGGTCTATTTCGTGAGGAACGACCAGATTACCCGGCTAGCGGCAGACTATGACGATCTCACTGTGCGATATTCTCGTATCCTGAAGAACTTGAAGTTTGGATCTGATATAGAAGGAGATCTTGAGGAGATGAGGGCGATGCAAGCGGAGGTGGAGTCTCGGTTGTTTTCGCCGGAGGACCTCGCTACCAACCAGCGCTACTTCTACCAGATCGAATCTGCAACGGGCGTGGAGATGGCGAGTATTCAGCAGATCATCAAGCCGCTCCCGGACGGGAAGCGAAACAAGAAAGCCCGCAAGAAAGCCGAGCAATCGCCGTATCAAGAAATTGTTTACGATATGAGCGTGCGAGGAACCTACTCGGAAGTGCTCTCATTCTTGAGGGAGATCGAGGGGGGCGACGCGTTCGCTACGCTTAATGGTTTTTCCATCATTGATGCGAAGACTAGAGTCGGGGCACCGGAGGTCGAAATGCGACTTTCTATCAATGTTCTTGGGAGGAAATCATAGTGAAAGTATTTAAAGGTATAGCAGTATCCGCGATTGGACTACTCTTGTTGGCTAGCTCGACCCAAGCCGCTATCATGTCGGGTGAAGAACGCTCTGAAAAACTAGATAAAGTTCGCAGTCTCCTGACGAACGAGGTCCGTCCTATTGATGAGGCATTGGTAGCAAGGGCTCCAAGCCCCTTCGTGCCAGACCTCGGCAAAAAGGTCGCTGCGGAAGGGAATCAGGCAGAGGTCGCATTGTCGGATGAGGAACTCCTGCTCGAGCTTTCAAACTACGTAAATCCAACTGGCATCTTCATGTTCGGTGGAGACTTCTATCTAATCTTCAAAGAGAAAAAACTGAAGGTGGGTTCCGAATTGGAAGTCACATTCAATGACGTTGAATACAACGTCACCATAACTGAAATCACTGGATCTACGTATACAATCCGCCGTGGTGATTCGGAACTACAACTAAAACTTAAGTAAATGCGTTATATGAAATCCAATATTATTATATCAATGGCAGCGGCTGCGATCGCTGTTGGTGTACCTGCTCTGTTTGGACAGGAAGCTCCTCCTGCGGGAAGTGTTCGTGATGGTCTCGAGAAGTCAGCTCCAGCTGCTAAGGAAGAGGAGGCTTCCGGACCTCGTATCACGGATATTGATCGTCTATTTGAAAATCGCAATGCCAGCGAAGCGGAGACTGCTGAGCAGGAAAATGGCGTTTCGGCTATCGACGACTCTTTTGCATCGCCTATCGGAAACGATATGACGCTGGACGCGTCCGATCTCATCTCGGTTGACTATCCGAATGAAGAGATTCGCACGGTGCTTCGTAACGTGGCGGACTTGTACACCTTGAACCTCGTCGTACCCGATACGCTTGTTGGAACCACTTCTATCAAGCTTCGCGACGTGACTTGGCGCCAGATCTACTCTGTCGTTCTCGATCCGGTTGGTTATACGTTTATCGAGGAAGGTTCTATTATCAAGATCGTTAGCCGTGACACACTTGACTTCGAGCCACCTGTCACTGAGATCTTCATGGTGAATTACGCCGAGGCGGAGTCGATTGCAGTTA
>JBNKSG010000064.1:0-17955 GCA_050297195.1 Opitutaceae bacterium | reverse complement strand
TTGGACGAATTCCTAATATGGATGAATACAAGGCAGCTGTGAAGGGGATCAACCTGACGAAGTTCGCTCCGCCTCGCGAGGCGATGATCAGCTAGAAACGAACGGGTCCAATTTTCAAGAAGAGGATGGCGAGTTTTTGCCATCCTCTTTTTTGTGCGCCTGGGCGGCGCTCCTGCTCGCCAGTGATGAGCCTACGATCCGCAGTTGAAGCGTTTCTCATGCGTTGTGTTGTTGCAGGCGAATGCCTGCCCTCAAAAAGCTGTGCGTTTATGGAGGTTTCGCCGCCCCGAACGCCCCACCGTGCGGAAAGGTGTTGTTGGAGCCCTACTCGGAGGCGATGACGCCCTATAGCTGCTGCGTTCCTCTCCGCTAGGTCTTTGCGAGAGATCGTCTTGAGGGCTTGAACCGATGGTTGTTGGGGATTCTTCCCGACGTATGCCCTAAATCTCATTGTTTTCCCCAGATTCCTCCCACTTTCGATTTGCCCCGATATGGGAAAGCACAATGCTCTTCGATTCCTCGTTAATTACATCCAACGAAAACACACCAAGACTATGGCAATCGCGACTGGCACTAAGGCACCTGATTTCACTTTGAAGAGTAAAAACGACGACGGTTTGGCCGACGTCACTTTGAGCGCAAACTACGGTTCCTCCGCGACCGTGCTTCTCTTTTTCCCGCTTGCTTTCACGAGCGTTTGCGAAGCTGAGCTTTGCGATATCCGTGATTCGCTCGCAGACTACTCCACTCTCGACGCCAAGGTCTATGGCATCAGCGTGGACAGCCCCTTCTCGCAGGAGGCCTTTGCTAAGGCGAATGGCTTGAACTTCCCGCTCCTCAGCGATTTCAACAAGGAAGTTTCCGCTGCCTACGACGTGCTCTTCGAAGACCTTCTCGGCTTCAAGGGTGTTTCCAAGCGCGCTGCGGTCGTCATCAACAAGGATGGCGAAGTGATCTACTCGGAATCGAGCGACGACCCGAAGCAGCTCCCGGACTTTGCTGCGATTAAGGCAGCGCTTGCGTAGGGCGCGGTTTACGCTGCGTACTGCGGCGTTTCCGATTTGGGAAATTCCCTGTTTTTAAGATCCAATCCTCTTTTCCAAAAAAGACCGACGCGATACTCATGAATGACCTTCCCAATCCGCTGAACTCTCTGAAAACGTTCGACTCAGGCCTCGAAGGGAAATCGTACTACTATTCGCTTCCTTACTTGGAAGAGAGTGGCGTTGGTCCCATTTCCAAGCTTCCTGTATCCATTCGAGTCGTACTTGAGTCGGTGCTTCGCAATTGCGATGGCAAGCGGGTCAAGGAGGAGGACGTCAAGATGCTGGCGAACTGGGAGGCGAAGGACCCAGCCAAGGTTGAGATTCCTTTCGTTCTATCGCGTATCGTGCTGCAGGACTTCACGGGAGTCCCGCTTCTGGTCGACCTTGCTGCCATGCGCTCTGCCGTGGCGGACCTAGGCAAGGACTCTTCGATGATCGAGCCGCTGGTGCCGGTCGACCTCGTAGTGGACCACTCCGTACAGGTCGACAAGTCCGGTACTGCGGATTCCTTCCTGCAAAACATGGCCATCGAATTCCAGCGCAACATGGAGCGCTACGAATTCCTCAAGTGGGGCCAGCAAGCCTTTGACACCTTCCAAGTCGTACCGCCGGGCATTGGCATTGTCCACCAGGTCAATCTCGAGTACCTCGCGAAGGTCGTCCACAGCAAGGATGTCGAGGACGGAAAGGTCTTCTTCCCGGACACCTTGGTGGGAACCGACTCCCACACGACTATGATCAACGGCCTTGGCGTCGTTGGCTGGGGAGTGGGCGGAATCGAGGCGGAGTCCGGCATGCTCGGACAGCCCGTCTATTTCCTCACGCCGGAAGTGATCGGGGTGAATCTTACCGGCTCCCTGAAGGAAGGCGTGACCGCGACCGATCTCACGCTTCGCATCACCGAACTCCTCCGCGAGCAGAAGGTGGTCGGCAAGTTCGTGGAGTTCCACGGAGAAGGCGCCCGCAACCTTTCTCTCGCCGATCGTGGTACCATTGCTAACATGGCACCTGAATACGGGGCGACCATGGGCTACTTTCCCGTCGACGAAAAGTCTCTCCAGTATCTGGAAGCGACAGGTCGCGACCCGAAGCACGTCGCCTCGGTCAAGGCTTACCTCGAGGCCCAAAAGCTCTTCGGCATCCCCGCCGCTGGCGAAATCGAGTACACGCAGGTCGTGGATCTCGACATGTCCACCATTGAGCCGGGGGTCGCCGGACCGAAGCGTCCGCAGGATCGTATCGACGTGAAGGACCTCAAAGGCGCTTTTGGAGACCTCTTTACCAAGAGCGTGGCGGATGGCGGTTTCGGTCGCTCCGCTGCGGATCGCGATACGAAGGTCGCGGTTGAGTCCGATGACGAGATGAACGGTCATGAAATCGGACACGGCTCGGTACTGATCGCAGCTATCACGTCTTGCACGAACACTTCGAACCCGAGCGTCATGCTGGCCGCAGGTCTTCTTGCCAAGAAGGCGGTGGAGAAGGGGCTTACTGTCGCTCCAACGGTCAAGACTTCCCTCGCTCCCGGATCCCGAGTGGTCACTGACTACCTCGCTGAGACCGACCTCCAATCATCGCTCGACGCCCTCGGCTTCAACCTCGTGGGCTATGGTTGCACCACTTGTATTGGAAATTCCGGACCGCTTGCCGACCCGATCGAAGCCGCGATCGCCAAGGGTGAGCTCGTGGCTGCGTCGGTTCTCTCCGGCAACCGCAATTTCGAAGCTCGCGTACACGGCTCCATCAAGTCCAACTTCCTGATGTCGCCGCCGCTCGTCGTCGCCTACGCTCTCGCGGGCCGCGTGGACATCGACCTCTTCGAAGATGCGCTCGGCAACGACAAGGATGGCAACCCTGTTTACTTGAAGGACATCTGGCCGACCAACGCCGAGATCGAAGCGGCCATCGCCAAGGGGCTAAAGCCCGAGATGTTCCAGCGGCAGTATTCCGACGTGGCCAGCGCCAACCCGGAGTGGCTCAAGATCGAGTCTTCCACCGGCGACCTTTACGATTGGGACGACAGCTCCACCTACATCCACCGTCCGCCGTTCTTCGACGGCTTCTCTATGGAGGTTGGCAGCATCGAGCCGATCAAGGGCATGCGCCCGCTGGCCATCCTCGGCGACTCGGTCACCACAGACCACATTTCTCCTGCCGGCGCTTTCAAGCCGGAGACTCCCGCCGGCACCTTCCTGCGGTCGCGTGGAGTCGAGCCCAAGGACTTCAACTCCTACGGCAGCCGTCGCGGTAACGATCTCATCATGACCCGCGGCACCTTCGCCAACGTGCGGGTCAAGAACCTCATGGCCGAGGGCAGGGAAGGCGGCTTCACCAAAATCATGCCGGAAGGCGAGCCCGCCACCATCTTCGATGCCTGCCAGGCCTACAAGGAGCGCGGGACTCCGCTCATCGTTTTTTCCGGAATCGACTACGGCATGGGCAGTTCACGCGACTGGGCGGCGAAAGGGACGAACCTACTCGGCGTCAAGGCGGTCGTAGCCCGCAGCTACGAACGTATCCATCGATCCAATCTTATCGGCATGGGCGTGCTCCCGCTCGAGTTCCTCGACGGCCAAAGCGCTCAGTCTCTTGGCCTCGACGGCAGCGAAATCGTCTCCCTTCCAGGGCTAGGCGACGATCTCAAACCCGGCCAATCCCTCACCGCCGTCATTGAACGCGCCAACGGAGATGTTGACGAAGTGGAAATGAAGGTGCGCGTTGATACCGATATTGAGGTAGAATATATTCGCAACGGAGGTATTCTCCCGTATGTCTTAAGGGAAATCATTAAAGCGGCCAACTAATCACTGTAAGTCGCCAGCAGCGTTATTCCATTCAGCGCGTTTCGAAGTCATGCCAGAAGACAATCCTGTTTTTTTAGTTGATCCTTACTCCTCTCCCGTTGCAGTGCGGATCGCCGGTCGTGCCTCTTTCCAAAATGTAGTGCCGCTCAAGGAATTCCTCAAGAACTCCTACGCGGCCGGCAAGAGAGATTTCGTATTCGATTTCAGCCAGTGTACGGGCATGGACAGTACAGTCCTCGGCGTCCTGGCTGGGTGCGCCTTAGAGCTGCGTCGCTTGGAGCCGAAGGGCTCGCTGGTGCTCTCCCGCCTGAACGACCGAAATCTCGAGCTGGTCAAGAACCTCGGGCTTCACCGCATCGCGACTGTCGACGCTGGTAAGGAAGGCCTCGCTTCCGGAGTCGGGGCTACCACAGCTCTCAACGCCAAGCAGCTCAACGAGCTGGAGAATGCCCGTCTCTGCCTGGAGGCGCACGAAAACCTGGTCGCTGCAGATTCGGACAACCAGGAGAAGTTCCAAGATGTCATCGCTTACCTGAAAAACCGGGTCGAGGACGAAGGCTAGTCGCTATTGGCCCCCCGCGTTCGTCTTTTTGAAATGAGGATTCGCGCGCCCTTAACTACTCCCAGCCAGTGGCTCCTTGGCCCGCCGCCATCCGCGACGCTGGGCTCGAGGCAGGACCCCCGACGACGCCCGAGCTTACGCGGCGTCGATCCGGAATCCGCCAGCTGGCCCCATCTGTCCTAACGCGAGCTACCCCGCCTGTCGCATTCCCCATGAGCCTGTTGTTTCCTCTCGTTTTGATCATTGTCGGCTGCCTTTTCGGTTGGCTCTACTTTCGCGAGGTCAAACGCAGCTCCGAGTACCTCGAGCGCGCCCAGCTGACCCAGCAGGAGAAGCTTATCGTGGCGGACTTCATGCACGAGATGGTGCAGGCTTTGGGCGACGAGTTGAGCAAGGAGGAGCTTTTCCAGCGTATCGTGCACGCAGCAGTGGTGAGCACCGGAGCCTTGAGCGCCTGCGTATTCGAAAAAACAGACAGCGACACTTTGCGGAGCGTAGCGTCGGAAGGCCTCTTCCCCCCTCATCGGCCCTTGCCGCCTCACGTGCGCGACAAGATTGCGACCCGAGCCAAGTTTATCGAAAGCGTCCTCAAGACGGAAGAATTCCCGATTTCCGAGGGTGTGGCTGGCGAAGCCTATCGGACGAAGCGGACGATCCTCATCAAGGACGGCCGTACGGACGAGCGCTTGGTGCGGCACAGCGATTCCTCGCTGAGCGTGACCACGGCGATCTGCGCTCCGATCGTGTTTCGCGACGAAGTGCTCGGCGTGCTCGCGGTTTGCAATTCGGCCGACGGGGCACCCTTTACCGATACCGACCAATCCGTAGTGCAGTCCCTTGCGGAGCAGGCTGGCATTGCCATTCGCAACAACACCTTCCTGACCCTGATGTTGGAGCGCAAGCAGATCGACGTAGACCTCGGACTGGCCCGCAGCATCCAGCTGATGCTGCTTCCCCAAGTCTTGCCGCGCATCGAGGGGCTGCAGATCGATGCTCAGTACGTATCTTCCCACACGATCGGCGGTGATCTCTACGATGTGATTCCATTAAACCAGAAGAAGATTGGCATCGCGGTGGCGGATGTATCGGGAAAGGGGATACCCGCTTCCATCGTCATGGCGATTTGCCGAACGAACCTGCACCGAATCGCTCAAATCGAAGATTCGCCCTTCGAGGTTTTGCGGCAGCTGAACCAAGCGGTCATTGACGAGATCAAAGGCGACACCTACGTGACCGTGCTTTACGCGGTCATCGATTTGGAGGAAGGGCAGATCACCTTCGCTCGCGCGGGACATGAGCGACCTTTGCTTTGCTCGACGGATCATGCCAGAGGCGTATCGTTTGCGTCGTTTCCGGATAGCGAAGGTTTTCCAGTCGGCTTGGTGCCCGACGAGCCGTTCAGCGATTTCCTAGAGGAAAAGACGGTGCCCTTCAGGGAAGGCGATATCTTCGTCGCTTTCACGGACGGCGTTATCGAAACCTCCAACGGATGCGGCAAAGAATTTTCGGCGGCTCGGCTTGCTGATTCCGTCAAGGCGAACCGAAAAGGCAACGCGGAGGAAGTGAGTCTCCGGTTGCTCGAATCCTTGCGCGGATTTAGCGGGAAAAAGACCTACGACGACGATCTCACCCTTGTCACCGTTAAGCGTGTCTAGCGTTTCTGGGGTTGTACCCGGCGCGTGAATACCTCAATTAACTGTTTATGAAACGAGCCTGTTCCATTCTCGCAGTTTTCGCTCTGGTCGCTGCACCCACTAGCTATGCACAATCTCAGGTCGAAACGAATGCCTTGGAAACGATGGATGCCGATCCGCCTTCCTGGAAGGACGTCGTGCGAACGTACGAGCCGCTTTACGTCGGATATACGTTCGACCAAGACGATCAGGCGTATTTGGATTTTTCGCTTTCCGTCATTACGCCCGCGTCGATCCTCTTCCCCTGGGAGTCCTGGAATCCCAGCAACAAGTTTCCGGTCGAAGGCCAAGAGTACGAGGCACCGGACATGTTTCCGTACCAGCCTCGCCTCTACCTGGCCTTCAGCGGTCGGGCTGGGCAGTACATTGGTACCCGCGAATCCTCGCCGGTGGTGGGAAAACGCTTCAACCCCTTGCTCAGCGCCCGCTGGTGGCAAAAGCGCCGCGACCTCACCACACATGAAGACGTTGGCTATAGCCTGCATGACTATTTCGAACTCTCCTATGGGCACGAGTCGAATGGGCAGCGCATCGGAGACTTGGTGGATCCGCAAACGCCCGAGGAGGAGGCTCTTGGCCGTACGCGTTTCGAGGCTTTGAAGCAAGAGTATCTCCTCGTCGATGGCGATGCCAGTATCGCTCGCGACGAGCTCAGCCGTGGCTGGGACTACTTGGGAGCTCGTTGGGCTAGTAGTTGGAGGATCGATACAGGACGCCTCTTTCTCATGCTGGACGGTCGCTACTACCTGAAGGACGGCATTTTGCAGGATGGGGCAGAGGAATATAATCTCTGGGAAAACGACGACGAATGGCTCGCTCGCTACGATGGGGAGATCCGCCGCAACAAGGTCGACGGGTTGAGAGCCAGTATTCGGTATCAGTCCAAGAGTCTCGATTGGCTTTTTGACGCGAACGAGATCATGCTCGAGCTAAGGACCGGCTACAACGATCCCTTCGAGCGCATCACGGCTCGCCTCGAGCTCGGATTTAAGTACACCTCGCTGTGGTACCGATACGGATACAATAGCGATCTCGTCGATTACTACCGCAAGGACAGTTCCTGGGGTGTCGCCATCAAAATCCGTTCCTTCTAGGAAGGGGGTGGGTGTTGCCTCATTCTCATCTCCAGATACTTTTTCCGAAGCACCTGTTGTATCCAGAATCCGTTTTGTGCTTGTTGAGCATCTGGACGAAAACCGGGTGATCAATATTTCCCCCTAAGTCCGAGAGGGGCAGAAATGGCTCGCGACCAGTCAGGTGATAGTGACTGATTTAGTCGGGAATCATGGTTGTTGCGTTGGCTTCTTGTTGCGGCTCCTGTTTTGATCGGGTACCGCTTTGCCCATATATTTCAAATAAGCTTCTGAGTAGGTTTTGCTGCTCTTCGCAGTCCAGATGACAATGGAGTGGGAGGTTCCGGTAAATCGGCTGCCTTCTGCGGTTTCGTACTGGTTTTTTCGCCAAGCCATAATCTCGTAGTCACCTTCATCGGCTATCTGGGCAATCAATGCATCGCAGAGGTTTATCGCGTCTCGCTCGTCTGCGGCGCTCGGCGAGCGAGAGTCGACCTCGATATGGTAGATCCCGGTTTCAAGTTGGCTGTGGGCCGTACGAGGAGGGAGAGGGGCGGTTGGGGCTGCCCCTATGTTCGTAACAAGACCAGTGATGAGAAGGGAGAGAAATGTGAGTCGGATTGCCATGGATTGGATCGTGTTTACGTATGTGCAGGTTTACGTTGGGGTTCACTCTTTGGATTTGATAAGCTCGAGCTTTTCATATCAGCAGGGATTCCGCTTTGCGGAAGATTGGATTCTGTGGATCGTGGTCATGGGGTGGGCTTCATCGCGGCGGCCGTTTGGGTAAACCTGTCTTTGCAGGAGGCTTCCTGTGTCTGATGCGTTAGTATCAACGCTTTGTTTTTTGCGGGTTGAAGCTGTAGAGAAGGACGCCGTTGTCCTGTTCGACGATGGTAGTTTCCGTGTGGATATTTACTATAAAGGTTTTGCTCATACCGTCTTGAACGAGGGTATTTCTTTGCCAGGGGCTATCTTCGCTGAAGTGGTTGAGGATTTCTTGAACGAGTAGGTTTTTCGTGGGCTGGTGTTTTGTGAAATAGGCGACTCGAAGTGCTCGGTTTTTATGGAAATGGATCTGTAGGAGGATAGGGTCGTAATTCCAGTAGGCGAGTTGCTCCTCGGTCCTGAGGGGTTCAATGGAGTCTGGTTGGTCCAGGTGGGAGATCGCATCTTCTAGGGACTTCCCGAGGGCGTTATAGATGATGCCTTTTCCTTGTCGTGCGAAGGCTTTGTCCAAAGCGGACGCAAGCTCCATTCGTGATAGGAGGAATTGAATCCCAATGTAAGCGATTGCGACTAGGCTTGCTGCGTAGGCGGCTCCTTTTGTGAACTCCCTCCATTTAGCTTGTCTCATTTTGCGTAACGACGGGGGAGGTCTATCTCACTCTTGTCTCGTGCTGGATGCTTCCATCGACGGGAGATTTGAAAGAGTACCTGTCCTCGGTTATTTCGGTGATCTCGCAAGTCACGTCGGGTTGTTCCTCGGGAAGGGGTGGGTGTCCGATCACTTTTCCTTTGTAGGTCATTTGCCTTCCGTTCAACTCCCAGGTTCCTTCGATCCAGATTCTATCGATTTCTTGTCCATCGTAGAGAATCGTCGAGTTGTCCGAGAAGGTGCCGTCCTCCCGATAGACAGTGTAGCCCTCGTAGGTCCGGCCGTCGGGTAATTCGTAGGCGTGGTGCCATTCGCCGTAGAGTTTGGCGGGGTCAAGGACTCCGCCTTGAGTGAAGGCGACGGCGAGAAGGGCGAAGGAGAGCAGGGCTTGGGACATGGGGTCGGATCGAGTTGGAGGGCTGGGCAAGTCGTATTATATCTCCCAACCAGATCGGTAGCTTCCGTTTGATAACAATTCGATGAGTTCGGTAAATACTTTCATCGACTTTTTTATCCGGGCACTTGCTTCATTTATCGGCTGATTCTCTTTCCAGTGCCGGTTGTGCACGTATATGTTGTAGTAGGGGGGTGATGAGGTACTTGAAGTCGAGAAGGAGCGAGGAGACAAGCGATTGAGATGCCATGTAGCTGTGCGGTAGTCCTGCTGAGTTGACGATCGTTACGACCTTGTCGAAGACGCTCCTTTTATGGAGCCGTCGGAAGGAGCGGAGGCGATGTATTCGACGGACTTTTCAGTTCGGCGCAGCATCCCCAGTTGTAGACTGGTATGGCGAGGAGGAGGCCGTCTGATTCGAGTACGGTTTGGTGGCAGCGTTTGTAGGCGTCGGACTGGAAGATTGTGTCGCCATCGAAGTTCGGGGCGTTTATGTCTCGAAGATCGATCCATTCGACGGAAGAGTCGCCATCGTCTTTTAACTGTTTCATGCAACGCTTGTTTTTCGCTAGGATCCTTCCGCTTCGCTGCGGGCGAGGATCCGACTGCGTCGGCGAGGATCGTTACGGCTTGTTGGTGCTTCTTTGTTCGAATCTTGGCGCGAAGCGATCCTTGCCGGGTGCAGGCCGGATCGAACGAGCAAAGCGAGCGGGTGTTCTTTATTGATGTAGGATGGCGTTCATCGCTAGGGGGGGGCGATGGAGCGTTGTCTTCGTCTGTGTTTGTGTGGACTTCGGATGGCGCTGGTGGACTTGCGGTGCTGCAAGGTGCGGAGAACGGTTGGGGTGATGGTTTGCGTAGAAAGCGAAGGTGCAGGAGGGGCAGGTGCTTTGTTAACCACAGAGAACACAGAATTCACAGAATTCACAGAAAGTATGCTGCTCTGTGTGGGTGAGCTTTTTTGTGATTTCTGTGCTTCTTGTGGTTTGAATCTGAATACGGAGGAGCGGTAGGATGTTCGCTGTTTTGCAGATTCCGAGGTTGGCGTTGCAGGCGGTTTTGAGAGGGGGTGCTTCTCGGGCGGGGGGGGGCGCTGTTGATCCGGTTGAGGGGACGCGGGCTTCCGTCTACGCTGAAGCTTTGCCGAGACAGGAAAGCTCCGCGCTACGGGGATCGGGTTGTGGCTGGTGGGCTCTGCGGCGTGGCGCAAGCGCCAGCCCTACTTGTGGTGGTGGATGCGGAGGCGCCGCAGTTAGCGGAAGATGGTTTCCGCTATTTTGTAGTCGCGGCTTTAATTAGCTGCGGGTGATGCGGAGGCCGGTCTGGGATACGGAGAGGTCGACGAAGCGGGCTTCGGCGTTGGGGCGATTTGTATCCAGGTAGTTGCGAATGGGGGCGGCGGATTGTGGGTCTTTGGCCATGATCAGCAAATAGCCGCCGCCGCCGGCTCCGAGGAGCTTCATGCCGGCAACCCAGTCGGAAATGGGGGCGAGCATCTTTTGGATGACGGCTGGATTGGTGCCGGAGTCGAGGGCTTGGTTTAATTGCCAGGATTGGCGGACGCAATCGGCGAGCTCGCTGTAGGAGCCTTTTTGAGCGATGCGGGCGGTATGGATGGCGTGTTGGCTGATCGTATCCAGAATCCCGAGCACTTCCTTTTTGTTAAGGAACATGCCGCGTACGATGTCGGCGAGTATGTTACGGGCCACTCGGGTGACTCCGGTGTAGTAGAGAAGGCAGCAACTGGCGTTTTGCGGGTCGGTTAAGGTTTGCTCGGGCAGCCAGCGGATCTCGGGCGTTTGCTCGAGGCCGGGCTTGGTCTGCAGGAGCTTGAGTCCTCGGTGGATACCTCCGAACTGGTCTTGCCAGCCGCCGCCCGAGGTGAGCATTTGCTCGAGGGCGAGCACGCGTCGGCCGATCTCGGTGTCGGACCAGTCGAGGCTGCAGAGATCGGAGAGAGTGCCGAGCAAGGTGGAGGAGAGAATGCTGCTGGTGCCGAGTCCGGAGCCTTTGGGAAGGGCGCAGAGGAGGGATATTTCGATTCCGCCGCCGAAGGCTTGGAGCTGGGCTTTTAAGGTGGGGAAGGATTGCTTGGATTGGAAGTCCGGGTGGAATCCGGCGAGGGCAAGGGCGGCTCGGGCGATGGCGAAGCCGGACTCGAGTTGGGCGTAAGCGTCGATCTCTTCGTACTGTGTCAAGGTTACGGATACGCCGAGGTCGATGGAATGCACTACGATGTGCGGCTCCTGACAGACGCGGGCGAAAACTTGCACGGGCGGTTGTCCGTTGAGGTCGACGGCCACGTTGGTGACGTTTCCTCCGGAGAAGAAGCAATAGGGCGGGGTGTCGCTCCAGCCGCCTGCGAGGTCGAGGCGAGCGGGCGAGCGTCCCCAGATGACTTGGTCTTTCTGTGAGCTATTCCGAGGAAGGGGGGTGCTGCCCTTGAAGGGAGTGATGATCGCTTGGCTGAGGGCGCTGAAGGCGGAGGTTTCGTAGTGGGAAAACTCTTGGTTCCTTTGGCGGGAAACCGCGGCCCGAAACATTTGGTCGTGCAGATAGGGGAGCAGGGCTTGGTTCGCGTCGGGGGAGTTTTGCGGCAGCGGGTGTGTGGTGGGCGCTAAGAGGGTGGCGGCGTGTGATAAGTCTATCTGGTGGAATACGCTGCGTTGGGCGTGTTGCGCCAAGGTGGGGAGGGAGTCGCTCAAGTGCCCGCTTCGTTGGGCGAAGGATTTCTTGAGATCGGCTTGGGTGGCGATGTCTTCGGCGGAGAGTCTTTGGGCCTTGATGAAGGTTTCGCGGAGTTCTGGTTTTGATGTCGGCTCCGTTTGATGCAGCCATTCGAGGAATTTGGAGGTGATTTCGTCTGTGCGAAGTATGGGGAAGAGGGCTGCGGACTGGAGGTCGGTTTCGGGCGAGATGCCGAGGTCTGCGAGGGATAGTTCTCTCTCGTCCAGCCACGTGGCGAGTGGGCGATTGCAATATTGGGTCTCGCTGGCGTTGGCGGCTCCTTTGAAGATGTCGTCGTATCCGTAAGTTCTGACAACGTGTTGCTCGCTACCTATGGGGGCGAAGTCGAGGCAGGTCCCGTTGGGGAGATTTAGTTGCCAATCGTTTTGGGGAATGCCGGTGAGCACGTGGTGGGATGTGAGTTTCCAGCCTGAGCCGATGTGGGCGTTTTCGATCCAGATGTTTTGGTTTTCGGGGGCGAGCTGGCAGCTTGTATCCGCATTTTGGATAAAGATCGAGGGGTGCGGCTTTATGAGAGGGGAGCGGATGCGGCGTTGGTCGTTGACCCGGTTTTGCAGGGCGAGGGCGGAGGATATGATGTCGTCGTTGGTGCCGAAGTGGTAGAACTCGCCGTTGGGGAGGTCGAGCAGGCCGCAGCTCAGTTCGCTGATCTCTGGGTCGGTGGTGCTCGGGTTGTTGCCGAGGTTGAGGGCGAAGTCCCCGTAGAGGTCGTATCCGGGGCATTGCTCTGGTTCGCTCGGCTCGTCTGCTTCCCAGTAGCCGGAGCGTTTCATGAGCAGCTCGATGGCTCGGTCGCTGAAGAGCCAGATGCCGATATCGAGCAGGAAGAGGTTGTCGGTGCAGCGTTCGTTGATTTCCCCTACGCTTGGCTTTTGCAGGATATAGTCGAGTTGGTCAGGGGTCTCGCGCTTGGAGAAGAAGACGCCGTGCTTGGAGGCGCGTTCGGGAGTATTCCATAGTCCGACGCAGAGGACGTCCACGTCAGGGAGGGGGCCGATGTCATCCTCGTTCCAAACGAGTACGTCTCCGGACGCGATCAGCCATCGAAGCTTGGAGGGGGCGCGGTCGAGGAGTTTTTCGAGCAGGGGGAGCTGGAGGTCCAGGAGGGTTTGGTCGAGGCGTTGGCCTTTCATCCAGCGAAAGATCGGGACCGGGATGAGAGCTTTGCCGGGAGCGGCGTAGGCGGGAAGGCGACGGCTTTGACCGCCCGCGTGCAGGAGGATGCGTTTGTCTTCGGCGGCCCAGTCGGCGAAGGATTTTCCTTGGCCGTGTTCTTGCCACGCTGCGTGGATAAGGTGGGCCGAGCCTGCTCCGGAGCCGAGCTTTTTGCCGGCGGGATCGTGGGCCGCGAAGAAGCGCGGGGCGGGCTTTTTCGCTAGTTCGGCGAATGGCTGGGAGGCTGCTGGGGGAACGGAGAGGAGAACCTGAGTCACGAACGGGAAGGAAAGTGCAAGTCGGCGCGGTGTAAACCTTTCTTTGAGGGTCGGTCGTGAGGGCTTGGGGCCTTGCTGCCTGTCGCGGGAGGGATCGAATTGGGAAGGGGGAGGAGAGGTCTCGTCTGCTGATGTATCGGATCTCTTAGCAAGCTTGGCAGGGCCTTGGACTTGGGGATTTCTAGTGCGAGTTGGACGAGGAAGAGGTGAGTCGGAGAGGAGCTCCTGAGTAAGGTCGGGAGCGTATGCATTTTGTAAGAATCTGTTTTTGTGTCCTTTTTCGTTACAAAATCGAAATGCCGATTATTACTCATTTGATTTTGAGTATTCTTACAATGTGTTGATATTCAGTTTGATGTAAGGTCTTTGGGCCGGTTGCCGCTTTTTGGCCCGGTGATTGCTAAAAGGGGAGCCGCTTGAAGCGATTCAAGCTTCCAACAACATAAAACACAAAAACACATCATTCATGAAATCGTCACTACTTTTGACATCACTCCTATTTATAGGTTCGTACGGCTATGCTGTTAGCGTTCCTTCTATCGACGCGTCTTATGGCGATGCGAGCCATGACACAACGAAGTGGCAGGAGCTCGCTATCGACAGCGAATCCGATTCATACGGCATCCGTTGGAGCGTTGATGGTGGGTCCACTTGGGGACGTGAGGACTTGACGGTCGGGCAGACGGTTCAGTTCCAGTTCAACATGCACAAAGACCATGTTGGCACTCACTACGCAGACCATCTCAAGGCGTGGATCGATTGGGATCAAAACGGAAGTTTCGCAGAAGATAGCAACGTACTCATCTATGAAGAGGTATTGTTACCTGAAGGTGATCGTTCCGAGGCGGGAGATGGCGTGACCAGAGGCGCGAACGTCGTTAGCGATGCTAACTACTCGTTTACTTCGGGCAGCTTCTTGATCGATGCTTCGTATGTTGGCAGTCTTTCGCTGAGAGGCCGTGTTACTTGTAGCGAATCGTTGACTCTGGACCGTAACGCTTGGGAAGACCAATGGACTGAAAATTACGATTACAACTCGCGGTTCGCCCCTACGGGTCATTTGGGTCAAGGCGAAGTTGAGAATTGGAAGATCACGGTTAACCCCGTTCCGGATTCTGGTAGCACGCTTGCATTGTTCGGAGCAGCTCTCTTTGGCTTGGGCTTCTTGAAGCGCCGTAAGACCGCTTAATTAGCAGCGAACAAACATCTTTTTTCTGAAGGGCGATTGGTTTCAATCGCCCTTTTTTTGTGCCCAAAGGAGTCGTGTTTCATCCGCTTTTAGCAGGGCTTAGGACGATAGATGTCCTAGGCGATGCGTTAGGGTGGGCGGGTGACGGCGGAAGCGGGCGAGATAAGTTTTTTTGAGGGGCAAATTCTTGGGGATGAGGGGCCTAGGAGTTTGGACGGTTTAGAGGCGTTTCAGGACGTTGACGGGCTCGCCGAGATGCAGTGGAATGATGGCATGGCGACCGCTCGTGCAGATGTGGAGTCGGCCAGTCTGGAGGAAGCCTTTGATGGGCTGGGAGTTGAGCGCGCGGAGCGAGCTGAATCGGAAACCTTAGGGACGGGTGTCGACTCATTGGACGAAGCCCTGGATGGGGGCTTGCGCTCGGGGTTGCTCACGGAGATCGCGGAAAGCGGGGCTAGCTCGGGCGGGCAGGTGCTGTTGCTGCACTTGCTGGCGGGCATGCGGCGGGCAATGCGTTTCGCGGCTTTGGTGGACGGGGCGGATGGCTTCGATCCGCAGTCGTCGCCGGAGGAACTGCTGGAGCATTTGCTGTGGGCGCGGTGCCGCAGCGCGGGGGAAGCCATGAAGGTGGCGGACGCTTTGCTGCGGGACGAGAATCTGGGGATGGTGCTGGTGGACTTGCGGGGCTGCGAGGAGCGGGAGTTGCGTCGGGTGAAGTCGGCGGACTGGTATCGCCTGCAGCGCTTGGCGGAGCGGTCGGGGGCGTATGTGTGCGTGTTTACGCCGCGGCCGATGATCCCGAGCTCGCAGGTGCGGCTGCGTTTGGATCGGGCCTACGGGATCGGGGCGATGGATGCGGACCTGCGGGAGCTGGGGAGCGGTTTGGAATTTGAGGTGTTGCGCAAGCGGACGCAGGAGCGGGGCGGCTTTGCGCAATTGGTGCGGAGAGCGGTGGGGTGATGGTTAGGAGTGGATTTAGCGAGAGTTGTGGATTTAACCACAAGAAGCACAGAAATCACAAAAAGGGATGCTGCTTGTTTTGTGTCTTTTGCGCTTTCTGTGGTCTAAAATTGAATACGGAGGAGCGGTAGGATGTTCGCTGTTTTGCAGATTCCGAGGTTGGCGTTGCAGGCGGTTTTGAGGGGGGATGGCTTCTCGGGGGGAGTCGCTGTTGATCGGGTTGAGGGGACGCGGGCTTCCGTCTACGCTGAAGCTTCGCCGAGACAGGAAAGCCCCGCGCTGCGGGATCGGGTTGTGGCTGGTGGACTCTGCGGCGTGGCGCAAGCGCCAGCCCTACTTGTGGTGGTGGATGCGGAGGCGCGGAAGCCGGTGGTGCTGGAGATGACGGAGGGGGCGGAGCAGGAGGGCGTATTGGCGGGCTTGTCGGTGCCGCAGGCGTTGGCGCGTTGTCCGGAGCTGGTGGTGCGACATCGTTCGCCCCAGGCGGAGGCGTCGCTGGAGGATTTGCTTTTTTCGCTGGCCTATTCGCTGTCGCCGCAGGTGGAGCGGGATGGTGCGGGCGAAGTCTTGGTGGACTTGCGGGGGGCCAAGCTGGAGGAGTCGCTGGAACGCTGCGGGCAGATCGTAGCGGAACTGGGTGGCATGGGCTTGCGGGTAGGGATCGGTGTGGCGGAGAGTTGCGTGGTGGCGGGCTTGGCGGCGAAGTCGGTTGTGCAGGCTGAGGGGAGCGTTTGGGTGGTGGGTTTAGGTAGGAGCGACCTTGGTCGCGAATGGGAGGGTGCGGGTTCGCGATTAAACGTTGGGGAATCGCGTGACAAGCACGCTCCCACAAGACTGGTTCCGTTGGAGGATTTTATGGGGGAGATGGCGATCGGCTCTGTGGGCGGCTCGGAGAAGCTTTTGGATGTGCTTGGGAAGTGGGGGGTGCGGACGGTGTCGGCGTTTGCCAAGCTGAAGCGAGAGGCGGTAGGGGCACGGCTGGGCATGGAGGGGTTGCAGCTTTGGGATCGGGTGACGGGGCATGAACAGCGGGTGGTTGGCGTGGCGGAGCTGCCGGCGGAGTTTGAGGAGTCATGGGAATTTGAATACGATGTGGATTCGGTGGATCCGCTTTTGTTCTTGTTGCGGCGTTTCTTGGATACGCTGTGCGTGCGGATGCGGGTGGCCCACAAGGTGGCGGCTTTTGCTCGGGTGGAGCTGGGAGTGGCTTATGGGGAACCGATCGTGGTGGAACAGAAACTGCCGGAGGCGACGAGTGATGAGGGGGCTTTGTTTTCCTTGTTGGCGGCTCGGTTGGAGGAGGTGGAGACGGACTCGCCGGTGGTTCGCATGGAGCTGCGGCTGGAGGTTATTGATTTTAAGCAGCGGCAGCTGGGCTTGTTTGAGAGTAGCTTGAAGAATCCGTATCGCTTTACGCAGACGCTTTCGCGGCTGGCGGGAATCGTGGGCGAGGATCGGGTGGGGCGTCCGGTGCTGGAGGAGGACGGACGTCCGGATGGAGTGCGGATGGAGGAGCTGCCGGCATCGGTACCGCCGGTGGGCGAGCTGGATTTGGGGCGGATGTTTGGCATGCCGCTGCGGCGGTATCGGCCGGGGTTGAAGTCGGCGGTGGAATTTCAGGGACGGGTGCCGGTCTGGATACAGTGCGAGGGGGTGTCGGGCTTCGTGAAGGCGGCGCGGGGGCCGTGGCTGCACTCGGGGCATTGGTGGGAAGAGCAAGGCAGCTGGAATTGCGTGGAGTGGGATGTGGAGCTGAACAAGGGGGGCGTGTATCGGATTTGTAAGGACGTTGAGGGATGGAAGGTGGAGGGGCGTTATTGATTTATTTTGCCCACTAAGGGGCACGAAGCTGGTTGTGCTTTTTGGGGCCGCAGATGGACGCAGATTTACGCAGATGGTTTTGATGATGACTCGGATCGGGATTCTTATGAATTCACTACTTACCACTCACTATTCACCCCTTATCCGAGCATGAGCGAAGGATACGTGGAGTTGCATGGGCGGTCGGCGTTTTCGTTTTTGCGGGGGGCGTCGCAGCCGGACGAGCTGGCGGAGGCTTGCGCGGATCGGGGCGTGGGCGCCATGGCTCTGTGCGATAGGGGCGGCGTTTATGGATCGGCTCGCTTTCATGCGGCGTGTCGCGAGCTGGGAATGAAGGGGATTGTGGGCTGCGAGTTGCCGATGGCGGATGGCTCGGCGTTGCCGGTGATCGTGAAGACGCGGGCGGGGTATCAGGGGCTGTGTCGCTTGTTGTCGGATATGCATTTGGGGGAGGTCCTGGGGAATCGGGTTGGGCTATCGCGTGACAAGCACGTGTCTCGTCTCGTTGATCCTCGAGTGTCGCTTCGCTCGGTACCCACAAAGGGTATTAGGAAGGGCGAGGGGCGTTTGGATTGGGCGGACTTGGAGGGGCGAGTCGAGGGATTGGTGGCGTTGACGGGGGACGAGGAGGGGGTGTTGCGTCCGTATTGGGATCGTGGTGACAAGCATGGGATGCGGGCGCGAGTGGGAACTTTGCGGAAGGTGTTTGGCGAGGGGAATGTGTTTGTGGAGCTACAGCGGCGGCTGGAGCGGGGTGAGGAACGCTTGCTGTCGGGCTTGCGGGACTTGGCTACGGCGGAGGGATTGCCGGTGGTGGCGACCAATGGGGTGAGCTATGCGCGGCCGACGGGCC
>JBNKSG010000063.1:0-18035 GCA_050297195.1 Opitutaceae bacterium | reverse complement strand
ATATCGACGTTGGGATTATTCTGCGCGCCATCCCATGCCCCCTAAAAAGGCAGACGAGCGCCCCGCCCAAGGCCCGGTCCCCTCGAAACATCCTTGCCCCCGGCTTTCTCCTAGCTATTCCCCTCCCAAGCTCGAAACCGCGCCGCAAAACACAGACCCACATGAAACACTCGCTCTACGACATAACGGAACTCACGAAACACCTCAGCCGCAAGGGCTTCGGAGATCGCGAGCTGCGTCGTAGCAACCGCTTGCTCTTCCGCGAATTCCAGCCGCTCGAAGAAATGGGCTGGGACGAGCCCGTGCTCGAAAGCGTTAAAAGCAATTTCGAAACCTCCTACCTGACCCTTGTTTCCCGCATCGATTCCAACATCGACGGGGCCAGCAAGCTGCTCTTCGAAACCCAAGATGGCAAGAAGATCGAAACCGTCATCCTCCGCATAGCCACCGGGCGCACCAGCATCTGCGTGTCCTCCCAAGTCGGCTGTACCGAGAAGTGCCGCTTCTGCTCCACCGGCGAGCTCGGATTCTTCCGCAACCTAAAACGCGAAGAGATCCTCGACCAAGTCGTACAGGCTGGCCGCATCCTCACCTCCGAAGGTCGCAACCTACGCAACATCGTCTTCATGGGCATGGGCGAACCGCTGCGCAATTACGAGAACCTCATGGGAGCCCTCGAACTGCTCACCACCCAAAACGTTTTCAACTTCGCCCCGAAACGCATCACCGTATCCTCTTTGGGGATACCGGACCTCATCCTCAAGTTCGCCAAACGCTTTCCCCAAGTCGGCTTCGCCCTCAGCCTCAACGGTTCCAACGACACAGGACGCAGCGCCGTGATGCCCATCAACGATCGCTACCCTATGGCCCAGCTCAGGTCCATGCTGGAACAGCTCGAGGAAATTCGCGGGACCGGAGCCATGATCGAATACATCATGTTCAAGGACCTCAACGACAGCCTCGAAGCCGCCGACGAAGTGGCCACCTTCCTCCAAGGCCTCGACGCCCACGTGAACCTAATCCCCTACAATCCGGACTACTCGCTCAACAAGTCCTTCCTCCCTTCCGACACTGAAACCATCGAAGCCTTCAAGCTGCGCCTACAAGACTCCGGCTACAAGGTCACCCGACGCTTTTCCCTCGGCCAGGATATCGCCGCAGCCTGCGGCCAGCTTGCCAACAAGGGCTGAAGCCGAGCCCCGCAAAGCCGAGCTAGCCCAGCAGTCGCGCTCCAAGGTTCAAGCTAATCAGGGAGAGCAAGGTCCCTCGCCTCTCGATTTGACCCGCTCCCACCTCCCACTAGGGTCCGGAACAGCCCACCCATGAAGCTTAGAAACGTCTTCCTCTACTCCCTTTTCATCGCTCTCCCCACCCTGCTTTCCGCAGCTGGAATCGAGCTTTCCCTCAGCCACGCGAACGGCGTCTACGAAAAGGGCGAAACCGTAGCCCTCACCCTTACCGTCGACAGCGAACAGAACGCACCTGTCCAACTCAAGATCCAGAAAAACAACCACGAGGTGCTCGAGCAAAGCCTAGCGCTCCCTCCCGGAGCCAACCAGCACACCTTGGAATACACCTTCCACGAAGCCGGCAGCCTCATCTTCGAGGCGCAGCGCGGCGAGGCGAGCGATAAGATCGGAATCATCGTCGCGCCAAGCGAGCTACTCCCCGGCAGCCCTCGTCCCGAAGATCTCGAGCGCTACTGGGCCAAGCAAAAAGCGAAAACCCAAAAACTCCGCCTCAAGGTTTCCAAAACCGCTATCGAACTCGAAACCGACAACTCAGGCTATCTAGCCTACGACGTCGAAATCAACAGCCCCGGCCCACGTCCCCTGCGAGCCATCCTAGCCAAGCCCGCCGATGCCAAGCCAAGCACGCTTCCTATCGTCATCCGATACCGAGCCGCAGGAGTGAAAGGCCTATGGTGCCGCGCCAACACCACGGACGCCCTCGCCCTCGCCAAACGCGGAAATGGCGCCCTCGCCCTCGACACCAACGCCCACGGCATGCTCAACCACGAGGACGAAGCCTACTACGAGGACCTAGAGAACGGTTTGCTCAAAAACTACTGGGACCAAGGCAACACTGACCGCGACGCCTTCTACTTCCGCGACATGTACCTCCGCATGCTTCGCAGCATCGAATTCATGACCCAGCAACCCGAATGGGACGGGAAACGCATCCTCGTCATCGGTGAAAGCCAAGGCGGAGGACAGGCCCTCGCCGCCGCCGGCCTCGATCCTCGCGTAACCGCCGCAGTCGTCACCGTCCCAGCCATGTGCGATTGGGGCGGCCCCTTGGTGGGACGCAAAGGTGGCTGGCCCCAACCCATCGATTGGAGCAAAGGCAAGCCAGCAGTCCTTGAAGCAGTGCCCTACTTCGACACAGCCCACCTGCTAAAAGGCTCGCAAGCGACCATCGTGGCCGAGATCGGGCTCATCGACCAAACCTGCCCGTCCAGCTCAATCTACGCCGCGCTCAACCAAGCCGAAGGCAAGGTCATCACCTATCCTGTGACCTACCGCTCGCACAGTTGGCCCGAGGGAGAGGATCGCAAACACTGGGACGCGGGCACGCACGCAGCCAAGGACGCCTTCATAGACGACTACCTGAAATAGAAGAACCTAATCCTTGGGACCTACAGCGCGCTGCGCTGGTCCATCGACGCGAATAGCTCTAGCGATGCGTCGCCATGCGACGCTCGCGCGCCGTTCGGTTCAAGGCAGACTTGATGAGCTCCGCCCGCTTCTTCTGGGCAGGCGTCAATTCGGGACGGATCGCCTTCTTCTCCTCCTCTTCGGAGCGGGCGGCTTCAGTTTCTCGACGAGAAGTATAAGTTTGGTAATTCATAACGACGGACAGGAGTATGGTTGGAAACGTCCCCTTGGAAGGGTACAGGAAGGCGAACACACTCACATCGAAAGAGCCGTTCGCGTACTACTTGGTAGGGCGCCCTGAGAGGCGCAAAAACCGGAATTCCCAAAGAATTCCGGTCGGTCCAGATCCAGTCTAGCTCCCAAATGCACTCGAATTGCCAAGATGGAAGCGTAAACTTCAGATCACTTGAACCCACAATCTAGCCAATGTTTCGAAAAGGTAAAGCTATCCGCGTAGATTTGCCCCAAAGAATACGAACGCCTAATACCGCGACTTAGCTAACCTTGATTTCCAGCAAGAATACAAAACGGTCGAGCGACTCGTTCCTCGTCTTGATCTGGTAGGCTCCTGGCTCTAGCCCTCCCGTAAAAAGCCCCCTCTATCGGCATAGGAGCGTTGGCAAACGCCATTTCTTCGGACGCCCCCCAGTAGGCTCAAGCTATAAGCTGTGATATTACTGATTTTCCGCAAAGCCAGCCCCCAACGCTCGGATCTCCACCAGTATCGACCCTCCTCCCTCTAGCAAAAAAGTTGAAGTACCTCGGAAGCGCGGCCAGCCCAGAGACGCGAACCTGCCGCCCCTCAAAGCCCTTCCAGAGCGCGAATCATATCGGCCGCTTGAACCGGCTTGTCGAAAAAGCGGTCGACCCCGACTCGTTCTGCTGCGTACCGCAATCCAGGGTCCACGCAACCGGTAAGCATGAAAACAGGAGCGGAGGAGCGTAGCTTCAGTTCGCGGATAACGTCGATTCCGCTGGCTCCATCCATTCGCTGGTCCACGACCGCGAGCTGGTAATCGATGGCGCGCAGCGTATCGATGACCGTGTCTCCATCTTCCGCCGTCAAAACGTCCCAGCCGTAATGAGTGAACAACATGTCCAACGACTCCAAGACCATGGGATCGTCATCGATGATGAGCACGCGATTACGCCTGATCCGCTTTCCCTCTGACAACATACAAATCTATTCTCCGATCAACTTCTTCTCCCACGCGCGCTCCGCTTCCATCACTCGCTGGAGGAACGCTTCCTCGCCTTGCGTAGAGGGCATGGAACTCGGGTCTTGAGGCAACCAAATATCGAAACGAACGCCGCCCATCTCAGATTTCTCCGCAACGATCGTACCCGAATGATGGTGCACCAAAAAGAAGGCCGCCAACAGATTGATCCCGTATTGGTCGGGTTGACCGCGACGAGTGAAAAACGGATCGAACAGGCACTGCAGGTTTTCGGCAGTCAGCCCCGGACCATCGTCCTCGAGCACTACATGCACTCCCGGTTTCCCATCAACCGAGTCCTGCGGCTCAAGGGAAATGCGCAGCTTGCCGCCCTCGTTCGCGTTCGTGCCCTCGTCTCGCAAGAGCAACTCGAAGAGACGCGCGATCATCCCGCGGCTCGCAGCGATCGGGGGCAGCTCCGCAGAGGCAAACTCCACCGTGATCGAACGGTCCGCGAACTTTTGCTTCTCGCGGTCCAAGGCCTCGTGCAGCACCACGATCAAATCCACCTGGTCGTCGTCCGGCACCGGCGGCGGCTCCGGAATATCCTGCACCTCCTTGAGCAAATCCAAAACCTTTTGCATGGACTCCTGGGCGGTCGCGTAAAAGTCGTTCCAGTAGTTGGGATTTCGTAGGCTGTCCAAGCTCACATTCTCACTTTGCAGCTTCAAGGGAGCAAGGTCGAGAAAAGTCTTAACCGCGGTCAGGCCATTGCGCATGTGGTGATTCAGCCCCGCAGCGAACACGCCAAGGCTGATCAAGCGGTCCGTCATCATCAGACGCTGCAAGGCAGAAAGCTTTTCGCGCATCAGCAAGTCGCGCTCGCGCTGGATCAGGTAAAACTCCATGGCCCGCATGATGTTCATCTCCAGCTCAGGAGTCTCCACCGGCTTCGTGATGTACTTGTAGATCGCTCCCTTGTTCACCGAGTCGATGGCCGCCTCGATGTCCGCATACGCGGTGCAAAGAATACGAATGGTGCGAGGACGCAGGGTCCGAATCTTCTCCAGCAGGTCCGTACCTTGGTCGCCAGGCATGCGCTGGTCGGTCACGATCACCGCGAAGGAGTCCGGACTCTCCTCGAACTTCGCCCAAGCCTCTTCCGCACTGTAAGCTGGAACTATTTCAAAAGTATCCATCAGATACTCACAAACTAGATCAGTAGTCTGGACTTCGTCATCCACGAAGAGAACGCGGTATTTTTTATAATCGTATTGGCCTGTCATTTAGAGTTGGATACAGAGTTGATAACTTGAACGTATATGGGAAAAGTCATGGAAAACCTGCACCATTGGCCAGCTTCGCTTTCAACAGTAACGGTTCCTTGGTGCTGCTGAATAATGCGATGGCAGATACTCAATCCCAAGCCCACACCTTTTCCAACCTTCTTGGTCGTAAAGAAAGCATCAAAAATCCGGTTCAAAGCCTCCTTGTCGATCCCCATTCCATTGTCTTGGAAAGTGAGGTGCACGCGCTCCGAGTCGACGCGACAGTTCACCGCGAGCTCCAGACCGTCCCCGCCTTTTTCCCTCAGGCTATCCACCGAGTTCTGCAAGAGGTTGATGAATAAATGCACCAGCTGGTTCTGATTTCCACGAATCAACGCTTCGCCTTGCAGGTCCTTCTTCAAGGTAATTTCCGCAGCAGGAATCTGTACGAAGCGAATCGCGTTCTCTAAGGCGACCGCCAAATCAACTTTCTCGAACCGCGTCGTATCCGGATGAGTAAACTCGCGTAAACTGGAAACGATCTCCGAAACGCGGCGGATCCCATCGTGCAAGTCGATCAATGGCTTTTCCAGCAGCTCCGGTTCAGGATGAGGAGCGCGGGACAAGCGTTTCTTGAGGAGGTGGATCGAGGCCGTAGCGAAGTTGAGTGGGTTGTTCACTTCATGCAGCAAGCCGGCGCTGAGCTGCCCGAGGGAGGCCATCTTGGCTTGCTGCACCATCTGGGTCTCCGTTTGCTTGATCAGTTCCAAGGCTTTCTCCAAGCGAATCGTGCGATCCTCGATTTGCTGCTGCATTTCATGTACGGAAGAAAGGTTACGGCAACGTGCAAGCAACTCGGTCGAAGAAAAGGGCTTTGTCAGAAAATCGGTCGCCCCCGCGTCCAACGCTTGGAACTTCGACTCTTCGTCCGCTCGCGCCGTAAGGATGACGATCGGCACGCCTCGATGGCTCGGCATCTCACGCAGCCGGCGCGTCGCTTCGATCCCGTCCACCTGCGGCATCATGAAGTCCAGCAGGATCAGATGATGCCGGCGCTTGGCTGCGATCTCCAAGGCTTCCGCCCCGTCGCGGGCCTCGTCCACCCGATAACGCCCTCGCAATTGGGACCGCAAAAACCGCATCATCTCCGGCTCGTCGTCCGCGATCAAAATAGCAGGCCTGCTTTCGCGTTCCTCTTCCAAAGGTGCCTTCACCTCATCACGGTCAATTCTGACATACGACTCCTCTTCCTCTCTCTCCGTCCCCATATCAGGCAGTCTGGAAGACGGAAAGAAGTCTGCGCGACGATAGAGTTGCTCCAGCCATTTCGTATCAACCTCTTCCTTGCCCCCAGGGGCCTCAAGCATAACTGGAGGCACTTCGACTGTCACATCGAGCGAAACGGTCATCACGGTTCCAACACCCAATTCGCTACTTGCCAAGACATCTCCTCCGTGCAGGAGAGCTAGCTCTCTCACGAGGGAAAGTCCAATACCCACTCCTTGAGAACGGGTACTCGTCGAAGAGTCTGCCTGCCAGAAGCGATCAAAAACACTGGAAACCTCCTCGGGTCCCATACCCATTCCGGTATCCTCAACTTCGATACGAAGAAAGCTGGCGTCTCGCTTCGCCCGTAAAACGATAGTCCCACCAGGCGGGGTGAATTTTATCGAATTGAACAACAAGTTGAGCAAAATTTTCTCAACCTTATCGCGATCCATATTCACGACTGCATTCCCCCCGTCCTCGATCTCCCAGCGGAAGTCTAGCCTCCGCTCCTGAGCCATTGGATAAAACGAGCGGCAAACGCCTTCCAAATAGGGACGGAGTTCCACTTCGATAGGTCGAAGCTTCAAAGAACCACTGTCGAGTCGGACTAGGTTCAGCAAATCATTGATGAGACGCATGAGGCGCATCGCGTTTTGCTGCATAATATCTAACAGTTCATCGCGCTCGTCCTCATCTAAGTTCCCATTCGGACGACGCATTCGATCCAGAGGACCGATCAACAGCGTTAGCGGTGTCCTGAGCTCATGGCTGATGTTAGCGAAGAAATTGGTCTTCGCCTTGTCCATCTCCAACAACTTGAGATTAGAGGCTTCGAGTTCTTTACGCTTCGACTCCAACTCCTGCCCAACCGAATACTCGCGAAACCGCAACTTGTTGAGGAAATAGCTGCCCGTGACCACTATCGCTCCGGTAACCAGGATGAAGTAGTAATTATTCGCCAGCATCCTGAGGGATTCGATGCCATTGGCATAACAAGCGATCCCGTACATCGCCATCGTAAGCAGCAGATAGAGGGAACTGTCCACAGCATCCACTCGAACCGCCCAAGAAAGTCCGATCAGGATCAGATTCAAGCCGGCGTAGTACGGCGAATAAACCCCATCGGTGTGATAGATCATCAAGCAGATGAAGAGCGAGGGCAGCGCGAAAAGCACCAATTCGAAAGCCTGATGAAAGCGTTTCCAAAAATCAAACGCCAGCAACCAATACAGTCCAAACGCAATTAAGGAACAAAGGCACCGAAGCAGGAAGAAGAAAGTCAGGTTTTCTGGATACACCACGTAATCCAGAAAAAAGCCAAATGGCATAAGCACTCCCACAAGCAAGCTTCCGATGCGTGCGCCTGAAACACGGTGCTCCTTGTTGTACGATTTGTACCGAAGTCGCAGCACCTCTTCTTCTTGGAAACCAGTTTCAGGCATGAGAACTGGGCTTGCGAAGCTCGAGGAAGATATTCACTCCGGTATCATCTTTAAGAACTTTCACGTTCTCCTTCGGAACCTCTCTTGGAACCAAGCTCCTAAATCCATCCTCGTCACGGTAGATGAGATGCCACTCCATCACAAACTCCATCACCTTTTTGCAAGGATTACTGGAATCAACATTCGTGGCGATGACGACTCCTCCTGGGGCTAGCATCCGGTAGAAAGTTTCGAGCAAGCGGGCGCAAACCCGGTCGGAAAGGTAGTCGAACAAACCAGCGCAATAGACGACGTCGTACTTCACTTCCTCCTCACCGTCTTTTCCAATAGCTGGGCCTTCCCTCAATATCTGATTCACCGACCGCTGCACCATTCGGATAGGAGTGGAACGACGTAACTTGGACTTGAGCTCGCTTATCTCGCTCCACGTTTTCTCAATCGTCTCCTTATTGAAATCTAGAAGAGCGAAGTGGGCCCTGTCACAAAGGTCATCGTTGACAAGAAACTCCCTAACCTCCTTCGCAGGACCACAGCCAAGGTTGAAAACCTGAGCGTGACGTCCAGCCTTCACGCACCGACGCGTCTCCCTTGAAAGCGCTGCAGTCAAATATGTGATTCGGTTTCGATGCGCCTCCGCCGGAGCTGTCGCGAGAAAGGCGCTGTTCACCACCTTGGCAAATATCGACGCACCCTCAAACGGGTCGCGCAAAATCATATTTACCATCTCGAAATCTCCTGCATAGCCAAGCGGCTTGTCGTAGGTGCGGTGGACAAATGGCGAACACAGAACCAAGGGGTGAAGCTGCCGGCGGCAATAAGCTCTATGGATCGAGCTCGCATCCTCTGCTACCATCGCGCCCTGCTCCTCGAACTTCTTGAACAATCCATCAACGATGGGCTCCGCGAGGGCGTTGATGCGGCTGATAATCTCCAACTCGCTCTGCGCTCGGGTCGGCGGAGGAGACGAGCGAACCGCAATCTCAAGTTGCTCAGTCCATCGACGCAGGTCCGTCAAAAGGTTCTCCATGTCGGCGATGATGACTTTCATCTGAGGGGAGATGAGATCAAATTTCTGCCAATCTCGTATCAGCCGATCAAATTCCTCCGACAGGCTACCGACCTGATTTGAAGGAGACAAAATCTCAACATCCTTCCAACTATCTTCGTCGAGCGAAGCCTCGCAAACCAGCACAAGACCAGTGTTAACCATGTTTGTCACCACTGCTCGACCGCTGTATACCATTCGAGAATTGATAACGATCTGGAACTCAGCGAGGACTTCCGATAGCTGCAGGATGCTATATGGATTGTAGACTTCGAATGTCGCGAGATAGCGGGTCATGCGCATCAAGGTAGCTCGAATCTGAGTCCCTTGGCTGTTTCGGCAAATGATGACGCTCTCGTTTTCCAAATCTTGACTGCTGTTCATTAACAAGCGGGTAGCTGGACAGTGAAAGTCGTGCCGCGACCGGGTCGAGAGCAAATTGTAATGGAGCCCTTCGCGCGCTCTACGATGTGCCGGGCAATGAAAAGCCCCAAGCCGGTCCCCTTTTTCTTGGTCGTGTAACGCGGCTCGAATACGCGCTGCGTCGAGCTCGGAGGAATCCCCTCTCCATTATCCCGAACGATGAATTCCGCAGAATCCTCCCGCGGATAGGCGCGAAGCGTTACGACCCCCAGCTGCTGCGGGGCAGCTTCGATCGCATTCTGAAGGAGATTCACCAAAACCCGCGCCGTAGCGTGGCGGTTCAACTGAGGCGCAAGTTCGCAGCTCTCGGCATCCACTACCAGCTTCACTCGTTTCGCCTCCGCCCGAAGACTCACAAATCCCGCAGCCTCGGCTGCAATTTCTTCCAAGGACGCATGCTCCTTCGCCAAGGATTCCGGCTCGGAAAATGCCCTCCACTGCTCGATCAGGGACCCTAGATAAGCCACGTTCTGCTCGATCATGTTCGCGAGCTTGCGACGCGTCTCATCGTCGTTGCTCCCCTCCTTCAACAGCAAGGTCAACGCCTGTAAGCTCGTCAGCGGGTTGCTCACATCATGCAGAAACGCGGACGACACCAAAGCTTCGTCTGGAGGAGCGTAATGGCTGCGCACCTCGCCCACCTGCAGATCCGCCTCCTCCGACTCTACCTCCTCCACCAGCTCCTTCAAGCGCGACCGCAAGGCCACCGCATTGAAAGGCTTGTGCAAGCAATCGGAAGCCCCGAGCCGCATCGATTCCTCCACGACCTCCAAGCTCGCGTACCCTGACAAAATAATCACGCGAACGGAACGATCCACACTCCGAATCGAACGCAAGGCCTCCAATCCATGCTGGTCAGGCAAATGCAAATCCAAGATCACCACACTCGGCTGGAGCGCATCGAAAAGTCGGATCCCCTCCTTCACGGTTTCAGCCGAATGCGGCTCGTAGTCATCCTTGAGCAACATCGAAAGCGCGGCACTCACGGAAGGGTCATCGTCAATGAGTAATATCTTCTTTTTCGTATTCGTCAAAACTGAACTCTCCCAATTCTTAATAGGATAGTTGTAGGATCGTGCGGCAAACATACAAGTGCCAAAGCCTAGGATTTAATCCAATGATGCAGCATCATGCCCTCACTAAATTCCTTTGCTAGAAAAACTTGGGGAATAAATGTAGCGTAAACTACCGAGCGATGAAGGACTTGCCATAAACACTCCAACGGACCCAAAAGCGAAGGCCATCGCCCCCGCTTCCCCAAGGCAGCGAACCTCGCAAAACCGCGAAGAGTCAAAAAAGCGAATCAGCCCGCCTCCCCCACCAAGGACCGGGCTTGTCACCGATCTTGCTTCCTCCTTCACTCCCCCCCCGAAACAATGTCCGACCAAACACCACCACAAAAAGACCAAGTCTACGCCGACCCACGCGCCCAAGTCGCCGCCTTCGCCTTCGACGACCGCGTAGCCGACGTCTTTGACGACATGATACGCCGCTCCGTGCCCGGCTACGGCATGACCCTCTCCCTGCTCGGCATCATCGCCCAACACTACGCCAAGCCCGGCACCCGCATCTACGACCTCGGCTGCTCCCTCGGCGCCGGCATCGCCTCCATGGGGGCCAAGCTCGAAACGCCGGAGGTCACCTTCGTCGGCGTCGACAACTCCGCCGCCATGCTCGAGCGTTGCCGCCCCAACCTCGCCGCCATCGAAAAGGCCCACTCCCTCCAGCTCCACTGCCAAGACATCCAGGACACCCCCATCGAAAACGCCTCCATCGTCGTCCTCAACTTCACCCTGCAATTCATCCCCAAGGACCAGCGGCTCGCCCTTCTCACCCGCATCCGCGAAGGCCTCGCTCCTGGCGGCATCCTCGTCCTTTCCGAAAAGATCCTCTTCGACGACCCACAAATCCAAGCCGACCTCACCACCCTGCACCACGACTTCAAGCGCTCCCAAGGCTACAGCGACCTCGAGATAGCCCAGAAACGCACCGCCATCGAAAACGTCCTCATCCCCGAGACCATCGACGCCCACGAATCGCGCCTCTCCGCCGCCGGCTTCGCTCGCGACGAAATCTGGCTGCAATGCTTCAACTTCGCCTCCTTCCTCGCCTTCAAATAGCAACAGTGTAGGGCTGGCGCTCGCGCCACGCCGCAAATCCCAATTCCCTCCCCTTCACCATGTCTCCACTTTCCACCTACGACGGCCTCTACGAACTCCTCGCCAACACCGATCTCGAGCCCTGGATCGAACCGCTCCGCCAAACCGTCGAGCCCGCCATCCTGCAGTCGAACAACGGGCACCTCGACCGTTGGCTGAACGCCATCGACGCCCTCCCCGATGCAGGCCCCTGCTCGTCCCGCGACCTCTCTACCTCGCCCGCCATCCAAATCGGGCGTCACCACGATCTCGATACCGAACAACACGCCAAACTTCCAGAGACGCTGCACAACTTCCGGCCCTGGCGCAAAGGCCCCTTCGATTTCTTCGGCACCCATATCGACACCGAATGGCGCTCCGACCTGAAATGGGACCGTTTGCTCGACGGAATCTCCGACCTCAAGGACCGCCTCGTCCTCGACATCGGTTGCGGCAGCGGCTACCACTGCTGGCGCATGGCCGGCGCCGGCGCCAAGCTCGCCCTCGGCACCGACCCCTTCCTGCTCTACGTCATGCAGTACCTCGCGGTCAGAAAATACCTGCAGGATCCGCCCGTCTGGGTTCTTCCCTTCGGTATCGAAGGCTTGCCACCCGCCCTACCTGCATTCGACACCGTATTCAGCATGGGGATACTCTACCATCGCCGTTCCCCCATCGACCACCTCTACGAACTGCGCAGCTTCCTTCGCCCCGGTGGAGAGCTGGTTCTGGAAACCATCGTCGTCGAAGGACCTCACGGCTACTCCCTCGTGCCGGACCAGTACTACGCCAAGATGAAAAACGTCTGGTTCATTCCCACCGTCGAAACCTTGGTCCAATGGGTCACCCGCTGCCGCTACAAGGACATAAAGGTGATCGACGTATCCACCACGACGACCGACGAGCAACGCAGCACCGAATGGATGGTCTTCGAATCCTTGAGCGACTTCCTCGACCCCAACGACCCCAGCAAAACCATCGAAGGCTACCCCGCCCCCAAACGAGCCGTCATCACCGCCAAGGCCCCCTGAGCTCCTCGGACCTCGGCCCTGGCCGACCCAAAGCTGGATAATCCAAGCGGCGCTCGACACCTCCGCTTGTTCGTAGTTAGTTGGTAGGCCGGTCCTACCGCATCCGCGTCGCCCCTCATGGAACTCTCCAACCAGCTCCCCATCTACTTAATACAAGACTTCGCGGTCGTTCTCGTCTCGGCCGCCATTGCGAGCTGGGGCTGTCGCAAGATCGGGCTCTCTTCAATCGCAGGCTACCTGCTCGCCGGCATCATCGTCGGCACCCCGCAAATAACCTTTCCCTACGTCACCGATACCCTACGCATCCAACTGCTTTCCCAAATAGGACTGGTTTTCATCATGTTCTCCATCGGCTTGGGCTTTCGGCTCCAGCGCTTCAAGCAACTCGGTATCGGCGTCTTGATGGCCACTTTCTCCACCGCCATCCTCGTCCTAACCGTCACCCGCTTTATCGGAGGGCGACTCGGGTTCAGCACCGCGGAATCCCTTTTCCTAGCCGCCATGCTCATGGTGAGCAGTTCCGCTGTCATCGGAAAAACACTACAGGAAAATGGCTTAACCCACCGCCACTTCGGACACCTGGCCCTTGGCATGACCCTCTGCGAGGACATGGTGGCGATCGTGCTGCTCGCCTTTCTCGGAGCCTACACTTCGCTCGACCCCACGGCCAGTGGGGATTGGACCACGATGCTGGGAAAAGTCGGCATGCTGCTGGGCTTCGCCAGCCTCATCCTCATTCCTGGGCTCGTCTTCGTGCCACGCCTGCTGCGACACCTGAGCAAAGGGGGCGAAAACAACCGCGAACTGGAAAGCCTCGTCGCCCTCGGCCTGCTCTTCAGCATGGCCTTCCTCACTCTCTACGCCGGCTACTCCCTGGCGCTCGGAGCCTTTCTTTGCGGCATGATCATCGCCGAGTCTCCCAAGGTTCGCCGCTTCAACGAGAGCTTCTCGGGACTGCGCGACATGTTCGTAGCCGTCTTCTTCGTAGCGATCGGCATGGCAGTCGACATCACCCAGCTGCCGTCCGCCCTCGGCCTCATCGCGCTCGGCGTCGCCCTCGCTCTTTTTCTGCGCTGGCTCGCCGCCACCGGCTCCCTCCTGCTGGTCGCCGAAGACCCGCAAGAAGCGCTCAAGGCCGGACTATCGCTCACGCCCGTCGGCGAATTCTCCTTCGTCATCGCAGGCATGGGAGTAGCCGCCGGCGCCATTGGCGAGAACTTCCAGATCGCAGCGGTAGGCATCTCCTTCGCCACGACCGCGCTTTCTCCCATCCTGCTTTCCAAGCGTTCGCAAATCGCGCGCCTCATCCCATTGGAAAAGCTCCCCATCCTTCCCGACTACCGACGCCTCTGGCAAAAGATCGGCCAACGCCAGGACCGGAGCAAATTCTGGCGCATCCTCGCTCCCCGCCTTTGGCAAATCGCGGGCTGGCTCGTATTCGTCACCGCACTACTCGTTTTCAGCGATCCCATCCACGACACCCTCAGCCACGACGATCCCCAATGGGAATCCCGCTACAGCTGGATCTACTGGAGCGTTCTCACCCTCCTAGTCCTTGCCCCGACCCTGGCCCTCTTCCGCAACGTGAACGCCATCGCCTCCCTCATCGGCGAAGCCGTCTCCCAAGGACTACGCAACCGCAAGACCTTCCGCCAAACCGTGATCGTCCTCATGCGCGCCCTCGGCCTTACCGGGCTCGCCCTCTGGATTGCCAACTTCCTGCCGCTCTCATTCGACACACCCTACCTGCTCGCGGCCACCGCCCTAACCGTTACCGTAGCCCTCTTCTTCGGATGGCGAATTCTCGTCCGTCTGCAAAGCGACGCCGAATTCGCCATCCACACCGCGGTCAGCCAAGAGAGCCCGCTCGAGCGAGGGGCACGTTCCCTCCAGCAAGTGGGCACTGACTGGGGCGTCCGCCTCGAGGACTGGGTCCTCAGCGAGTCCGCTCAATCCGGAAAAAGCATCGGCGAGCTCGGCATCCGCAAACGCTGCGGAGCCACCATCGTCAGCATCGAACGCCACGGCTACTACCTGCCCACCATCGGCCCCAATACCCACCTCTTTCCCGGCGACCACATCTTCGCCACCGGATCGCCCGAAGAACTGCAGACCCTTCACCAGCTCCTCAGCGAGTCGCCCGCCGACGATGCTGAAACCATCGACTTCCACGACGCCATCCTGAGCGCCCTCACCCTGCAAGCGGGCTCCCCCGCCATCGGGGCCAGCCTTCGCTCCCTCAAATGGCCACACCTCCTAGGCGTGCAAGTCGTCGCCCTCCGGCGTGACACAGAGCCGCCTCGGCCGCCCGATCCGGACGACCCTTTGCAAGTCGGCGACCAGCTTCTCCTCGTCGGCACCGCCCACTCCCTCGCGGAAGCCCAAGCCCAGACCGCCCTGCTGGAAGGCTAAAACGTGCCTTAACGCGGGGCAATCCAGCCAACAAGGCGGAGCATCGCGCTCCAATTTGCGGCTAGATGAACAAAATGTCATCTGCAGCCAAGGCTTAGATTTAGACCCATGTGGTCTGATTCGAGTAGATGCAGATCACGTCTCGACGCGAAAGCCAGAACCGTAGCCAACAACAAAGCGCCCAAGAATCCCAATTCCTCATGGGAAAACGGGAGAAGGCGGCCGTGTGCTCCGCTCCTATCGCGCTGGTTTTCGCGGCGATTTGCGCTCAGTACAGCAAGATCGACATCGGCCTGGCGTCCCTGTTCTACGACGCGGAAGCGGGAACCTGGTCGCTGAGGGACCACTGGCTGGCGAGAGGCGGAGACCAAAGCCTGACCAAGCTGCTCGGCGGGATTTTTGGCTTAGCCCAACAAGCGAGAAGCTCCCACTTCCTCAGCCACGACCTCGTATCCCTCGGCAGCTGCTGAAGCTCGGCGCTCACCGCCATCGCCACCTTCTATTCGAAGCTGCTAGTCAGAATTCCTGGATACACGTCAAAGAAGATCCCTGAAAATGCAATCTACCACGCATAAAGAACCCCTCACCCATATTGCCCGACGCTTGATCGGCGGCGCTGCTCCCTACACCATAAAGCGGACGCATCTCGTAATCTTGTGCTCCCTCCTGTTCACTCTCGGGACGAACTCCTCATTCTTTGGCGAGGTCCTGAAGATCTACCCCTTGGGTTGGTCCAACCTAGTGTTCCACCTCGGCCTGTCCGTGGTGCTCCTAAGCGTCACCACACTGATCCTCAACGTCCTCTGCGTTCGCTTCGTGACGAAGCCTCTCCTCGCCACACTCTTTATCGTGAGCGCCCTTTCCAACTACTTCATGGAATCCTACGGGATCGTGATGAACACGGAAATGCTGGAAAACGTCCTGCAAACCTCGCCCTCGGAGAGCTTCGACCTCGCGAGCCCCACCTTGTTTCTCCACCTGATCTTGCTGGGAATCCTGCCGAGCTACCTCCTGCTCCGCCTTCGCATCGACTACGGCAGCTGGAAATCCGCAACACTCGGCCGTGTCGCAATCCTAGCATCATGCATCGCTCTGGTCGTGGCATCGCTCTTTTCCGCCGCCCCCACATTCGCCTCCTTCTTCCGCGAGCATAAACCCGTCCGCTATCACGCAAACCCCGTAGCCTTCATCTATTCGGTAGCAAAGCTAGCCAGCTCCGACCCCGTCCAACTAGACGAAGAAATCGTTCAAATCGCCCAGGACGCGCGTATCCACAACCCTTCGACCGCCCGCAAGCTCGTCATCATGGTCGTCGGCGAAACCGCTCGGGCGGACCGGTTCTCGCTCAACGGCTACGGACGCGAAACCAACCCGCTGCTCGCCAAAGAGGACATCATCAACCTGAGCAACGCAATGTCATCTGGCACCTCCACCGCCGTATCCGTGCCCTCGATGTTCTCCCACATGAGCAGAGAAGACTTCAGCACCGGCGAAGCGCGACACACCGAAAACCTTCTCGATGTCCTGAGTCGAGCGAGAGTCAACGTCCTTTGGCGTGACAACAACTCCGACTCAAAAGGCGTCGCCCTGCGCGTCGAGTATCAAGATTTCAAGGACCCGAGCATAAACCCCGTCAACGACGGAGAGCCGCGAGACGAAGGTATGCTGTATGGGCTTCAAGACTACATTGACCAAAAGAAAGGAGACATCCTGATCGTCTTGCACCAGATGGGAAGCCACGGCCCCGCCTACTACAAACGGTATCCAGAGCGGTTCGAAGTCTTCACTCCCGTACGCAAAACCAACGAGCTCGAAAAGTGCAGCCAAGAGGAACTCGACAACGCCTACGACAATACAATCCTCTACACGGACTACTTCCTCTCCCAGGTGATAAATCTGCTCAAGGAAAACGACGACAGCTTCCAAACCGCTATGCTCTACTTTAGCGACCACGGCGAGTCGCTCGGCGAGGGAAAAATGTACCTGCACGGCTATCCTTACGGACTCGCTCCTATCGAGCAAAAACACATTCCGGCCATCCTATGGTTCGGATCGCACTTCCCAGTCAACCGCCACGCAGTCGCCAAAGGCGCGTCGAAAAGCTACTCTCACGACAATATCTTCCATACCTTGCTTGGCCTCTTCAACGTCGAGACCGAAGTCCAAAAACCGGAACTGGACATCATCGCCCAAAACAAAGCCTACCTGCCTGACCACAGTGGCCTTGCCAAGGTGGACGGCCCCGTATCCAATAACAAGCTACAGAAAACACTAGCTAGTTACCAATCGACCGCAGAGAAGGGCCGAGCCATCCCATGATGAACATCTCGCCATCTCGCGATTCAATCGGCTTTTCGCCTCAGAGGCAGACACATCTCGAACTCGGTCCAATCCGCCCTCGCCTCCAAAAGCGTGATCTCTCCGCCATGGCTGCGGGCAATTTCGCGAGCGATATTCAAACCTAGGCCAAAGCCGCCCTTTTCCCGATTTCGCCCCTCGTCGACGCGATGGAATCGGTCGAAAACCTTGTCCCTACTTTCCGGTGGAATACCTGATCCCGTATTGCCCACCAACAGACGGGCGACCTGCCCCTTGCGCGAAAGCGTACAAGAGACCTTCCCGCCCTTCCGATTAAACTTCGCCGCGTTTTTCAGCAGGTTCATCACGGTTTGTTGCAGCAGCGAAGAATCCCCCTCCAGCTCCACTCCTGCTTCAATTCCCGAGGAATCGAACTCCAGGCCATAGGGCCGAGAAATCTCCGCGATATCCCAAAAGGTCTGCGAAACCAGGGCACTGAAATCGAGCGGCTCGCTTTCAACCTTCAAGCTCCCCGCATCGGCCTTGGAGAGAAATAGCAAGGAATGCGTCAAGGTCTTGAGCCTACGTATCTCCTCGAGCATCCGGCTCGAGCCTGCCGCGTCTCCATCCTGCGAACTTCTCATGCGAGCCTCGAGCTCCCCCTGCAGAATCGCCAAGGGCGTTCTCAACTCATGCGACGCGTCCGCTGTGAAGCGCTTAGCCTGCGCGTACCCGAGCTCGATTCGATCCAACATGGCGTTCACCAAACTCGCGAGCTCGCCAATCTCATCCTTGCGATCCGCATGCGGCACCCGCGTAGCCAAGTCATCTGCCTTGATCGAAGATACCACTTTGGAAATTTCCCGAATAGGCTTGGAAGCATACACCCCCAGCC
>JBNKSG010000062.1:7235-18282 GCA_050297195.1 Opitutaceae bacterium | reverse complement strand
ACTGCGGTGATCCCGATGCCGCAGCCGATGGCGGCGAGGATGGCGCCGCGCTTTATGACCATGCGTACGATCTCGGAAGGCAGTGCGCCGATGGCGAGGCGAATGCCGATCTCGCGTTGCCGTTGCTCGACGAGGTACGCCATGAGTCCGTAGATGCCGATGGCGGCGAGGAAGATCGAAATGGCTCCGAAGACGCCGATGAGGGACACCATGATGATGCGTGGTTTGAGCGTTTCCTTGACCGCTGACTCGAGGGTGCGGATACGGTCGATCGGTTGCTCGGAGTCGATTTGATGAATCGCATCCCTTATTTGACTGGTTATTGTGAGAGGCGGGAGTTGGGTGCGTACCACGTAGCTGGTGGCCCAGGGCCAAACGGCCTGCGGCCTGTAGCTCATGCCTCTGGTGGGCGTGTCTAGTCCGTAGGGGCGAATGGTGCCGACAACGCCTACTATTTCCCAGACTTGGTTGTCGTCACGCACTATCTTGCCGATTGGGTCCTCGTCGGGGAACAGGTCGTCGACGACCTGCTCGTTTACGATGAGCGGCTTGGGCGTGTCCGTATCTTGGTTGACGATCTGGTCGGCCCGATTGAAGAGCCTGCCCTTGAGCAGGGGGATGCCGAGGGTTTTGAAGCTATCGCCGTTGATCGAATCGATTCCAACGAAGTACTTGTTCGCTGTATCCGGCTGGTCGTCGCGCCAGAGTGGGCTTCCGAAGTAGTTGTTTCCATTCATGGGCGTGCTTGAGATCATGCCGACCGACATGACGCCTGGGATGCTCTCGACGCGCTCGAGAACCTGGTCGGCGAAACGGACGTAGTCGGCCATCTCGGGCGCTTTCAGTCCGCTGCGCGTTATCTCGAAGGTGAGGACGTTCTCCTTATTGAATCCTGGATCGACGTCGATGGCCTTGGCGAAGCTCTTGAGTAGCAGCCCTATGGACACGAGGAGGACGACGGTGAGAGCCATCTCGACAATGACCAGAACGGCCTGGATACGGTGTCCGCCTGCGCTGGTGGACGAGCGTGTTGAGTCTCGCAGGCCAGAGACGACTCCCATGCGAGCGGCTTTGAAGGCGGGAAACACTCCGAAGACGATACCGGTCACCAAACTGGCTCCGATGGTGAAGAGCAGCACGGTGGAATCGATTTCGAGAGTGATGTTTAGCGTTTGATCCAGGCCGACTACCATGGCCAGTGGCTTGAGCGAGAAGATGGCGAGGACGAGTCCGATGAGGCCTCCGAAGATGGCGAGGAGTGAGCTCTCGCAGAGGAGCTGGCGGGCGATCGCCCAAGGCGGGGCCCCGAGCGTGGCCCGAACCGAGATCTCGCCTTGGCGGGTGGAGGCGCGAGCGAGCATGAGGTTGGCCACGTTGACGCAGGCGACGAGCAGGAGGAATCCGACGGCGACGAGCAGGGTCATGGCATAGGGCTTGTATTGGCCGAAAATGGACTCTTGAAGTGTTGCTACGGATATTCCCCAGTCCTTCATCATTTCCGGATAGAGATCGATCATGTTGGTCTTGATCGTTTCGAGTTCGGTTCTAGCGGAGTCGATGGTGGCGTCGTCCTTTAGCCGACCGATCACTTTGATCACGTAGCTGTAGCCGCGGTCTTGCTTCCACTCGTTGGCTCGAATGGCTCCTGGCGCGAGGTAGGCGACATCGGAGATGAGGGCTTTGGGCGGCAACACGCCGATGACGGTGTAGCTCTGGTAGTCGAGGGTGACCTGGCGGTTGACGATGTCCGGATCGGCTGCGAAGAGGGAGCGCCAGGTGGAGTCGCTTAGGATGACGACACGAGCGTCGCCTCCCGGCAGTTCGCATTCTTCGGAGAAGTCGGAGCCGAGAGCGGGCTTGACGCCGAGCGTCTTGAGGTAGTTGGCCGAGACCTCGATTCCATTGAGTCGCGCTGGCTCCTCGATGCCGGTGAAATTGAGGCTCGAGCTGGCCTGGTAGGCGAAATTCTCGAACTGTGTGACTTGGTCCTCGAAGTCCATGAAAATCCCGCCGGAAAAGGGAGCCAACCTCGCGTTCGGTTTCTGAAACAGGCTGACGATGCGATCGGAATCAGGATACGGGAGCGGCTTGAGCAGGAGGGCGTTGATGAGACTGAAGATCGCGGTGTTGGCGCCGATGCCGATTGCGAGGGTGAGGACAGCGATGGCAGTGAAGCCCGGGGACTTCAAAATCTTGCGGAAGGCGAAGTGGAGGTCGTTGAGCATGGCGAGTGGGTCGTAGTTGCTTTGTTACGGGATAGAAGCGCCGGTGGCATATCAGGATGCGCGCCAAGGTCTTGCTGTGAATTGTAAGATTTTGATTGTTAGTTGCTTAGGTTTTTGATTGCCGAGGGTTGATTTCCGGCCGACTCGTCCCGTTCCGCGAACGGGACGGCGCGAATCCCAATTTTGGGATCGTCTCGCGGAGCGGCGGCCTCCGCCCGCTGACAACATAGCTTCACTCTCCACCGGCGGACGGTAGCGCCGCTCCGGAGTTTTACTCGAGACGAAGCGCGTCGGAGGGACTGAGTCTGTAGGCGGTGGGGGCGGGCCTCCTGCTCGCGAGGCCCGCGATGAGGAGAGTGTCGACATCGGATTCTGTAGCTTCCTCAATATCCAAATAACTGCGCGGCGACATCATCAGCAAGGCTTCTCCGTATATGCTCTTGCGGTGCTGCATGCCGATGTTGACCACTGAATCTGGATTTGGAAAGTCGTAGGGGCGAACGAGAAGCTTGTGGGGATCAAATAATGGTCAGGCTGTGCTTGTTCATTTATTAGGTTCAATCGCTTTTGCGCCTTGGCGCCGTTTTCCGTTTTCGAGTTCAGAGCAATATCGGCTTATCGATGGATTGGCTCCCATGCTCAAGGTCCGGTTTGTCCGGAGATTCTTGCAGAGCCGCAAGCGTTTGAGTCACGTCGCAACGGCTACTTGTTTCGTGTCGGCGTTGCCTGGGTACCAGTCTGCCGCTTTGGAATCTTCGGCGAAGATCCAGGAGCGATAGTGGCAGGGGAGTCGCTTCGCTTCCTCGGTTGATGATGTGGTCGATGGCTCCCGAATACTCAAATCGGGGAGGGCGAGGCATGGGGAACATCTATGGCTTCTTCAGTAAGCATGTTGAGAAGCACAGTCTGACCCCTGCATCGACGCTCCATTTAGGTCCCCCCCTGCGACCTTGCGTATTTGCAAAACGGGGATATCTAGGTCGCTTTTAAGAGATTATGAGTACCCATACCCCTCATCGCCGTGATTTCCTGAAAACTACGCTTGCCTGCGCCGTGACCGGATCGGGGCTGGCTGCGACCGCGAAGGCGAGTCGCCCTGGCGAGGTGGCGCTTCCCGCGTCGTCGTTTCCGCAGGATTTTGACTGGGGCGTGGCCACGTCGGCCATTCAGATAGAAGGCGCCGCTGCGGAGGATGGGCGCAAGCCCAGCATTTGGGACACGTTTTGCCAGACGCCGGGCAACATCGTGGACGGGAGCAATGTGGATGTGTCCTGCGACCACTACCACCGCTATCGGGAGGACGTGAAGTTGATGGCGGATCTCGGGGTGAAGCATTATCGCTTTAGCATCGCTTGGCCGCGCGTGCTGCCGGATGGGCGCGGGAAGGTGAACGAAAAGGGGCTCGATTTCTACCGGCGCCTGGTCGATTGCCTCGGGGAGCATGGCATCGAGCCGCATGCGACGCTCTACCATTGGGATTGCCCGCAGTCGTTGGAAGATGAATACGGATCGTGGAGAAGCCGCCGGATCGTCGACGACTTTGGGGAATACGCGGCGGTGGTCGGCTCGAAGTTGGGCGATCGCATCTCGAGCTGGTATACCTTGAACGAGATCGAGACGTTTACGATCTACTGTGGCTATGGCGTGGGGACGCGCGGCTCGCACGCCCCAGGGCTGGCGCTCGCTCGCCGCAAGGATCAGACAAACGTCACCCACAACGCCCTTATGGCCCACGGCCGGGCATGCCAAGCGCTGCGGGCCTCGTCGCCGGGACCTTGCCGCGTGACGGTGGCTAGCGTTCCGCTCAGCTATGTGCCGGTGATCGAGACGCCGGAAAACATCGCCGCAGCTCACCGGGCGTTCCGGGAGAGCTGGGTCAACGGCGGAGTCATCGTGCCGCTGCTCACGGGCGAGTACGATCCGGTTTGGTGGGATGAGCTGGGCGCGGAAACGCCAGACGTGCAGGACGGGGACATGGAACTGATTCACCAACCTCTCGACGCGCTTGGCCTCAATTGCTATACGGGCGACTATGTCCGGGCGGTGGACGGGCCTCGTGGCTATGAAGTGGTGCCTCACGCTGACGACTATCCGGTCATGCATCTTCCGTGGCTGAAGGTCGTGCCTGAGGCGATGTATTGGGTTTTGAGCGAAAGCTCGAAATTGAGTGGGCGGGCTGACTTGCCGCTGTATGTTTCGGAGAATGGTTGCCCGGGGGCGGATAAGCTTACGGAAGGCGGCGAGATTCTCGACACGGACCGTATCCATTATTTGCATTCATACCTGGGGCAGCTACAGAGGGCGGTCGCGGACAAGGTGCCGGTGAAGGGGTATTTTGGCTGGAGCCTGCTGGACAATTTCGAGTGGGCGGCAGGCTACGCCAAGCGCTTCGGTCTGGTGTACGTCGACTATGCGAGCCAGAAGCGCACTCCGAAACTGAGCTACCAGTGGATGCAGAACGTGATCCGGGAGTGTCGCATTGTGTGAGTTTTGGTGGTGGGGAGATGGAATGACCCCATTTTTGTTGTCCGTGCGTACTTGGATTGAAGTACTTTTGTGCGTGTCTACGAAGGATCGAAAAAAAGTGCCTTCTCTGAAACGGGTTTAGCTCGATACCTATGTATGAATTACGGTAACTTATTTATCGAATGAGATTGTCTTTCCTCCTGCTACGCTGGCTACCTCGAGTATCAGTCGGCGTTGGTTCTGTTTGCTTAGTCGTAATGATAGAAGCGAAGCATCCGGAACGCGTTCCTTTTGCTGCTTCTGAGTTTCATGCTGAGGGTATGAAGCTTACGGCTTTGCCTTCAGAGGCATCCGGACTAGATCGAGCGAATCCTTTTCAGAGTTCGATCGCTTGGGATAAGCGGTTCAGGGAGTTTAATAATGGGTCTCTTGGTACGGGGGTGGCGGTCGGGGATTTTGATCGCGACGGGTGGCCGGATATCGCTGTTTCTTTCAAAACGGGAGATTGTCGCTTGTATCGAAATATTGGAGATAATCGATTTGAGGATGTATCCGAAGATTCGGGTATCATAATGGAGAAGTCTTTTTTTGAAATAGCTCGAGGTTATTTCAGTTCGGATGATGACGAAGAACCGTGGAGTCAGGGTGTATCATTTGCCGATGTGAATAATGACGGGTGGCTCGACCTGTACGTCTGCCGGTTTGCTGCTCCCAATCGGCTTTTTATTAATCAGAAAGATGGCACTTTTAGTGAGGAGGCGGAAAGCCGCGGGTTGGCTCTTGTTGATTCCAGCGTGATGGCGGCGTTCTGCGATTTTGACCGAGATGGACTGCTGGATCTCTATCTTCTGACAAATCTATTAGATTTCTCGATCCAGCCAGATGGTCGGAAAGACTTTCTGTTTAGAAATGAAGGAGATGGCTACTTCTCGGATGTATCGGACTCGTTGGACGTGAGGCCAGATACGCAGGGGCATTCGGCAATCTGGTGGGATTACAACGCCGATGGCTGGCCCGATCTCTATGTAGCAAATGATTTTTCGGTACCCGATATTCTCTATCGCAATAATAGGGATGGGACATTCTCCAACGTGGCCGAAACTGTTTTGCCGCTAGTGCCTTACTCTGCGATGGGATGTGATATTGCGGATATTGATGGTGACGGAAGAATGGACCTTTTTGTGGCGGATATGGCTGCAACCTCGCGAGTCAAGGATCAACGGACGATGGCGCCTGCCCGTTTTGTTCCTGTGAGCGCCAACCGCTCTCTGCCCATACAGAGGTCGAGAAATTGCTTGTTCCTAGCGACTTCTTCGGGATTGGTCCGGGAGGCTGCGTTTGCGGCAGGCATCGACGCTACGGATTGGACTTGGAGCCCCAGGTTCGAGGATCTCGACAATGATGGAGTAGAAGATCTTTTCGTGACGAATGGGATGAACAGGGAGCACCATAATGTAGATCTGGTCGAGAAGATCGGTCTTGCCAGGAGTAGCCAGGTTCGGTTTGGGATCGTACGAAATTCGCCTGAGTTGCTTGAGCGTGACCTAGTATATAAGGGAAAAGGGGATATTGGCTTCGACGAAATCGGAGCTTCTGTAGGGATAGAAGAAGCCGGCGTTTCTTTTGGTTCTGCATCCGGGGATTTTGATCGCGATGGAGATCTCGATTTCGTTGTTGCTCGGTATAATGCCCCTCCGCTTGTATACCGGAACGATTCGGCAGCTGGAAATAGTGTCGAATTCGAATTAAGAGGCGCGGTCTCGAACTCCATGGGATTAGGTGCCGTTCTCGCCGTTCGCACTGCAACGGGATCTACTGTGAAGCAACTCAGCAATGCTCGAGGCTACCAGTCTTCCAGCGAGCCAATTGTTCATTTTGGTTTAGGAACGAACGATTTGATTGAGGAATTGGAAGTCAAATGGCCGAGCGGTACAATCGACGTTTGGAGGGACTTGGAATCGGGCTTTCGATATTCGTTGCGTGAGGGGGAGGGAGAGTCGAGTCAGGCCGGTAGCGCGGCCGGTCAGTTGCCTGCACCTCGATTCGTCGAACAGAATTTAAAGGGCGCATCAGGTGCGAGGAGCTTTTCTGATAGGTACGGTGATACTGGTGATGAGCGCTTGTTGGAACTGGTTTTGTATGGATATATGGATACTATTTCTAATGCGAAGTCGCTTAAGAGTAAGGACGAGGAAAGGGCCTCGCAGAAGGGAGCAGGGGGCGGACTGTTTGATTTGGTGAATGAGGTCGCTGACCTTAAGGAGGAGGTGGTATTGCCGTTTCGCTCTTCTCGTTTGGACTCGAGACCGATGCTGGTTTTCGATGCCAATGAAGATGGGATACCTGATATTCTCGCAGCGAGGGTAGGCGAAAGTCATTCGAACGAGGGTGGTTTGATTTTGTATTTGGGAAGCGGTGACGGTGGCTTGCGTATCAGCGACGATGGGTTGATGCCGAAATGGGGAGGCAAGGTGGGAGCATTTGCATCTGCTGATTTTGATCGGGACGGGCAGTTGGATATTTTTGTAGGCGCTCGGTTGCAGCGAAAACAGTCTGCAAGAGAGCAAGGGAGTTGCCTTTTGATGAAGCGTGGCGGGTCGTGGAGCGATGTCGCAGCGGCTATTTTTCCTGATCGTGGTGAACTTGGTTCTGTCACTGACGCTCTATGCACCGATGTTGATAGAGATGGTTGGATAGATATAGCGCTTACCACCGATTGGGGCGGCGTTCGGGGTTTTCGAAATCTAAATGGCGAACGATTTGTAGAGATGACTGACGAATGGGGATTCTCGAATGCGGGTTCCGGGTGGTGGTCTTCGCTGGGAGCGGCGGACTTTAATTCTGATGGAAGGATGGACTTCGTTATCGGGAATACGGGTTTGAATACGATGTATGAAGCCAGTGTCGGAAGTCCTGTTGGAATGTTATCGGGCACTTTCGGTGAACGTGGAAAGGAGGCCGACTTAGAATATGTTTTCGAAGGGGAAAAGCGATATCCATGGAGAACGAGGCGTGAGCTCATATCGTCTTTTCCAGAATTGCGGCGAAGGATTCGTACTACGAACGAGTACGCTGTGATGTCGCTCGATCAAATTTTCCCTCAAGAGTCTTTGGCGGAAGCTCGAACTCTCGTTGCAACTGAGTTGCGTAGCGGCGTTTTGCTTAGTCGCGAAAGTGGTGGATACACGTTTGAGGCTTTGCCTAAGTTGGCGCAGATTGGCCCTGTGACCGATTTGGTTGTAGGAGATTGGAATGTAGATGGACATATGGATATCGCATTGGTCCAAAACACTTCCTCTGCCTATTCAGGGCCGTGGTACGGAGGCTTAGGATTGATGTTGGCTGGAAATGGGGCAGGCGGATTTGGAACGCTCTCAATGGAGGAATCGGGGTTCGTGGTTCCAGGCGAGGCGAGATTGGTCGCTGCTGTAGATTGCTATCGCGACGGCTGGCCAGATCTCCTCGTTACGAGGAATGGGGCAGGTCCATTGCTTTTTGAAAATAGAGGTGAGGCTGGAGACATTTCCCTTTCCATTTCCTTGTCGCAAGAGGGTGCCAATCCTTTTGGATACGGTTCGGAGATTCGTCTTCACTTGAGTGATGGACGAACTTTGATCGCGGAGGTCCGCTCAAATAGTGGTTATGTCTTTGAGCCTGAAGCTCTCGTCTTCTTCAATTATTCCACGGAGCTTACCGCCGAATCGGTGGAGGTTCATTGGGCGGACGGCGAGATCGAATCTTTTGAAGGGCTAGAGGGGCGCTCTGGTTCTTTTCGAATCAAGAGAGGTGATGGCTCGACAAGCTCACAGCTTACCCGCCGCGTTATCTCTGAGGGCTTGAATTAAGCTTTCGCCATGGACGGCTCCTTAAACTAGATCAAATGGGGGGGGCGTAACACTAAGACAAATACGAGAACTGGTATCCGTACTGGTAATGTTGTTCGAACTCTGCGAATAGCGCGGGCCGCGTCATTGAATGGGTCATTGGGACGCTTCCATCTGCCTAGGGGAATAGAGTCCTCCTCTATCAAGTCTGGGCCAGATTTTTGGAGAGGTGTTTAAATATACCCAGTCAGGGAGGCGGCGCGGATAGAGGCTGGCGCCCGCCAGGAAAATGGCGAAATCGTTTTCTTTCTTGCGGACAACGGAGTAGGTTTCGACATGCGTTATGCCTGCAAGCTCTTTGGCGTATTACAGCGCCTGCACTCCGAGGGGGAATTGAGGGGACATGCATCGGGCTGGCAACGGTGGAGCGCATCGTCAGCCGCCACGGCGGCCGGGTGTGGGCAGAAGGGGAAATCGATAAAGGGGCAACGTTCCATTTTACGCTGCCGCACAGCGAGACGCAGGAGTTGAAACATGCATAAACCTGTATTTCGTGGCGGAGCGATGAGACACCTCCTTTGGGCCGGATGGCTGGGACTGGCTGTTACCGGGCTTGGCCTGCTTGGGTTTGCGGTCAGCTGGCCGCAGAAGAAGTCCTTGACGGTCGCCGTGCATTCCTGGGTGGGATACGAAACGCTCTATCTTGCGCGCGACCTGAAGTGGTTGCCGGAAACCATCCAGCTGCGCGATGAGGATACGGTCGAGGAATTGCTCTCGGCTCTGAAGTCCGGCCAGGCCGATGCCGGCTGCTTGACGCTGGACGAAACCCTGCGCGCCCGCGAGGCCGGCATTCCCTTGTCGGTCGTGCTGGTGTTCGATGTTTCGGCCGGGGCGGATGCTGTCTTGGCTCGTCCGAATATCAGGCAACTTTCCGACCTCGGGGGCAAGCGCATCGGCTATGACCGCAAGGCGCTCGGGGCGTTGGTATTCGAAACGTTGCTGGAAAAGGCCGGATTGACGTCTGCGGATGTGGTCGAGGTCGACGTGCCGCCAGCGCAGCAACTCGAAGCATGGCGGCGCAACGAGGTCGACGCCGTCGTCACCTACGAGCCTATTCTGACGGATCTTCTCCGAGAGGGCGCGCATGACCTGTTCGATAGCCGTCAGATGCCGGACACCATCATCGACGTGCTGGTCGCCCGGCACGACCACGCGGGAATGCAGCCCTTGTTGCGGGCCCTAGCCGAGGCCCATTTCCGCGGGCTCGAACACATGCAGATTAACCGTCAGGATGCGCTGTTCCGCATTGCGGCCCGCGAGCAGTCCAGCCCCGGGGAAGTGGGGCGAATGCTGGCGGGCATAGCCCTGCCGTCGCTTGCCGTTAACCGTAGCTATCTGGAAGGCGACGATGCGCGCTTGCTGCAGGCGGCCCGGAATCTATCCGCATTGATGGTGCGCCATGGCCTGCTCGAAGGGGACGATGATCTTGAAGATCTGCTTATGTCAGGTATCTTGCCCAGTGAGGGGAAATGAATAGATGAAACGCCTCGCCGCCATGCTGCTCCTTTTGCTGTTTGCCGCTACGGCATCTGCAGTAGAGGAAGCGGATACGCTCAGGATCGGCGTGCTCTCCTACCGGCCCAGGCCGGAGACTCTGGCCCAATGGCGGCCGGTGGTGGAATATTTGGAGAGATCGTTGGGGAGGCCGGTAGAGCTCGCGGCATACGATCATGCCGAGCTGGCTGCGGTAGCCGGGCGGCGGGCCGTCGATGTGGTCGTTACGACGGGGAACCAGTTCATTCTGCTGCAGAATGCGACCGGGCTCTCGGCCCCGATCGCGACACTGATCTCGAAGGAGGGGACGCACGAACTCTCCGCCTATGGCGGCACGATCGTCGCGCTCGTGGAGCGCGACGATATTTCTTCGTTGTCCAGCCTTGCCAACAAACGTATCGTAGCCACTTCGCGCTCCGCTTTCGGCGGCTTCCAGATCCAGGCGGAAGAGATGCTCGAAGCCGGCGTTCCATTGCCAACCGACAAGCGCTTGCTGATCGTCGGGCAACCGCACGACAAAGTGATCGAGGCGGTTCTTGAACATCGCGCGGATGCCGGCTTTGTCCGTGCCGGGGTGATCGAGGCGCTGGCCCGGGACGGCAAACTCGATTTGCGCCGTCTCAAGGTCGTCAACCGGCAAAACATGCCCTCGTTCCCCTATGCGCTCTCCACCCGCCTCTACCCGGAATGGCCGGTGGCGGTGATGCCGCAGATAGACGAAAGAGCGGCTACCCAACTAGCAGCCGTCCTGTTCCTGTATCCGAGCGGAGGTTCGAACGGCCTTGCCGGATTCACGACGCCCGCCGACTACGGAGGAGTCGAACAGTTGCTGCGCCACCTGCGCCTGCCTCCTTACGAGCAGGCGCCGGAGATTGCCCTTTCCGATCTGTGGCATCGCTACGCTCCGTGGATACTGGCGTTGGGTGGGTTGTTGCTTTTGCTGGCAGTCACCTCCAGCGGTATGATCGCTTTGTACCG
>JBNKSG010000062.1:0-7225 GCA_050297195.1 Opitutaceae bacterium | reverse complement strand
GAACCGCTGCGCCGAGCGGATCTATGGCTACGCCGCCACCGAGATAGTGGGGCATCCCGTTTCGTTGCTTGTCCCGCCCGATCAGAAGGACGAGTTGGGCGAGATCATGGCGCGATTGAAACGCGGCGAGAATATAAAGCACCATGAAACCCTCCGCATGCGCAAGGACGGTGAGATCATCCATGTTGCCTTGACCATTTCCCCCATTAGGGACGCCAAGGGACGGATCGAGGGAGCCTCCACCATTGCCCGCAACATCACTGAGCGCGTCCGCGCCGAAGCCGAAATCCACCGCTTGGCCGATTTGCAGCAGGCCATCCTCAACAACGCCACCTACATGGTGGTCTCGGTCGATGACAAGGGCGTCATCACAAGCTTCAACCCGGCGGCCGAGCATGCTCTTGGCTACACTGCCGAAGAACTTGTCGGCAAGCACACCCCGAGCATCTTTCACGATCCCGAAGAAGTGGCCGAGCGTGCCCGGACGTTCTCGGAAGAACTGGGCGTCACGATCGAGCCGGGATTCGAGGTCCTAGTCGCCAAGGCCCAGCGGAATATGCCGAACGAATATGAATGGACCTTCATCCGCGAGGATGGCCACCGGTTTCCGGTCTTGCTTTCGGTGGCGGCTCTGCGCGACGCGCAGGGAAACATCGCCGGCTTCCTGGGTATGGCCACCGACATTGGCGAGCGCAAACAAGCGGAAGAAAAAGTCCGCCAGCTCAACGCCGAGCTGGAGCAACGGGTTCTGGATCGGACGCGGCAGCTGGTCGCCAGCGAAGAGCGCATGCGCCTGTTTTTCGAGCGCCAGTTGGTCGGCATGGCGATCACTTCGCCGGAAAAAGGCTGGGTTGAGGTCAACGACAAGATGTGCGATCTATTGGGCTATTCACGCGAGGAACTGGCGCGGTTGACCTGGACGGAACTGACGTATCCGGCCGACCTGGTTCCCGACACGGTACAGTTCGAGCGGATGCTCAAGGGTGAAATCGAGAGTTACATGCTGGAAAAACGCTTCGTGCGCAAGGACGGCAACATCGTTTTCACCAACCTCGCCGTCGGCTGCGTACGTCGGCCCGACGGTTCGATCGATTACCTTCTGGCCCTATTGGAGGATATCACGGATCGCAAACGGGCAGAGGAAAACATCAGCGGATTGAATATCGAGCTCCGGCAGCGCGCCAAGGCGCTTGAGGCCGTGAACAAGGAGCTCCAGGGCTTCGCCTACACCATGGCGCATGACCTGCGCGCCCCCTTGCGCCATCTCGATGGCTTTGTTGATCTGCTCGTGTCTTGCTGCAGCGAGGAGCTGAGCGAGCAAGCCCGGCACTATGTGAATAGGATCGGCCATTCTGCCCGTAAGATGGGGATGCTGATCGATGATCTCCTAGGGTTTTCACGAACCAGCCGGTCCGAGATGAGACTGGAAGAAGTTAACATGCAGCAAACCGTACAGGAGATCCTGGGCCAATTGAGGGAGAATAGCGCGGGCCGCGTCATTGAATGGGTCATTGGGACGCTTCCATCCGTCCAAGGAGATAGAGCCCTCCTCTATCAAGCCTGGTCCAGTCTTTTGGAGAATGCGTTTAAATATACCCGGTCGAGGGAGGCGGCGCGGATCGAGGTCGGCACCCGCGAGGAGAATGGCGAAACCGTTTTCTTTGTGGCGGACAACGGGGTAGGCTTCGACATGCGCTATGCCCGCAAGCTCTTTGGCATTTTTCAGCGACTGCACTCCGAGGAGGAATTCGAGGGGACCGGAATTGGGCTGGCCCTCGTTCACCGCGTCATCACCCGCCACGGAGGCCGGGTGTGGGCAGAGGCGGAAGTTGGAAAAGGGGCCACTTTCTATTTCACGCTGCCGCACTGCGAGACCCAGGAGGTGGAACATGCATGAACCCGTATTTCGTGGCGGAGCGATGAGACGCCTCCTTTGGGCCGAATGGCTGGGGCTGGCGATTGCCGAGTTTGGCCTGCTTCATGAAGAAGAGGCATCTCAGCCGCAACCGCTGGCTTGCGGTTAGGCTGAGAGTGGCGCCGGATCGGCGGGAGCTCGCTACTGTTCCGAATCCTTCCGTGGACACCGCGGCTCGGCGTCTCCAGCCAAGGAACGATTGACCGCAAAGGTATTGGATTGCCGCAGATTAGAGCGTTTTTCGTTTAGTCAGTCGCTTACACCCAAATCACAACCCTCTGTGTGAGCGTGCTCATGACAGGGCGTAGCTCGCTTGCCGAGCGAAGACTGTTGTCACGCGATTTCACGCGTCTAATCAAACGTAAATTGCTCTAGTAGTGCTCAACGACTGGAGTAGCTCGCTTGGTAGCGGTCGTAGCGTTCCTTGTCTTGGAAAAGGGAAGAGAGGCGTACCGGCTTTTTATTCTCCGAGAGGACTTCACTGACATTCAGGCGGACTTCCTCTTCGTAGTTGTGAAAAAGATACAGGTAGATGACCCCGTTTTTGGGGGCGTAAACGTTTGAATACTGGGTGCCTCCCCATTGCTCGCTTTCTTGGTGCATGGCGTCGACTAGGTCCTGGCAGAAGCTTTTCCCGTCTTCGATCAGAGCGTCGTCGAACATGTCGTAGGCCTTTAAGTATCGAGGGCAGCTGATCTGCTCGTGAGACTCGATGAGGGATTGGTAGAAGTTGGTGCAGATCTGGTGTTCGCCTGCCGCTTTTTCGACCACTTCGTCTCCCTCCACGATGAGCGTGGTCCCGGTTTTGTCGGCGAACAGCAGCTGGGCGGATTCGAGGAAGTTTAGTCGGTATTTGAGAATCATCTCCTTGACCTCTGTCACAGTGGCGCAGTTGCCCATGATCTTCTTCATGAGCTTGGCCGAATCCATCTTCTTCTTTCCTTTTTGAAGTTTCTGCTCCAGAGGCGGCATAGCGAATCCATCGAAGACTAAACCGGCTTCGTTGATCCCTCCTTGCTCGAAGAAGTTTCCGAACCCGAAGAACACGACTCCGTACTTGTTTTTCCCCTTCGTCTCAGTCCACATCCAGGTGTTGGGATCGAAGTAGTCCTCATTGTTGCCAACCCAAGTTTGGCCGGACTCGTCGACGAAACAAACCATACTGCAGGCGTTTGCCTGTTACAGGTGAAGGGGTGAAAGGAGGCACAGCAGGGACAAGAGGAGGAAACGTTTCATAGAGATGTATTCGATCTTTGGTGACTGAGTTTGAGAAGGATGGGGTAGTTGCGACCCGTTGGAGCGTCAGAAGTTCAATTCTGTGTAAGGTTGCCAGATTCCCCCATCTCAGAGAAGAGGATGAGCCAAATCAGCCTGGTGCGGATCCAAGTCCGCTCTGGCGAGCGTCGACGGGGTAGGCCGAAGGGGCCGTTGTCCCGCCCGAGGTAGAACATGTGATTTTGGTTAGGAGGGACAAGCGGGAGCTCGCTCTTGTTCGCCAGTAGCTGCCGAGACCTTGCTGAGTGAATTTGACTTCCAACGATTGACCCCATTTGCGTTCTCGCGAACGGAAGAATCACGAAAAAGCCTTATCGCAAGAGTATTGGAGCGACCCCTTTGGGGTTTCTCCTTGGAGCGACCCCTTTTGGGTTTCGGCCTGCATGGATGCGGGGAAGGATCGTGATTGTGGGCTTGTACGTTTCGATAAGAGAGGGCCGCACAGGCCGGTAAGTCCTTGTTAATGCTAAATTAGCATATTGACGATTGCGGGTGCTTTTGTCTGTCTGAGTATTATTCGATCGTTCTTAGCGAGATGAAATGTTGAATCGATGCGACGATATTGGCTTCCCATCGTTTGTTTCGGAAAAGCGTTTCGGGGGTTCTCTCCTTGTGGACTCTTGAATACAGTTTCGCTTCACCATTCGCGTAGTGGAAAACGTAGTTGGCGATGGTTTTCCCGTCCTTGAGACGAACGGCTACGAGCCCACTGTCCCGAGCGACGACGCTGTACCCTTTCGCGTTGGCCCCCCTCACTATCATTTCTTGCATCTCACCTGCGGTGAAACCGGGGGGTGCATCAATTGTGGCTACGGGAGCCGCGAGATCCATAGCCGCGAACCCTTCCGGATCAAATCCGGTTTTTTCTTCGAAGATTTGAATCCGATCTAGTTCACGGTTTAGATACACTTTTATCGAAGATATCAGGTTGTTTGTCCAGCCGTCCACTTCGGGCGCATCTTCGGGGTCATTATTCTTGCGGGCATCGAGATAGAGGTCGATTTGGGTCGTATCGAACACGAGTGTGTAGTCCACAACTTTACCTCGGTGATCTAGATGGAGCGATAGTCGCTTCTCGGAAGTCGCAACCACTTGGTAACCCCGGTGACGCCCGGCGAGCAATGCTGCCTTTTTTGCCAATTCGAGGCGCAGCCCGTCGGGGATTCCAATGGTATCGACCCTATTCTTCAGTTCGATCTGATCCGCATTGCCGAAATTCTCGGCGTTTTTGTCCAGTAACGTTGAACTTAGCGGCACGTTCGAAGCTACTGAATCGCAGTCGGCAAGATAGTAGTCATCTCCGTGCTTTTCGCGGTAGCGGTCGTACAGTTCCTTAATCCGAGGGAGACTTTTTTGTATACCCTTCCGAACTTCAACCGATTCGAAATCGTCACCTTGCAGTGCAGGCCGTGCCGCTGCTTGTTCGAATAGCGATGGCGAGTCCAATCGGTATTTCTCGTTTTGACCGTCCTTCTTAATAGGGTGGGTAGTGAAGTAGGGGCCGCCCAACAGCCACGGGCCAGCCAAGTAGTTGCCAACGTTGAGCAATTCAAGCCGCACGCTAACGAAATACGTCCTTCCGGCCTTGAGATCAGCTTCGAAATAGCAATCCGCGCTTTCGCTTCGTGTGAGCAAATGCTTGGCAATTCGCATAACTAAAAAGCGATGATGGCCAGGGGGGAATTTCGTTTCCAGTTTACCATTGCTAGCGAGCCCACCGATTGGCGTGGCAGTCGAATCGTCGACGGAGCAAATGATCGCTGTATTTGGCGTTCCTCGAACTCCAGATCTTAAGAATACGATCGTGGCGAAGTTGTCGTCTTCCCGACTGGTTTGCGCGGTCAAAGTGATGGTAAGCGCGAAGAGGCTTACGATGAGGATGAGTGGGCGTTTCATGGGTTGAGGTTCTTTTGCGAAAGTGGCTTGCGGTGCTTGGGCATTGAGGGGATTCAAGTATGCTTACCGCTCCAGTCAATCAATCGGGTGAAGGAATGTATATTGAGGTTTTCGGTTTGGAATGAGTCGAATCGAGTTGTATGCGCGGAGTAGAGCGATGGTTGCTAGAAGCGCTCTGGCTGGGCTCCATAAAATAACGTTTCGTTGATATGGGAACATATCCGTTTGCGACCTCGGCGGAAGGCGGCTTCAAAATCGAAAAGCCGTTGTTGTCGAAACAGGATACGATCGGCCGGGCGTCTTTGTTAGCGAAATAGGGCAGATGAACCGCGTTGACAAAGCGCTGTATTGACGCGACGAACACTACCATTGCGAGGAGCCGATTCATTTCGCTACGAAGGATCGAATTAAGCGCTGGGAATAGCGGCTGAGGGGGGCGAAGATCTATGATCGATGTCGTCGGCTACTCTTCTACCTTGCCTTCGACAGCCGGAACCTCTTCCCAGTCGATCGTGGTCTCTTTGCCTTTGGTCGTGCAGGCTAACTTAATGGGCTCGTATGTTCGGCCTTCGCGGATGTGGATTACGAGCGCGATGATTTCGTATCCAAATTTACGGCCCACTACCTGGTAGTCGCTTGGTGGTAGCGCGAACGTCTGTTTTGAGAGTTTTCTTGGGTCAATGTTTTGGGGGTCAAAGGCGGTTACGAAGGTCTGCCCGTCGGAAATGATCGTGATGGGGATGGGTGTCTTTGACTGAATCTTAGGCGCGTTCGATTCGCTAGAGTTTTCGTTCTGTTTCGTTTCGCCTTTGTAGAAGAGGCCGTGGATGCCTTGCTGCTTTCAATACGTATCCAGAAGTTTGATTCTTCTTCTTCGTCCAACGTGAAGCTCATACGCTCAGGTCATCGCGGAGCGATGGCCGGAGTTGTATGGAGCGACTGGATATGCTTTTTTCAATAGTTATCGCACCATCAGTTCCCCAAAAAGAGTCTCAAGAGAAAATCTTTCCACAGGGGTAGTTTGGGGCGCTTCTTTTCCTTTTTCACAACGTATGGGAGTTCGACACTAGAGAGTTCAGGGAAAATCTTTTCCATATCCTCGAAATAGAAAACCTTTTCTTGCACAAAACCCCAGTTCACGAAAATCGCGTTTTTAGTCATGTGTTTCGAGAAAAAGGTTTGTGCTGCTTCTTCAGGAGAAGCAGCACATATGCTTTGTTTTGATTCCGGAAGACCAGCGTAAGTTACCTTATATTTTTGCATATCGTCAAAGTGATACGCGAGGGCCTAAAGGCCCGTTGGGAGAGTGGTTGGGTTGATTCGCCATTGCTGCGTCCGCAACTCGGGGAGCTTGGCCGAGGGTCGGGAGGCTCTCAATCGCAGACTCCCATTCGGAATCTGTGATTTCAACTTCGTCGGGGCGTTCGATGTGTAGGTTGTATCCCATATTTAATCACATATCGTTGAGCTCAGGCGACAAGGCCTAGGCTATGGTCTGAATTTCTGGGGTGGTTGGATTTCGTGGGTTCGATGTGAAAGAGGCGGGCGTTTGCCGCAGTTGCCTGGAGCGTCTGGTTGGCATAAATTTTAATTCTCACTAGCCGATTCCAAAGTCTTTCACGTAACTTGCATCCAGATGGTAGATACGTTCATCGAGATCTAGGATATCGATGGTTATTCTTTTTACTGATTCTTCGATTCTTTCTCTTTCAATAGGTTGGTTTTCTATTCGTAGAAGCTTTTCGATTCCGGCAACTGTAAGTCTAGGAGTTAGCATCTGCTCGGCATCTTTTTCGGGAATCCTTATGTCGAATTCCTCCTCATATGCCAACACCAGTTCTACGCTTTCCATTCCCATGTTTTTGTTTCTGCTAACGCCGAAGTGTCACGCGGAGGTAGTCGCGGAGCGACTATCGGAGTTGTGACCACTGACTGGTTCTCGTTTTCTTTTCTTCAATCCGAACAACGTGAGGAGTGGAAACACGATCCAAGGAAATTCCAATGCTTTGTAGTAAAATGGCGAGTCGTCATTTGTGATGCCGAACCCTAAAAATCTCATTGGGTCAAAAATAATATCAAACCTTGCAAGCCCTTCTTCATTGGGCCATAATTGTGTTACATTCAAAATAAAAAATGAGC
>JBNKSG010000061.1:0-18326 GCA_050297195.1 Opitutaceae bacterium | reverse complement strand
TGAGAAAAAATAAGGAAACTTCCCCTCCGAACAATCATCAAATTCCTGAGTTTCCCGAAACAAAGCCAATTCTCAAAATAACCGCTCACAAAATCCGCCCTGAGGGAGCTTGCTCATCTCGCAATAGTTCGCCTCCCTCGCGCAATAGTTCGCCTCCCTCGCGGAACCCTACTTCCTTTCCAACCATGCGCTTCGCTTTCCCCTCCGCTCTCCTGTTCGCTTTCATCAGCTGCCTCCTCACGTCGGTTACGAACGGACAAAACGACGAGTCCAACAATCGCATCACCCTCGCCGACCTTCTCGAAGCAGGCCAGACCCTCTGGGAGGAAAACGCGCCCGCGGAGCTGCAAGAACAATACCGCCTCCCCACCATCGAGGAAGTGGAAGCCTTTCTCGGCGACATCGAAGCGGACCTCGCGGAGGGCAATGTCCAACGCCTCGCCGCCTACGCTCCGCAAGCAAAGCTGGCCCTACTCGCCTTGCGGAACATCGAAGGCGGCGACCCCCTGGCCGACTGGCTCGAACCCCGCCTCGACTTCCTCATCGCCGCCCAAGGCGTCCAACCACAGCCCCCCGAAGTCTCCCCGTCCCCATCCCAACCCCAAGCGCCAACCCCACCAAAAATCGTCGTCGCTCCCCAATACACCCAAGCCTTCTGGGAGCAAAAGCTAGCCCCACGCCCAACCCCTGCCAAGGCCAAGCGCTACATGCCCGTATTCAAAAAAGCATTCGCCGCAAAAGGCGTACCGCCGGAACTCGCCTGGCTCGCCGAAGTAGAATCCTCCCTCAACCTCAAAGCCCGCAGCCCCGTCGGAGCCTACGGCCCCTTCCAGTTCATGCCCGCCACCGCGAAACGCTTCGGCCTCCACGTCGGTTTCCCCGACGACCGCTCGCATCCACGCAAAAGCGCCGAAGCCGCCGCCAGTTACCTCGCCATCCTCTATCAGCAATTTCAATCCTGGCCCCTCGCCCTCGCCGCCTACAATGCCGGCGAAGGCCGCGTCGGCCGCGCCCTCAAAGACGCCGGCACCTCAAACTTCGACGCCGTTTCCGCCAAGCTCCCCGCCGAAACCCGCATGTACGTCCCCAAGGTCCTCGCCACCATCGCCCTCCGCGAATCCATCGACCCCACCCAACTCGCCGGCCTCTAAGGCCCCACCCCAAACCTTGACGCCACCCCCCAATTCCCCAACATCCCTCCTCTTTTTCCAAAGGCAACCGCAGCAGCAACGCTTCCCAGATCTTCCTCACAGCACATTCAAAATCATCCGAGCCCATCCGCGTCATCTGCGGGCCCCAAAAACAACTTCCACATCTTCGTGACCCTTCGTGCCCTTCGTGGGCCAAAAAACACTTTCCATCATGTCCACAAAATCACCCGACTATAACTTCAGCGAAATCGAATCGACCTGGCAGCGCTACTGGGAAGAGAACAAAACCTTCGCGGCCTCCAACGAGTCCGACAAGGAAAAGTACTTCGTCCTGGACATGTTCCCCTACCCGTCCGGCGCCGGCCTCCACATCGGGCACCCGCTCGGCTACACCGGTTCCGACATCCTTGCCCGCTACAAGCGCGCCCAAGGCAAAAACGTGCTCCACCCCATCGGCTGGGACGCCTTCGGCCTCGCCACCGAGCAATACGCCATCAAGACCGGCAAGCACCCGCGCAACACCTCCGTCGAGCGCATCGGCCACTTCCGCAACCAGCTCAAGACCATCGGCTTCTCCTTCGACTACGACCGCGAAGTCGATACTACCGACCCGAAGTACTACCGCTGGACCCAGTGGATCTTCCTCCAACTCTTCAAGCGCGGCCTCGCCTACGTCGACATGCGCCCCGTCTGGTGGTGCGACGAGCTCAAGACCGTGCTCGCCAACGAAGAAGTCATCGACGGCAAGTCCGAGCGCGGCAACCACCCGGTCGTCCGCCGCAACCTCCGCCAAGTCGTGCTCAAGATCACCGAGTACGCCGACCGCCTCATCGAAGACCTCGACCTCGTAGACTGGCCCGCCTCTACCAAAAAGATGCAGCAAGAGTGGATCGGCAAGTCCACCGGCGCCACCGCTCGCTTCGGCCTCGAAGGCCTCGACGAGTCGCTCGAAATCTACACCACCCGCCCCGACACCCTCATGGGCGTCACCTACATGGTGGTCTCCCCCGAGCACCCCCTCGTCGATAAGCTCACCATGGCGGACAAGAAAGACGAAGTCGCCGCCTACATCACCGCAGCCGCCGCCAAGTCCGACCTCGAACGCACCGACCTCGCCAAGGAAAAGTCCGGCGTCTTCACCGGCTCCTACGCCGTGCATCCAATTACTGGAGACAAGATCCCCGTCTGGGTCGCCGACTACGTGCTCATCTCCTACGGCACCGGAGCCATCATGGCCGTCCCTGCCCACGACAAGCGCGACTTCGAGTTCGCCGAGCAATTCGACCTCCCCATCACGCCCGTCATCAAAGGCAGCGACGAAGACACCCTCCCCTACACCGGCGACGGCGTCCTCATCAACTCCGGCGAGTTCGACGGTCTCCCTTGGCAAGAAGCCAAGGAAAAGATCACCGCTAAGCTCAAGTCCGAAGGCACGGGCGAAGAATCCACCCAGTACAAGCTGCGCGACTGGCTCTTCTCCCGCCAACGCTACTGGGGCGAGCCTTTCCCCATCGCTTGGGTTTCCGAAGATGACTACAAAAAGGCCGTCGCCTCCGGCACCCTCGCCGACTGGCTCCCCGCAGAACCCGTCACCTACACCGACGAGACCGGCACTGTATTCGCTTTGCCAGTACCGCCCGCGTCCCTTCCGCTGGAGCTCCCCTACGTCGAGTCCTACGAGCCCGCCGGTACCGGCGAAAGCCCGCTCAAGAAGGCCGACGACTGGATGGAGATCTGGTACAACTACGCCACCGGCGCCTTCGTGCCCGCCTCCGGCGAAAAGCCAGAAGGCGAAGAATGGGTCCGCGCCTCCCGCGAGACCAACACCATGCCCCAGTGGGCCGGCTCCTGCTGGTACTACCTCCGCTACATGGATCCTCACAACGAGGACGCCCTCGCTTCCCCCGAAGCCCTCGAGTATTGGGAAACGCCCGACATGTACGTGGGCGGCGCCGAGCACGCCGTGCTCCACCTCCTCTACGCCCGCTTCTGGCACAAGGTGCTCTACGATGCAGGCGTGGTTAAAAGCAAGGAGCCATTCCGCAAGCTCTTCCACCAAGGCATGCTCTTGGGCGAAGACGGCAAAAAGATTTCCAAGTCCGCCGGCAACGGCGTCGATCCCGTGTCCGTAGTAAACGAATACGGAGCCGACACCATGCGCATGTACCTCATGTTCCTCGGCCCGCTGGAAGCCCGCAAGCCCTGGAACTCCAAAGGCATCGGCGGCATCAGCCGCTTCCTCAACAAAGTCTGGCGCGAAATCGTCGGCAAAGACGGCGAGCTGAATCCAAAAATCAAGGACGGCTACCAAGACTCCAAGGAAACCGAAAAGCTCCTCCACGAAACCATCAAGAAGGTCAGCGAGGACCTCGACGCCCTCAGCTTCAACACCGCCATCTCGCAGTTGATGATCCTCATCAACCACCTGCAGTCGCAAGAAGCCATCTCCCTCGCCACTGCCAAAGCCTTCGTGCAAATGATCGCCCCCATGGCTCCGCACATCGGCGAAGAGCTCTGGAGCCGCCTCGGCGAAACACAGTCAGTCGGTCTCGGCCCCTGGCCCGAATTCGATGCAGCAAAACTCGTCAGCGACGAGGTCAACATCGCCTTCCAAGTCATGGGCAAAACCCGCGGCCAAGCCACCGTATCCAAAACCGCCACACAAGACGAAGTCCTCGAGATCGCCCAACAAGATCCCAAGGTCGCCGCTCACCTAGAAGGCAAAACCATCCGCAAAGTCATCTACGTCCCCGGCCGCATCCTAAACATCGTCGCCAACTAAAAACCGCCCACTAAGAACACGAAGGTCCACGAAGAATGATGTAGGAGTCGCGAACCCGCAACCTAAACACTTCGTGTCCCTTAGTGCCCTTCGTGGGCAAAAAACAACCGCAGATACACGCAGATCAACACAGATAAAAACCAAAACACAGCGTCATCAGGCGCGCTCCCGCCCACAACCCGATCAAAATCTGCGTCCATCCGCGTCCATCTGCGGTAAAAAACAGACCACCAACCAACATCCCAACGACCTAAACGCAGATGAACTCAGATGATTTCGAATACAAGACAGAGACATTTGCGATCATCGGAGCTGCGATGGAAGTTTCCAACGAGCTCGGCCACGGGCTCAAAGAAAAGCCCTACGAGAATGCGTTAGTAGTCGAATTCGGACTACAGTCGATTCCGCATGTCCAACAACCAAGGTATTCAATTGATTACAAAGGAACCAACGTTGGAGACTACATACCCGATCTAATCGCCTACGATAAAATCGTCATTGATACCAAGGTGATCGAGAGCATCGGTGACAACGAGATAGGCCAAATGCTCAACTACCTCGCCATCACCAAACTCCGAACGGGCCTGATCCTAAACTTCAAACACCCAAAGCTAGAGTGGAAACGCGTCATACGCTCCACATCGTAGCCCCTCCAAGCGACACATCCGTCAACCGCAGATACACGCAGATCAACACAGATAAAAAACACAACACAGCGTCATCAGACGCGCTCCCAACCGCAACCCGATCAAAATCTGCGTCCATCCGCGTCCATCTGCGGTAAAAAAACACTACCATCCATGTCCCGCTATCTCCCATCAGACTTCGATCGCACCGCCCCCGTCGGCCTCATCGCCGGGCGCGGCGTCTATCCCCGTCTGATCGCGGAGAAAGCCCTCGCCGCTGGCATCGACCTCCACCTCATCGCCTTCGACGGCGAAGCCGCCCCCGAGACAATCGACCTCTTCCCCGCCGACAAGCGAGCCATCATCAACGTCGGCAAAGTCGGCGCCTGGCTCAAAGCCCTGCGCAAATTTGACTGCCGCTACACCATCGCCGCCGGACAAGTAAAGCCCGGCAAGCTCTTCCGCGACCTCAAGCCCGACATCAAGGCCGCCGCTCTCCTCCTCAAGCTCAAGCGCAAAAACGCCCACACCATCTTCGGTGCCATCGCTGACGAGCTCGCCGCCAACGGCCAGACCGCCCTCGACGCCCGCAGCTTCCTCGACGACCAAATGGCCGACCTCGGCCACATGACCAAGGTGTATGAAAAAATCGAGGACACCTACATCCAGCACGGCATCGAAATCGCCCAAGAGATGGCTCGCCTCGACGTCGGCCAAGGCGTCGTCGTACGCAAAGGCACCGTCCTCGCCGTCGAAGCCTTCGAAGGCACCGACCCCATGCTCAAGCGCGCCGGCGGCTTCAAGACCGACGGCCTCATCTTCGTCAAAACCGTCAAGCACAACCAAGACTACCGCTTCGACGTACCCGTTTTTGGACTACGCACCCTAGAGATCATGGCCGAGCACAACATCAAGACGGCCGTCCTAAAAGCCGGCGACGTCATCATGGTCGAAAAAGAGAAAATCCTGGAAAAAGCCGCCAAATCCAAAATCCAGCTCATCGGGTTTTAGCAAAATATTCGCCGAAATTCCTATGTCGCTTAAGGCCTTAAAGGAGAGTTGCAGTTCATCTCCAAAGAGCCAAGCTTCCTAACTATGGCGACCGCTGAGCAGATCAAATCCTTGATCCGTTCCCATCTTGAGGAAGATGGGGAGCGATTCTATACGGTCGCACTCCAGCTAGCCGCCCACGAAGCGAGACAAGGACACTCTTCGCTCGCCCACGAAATTAAGAGTCTCGTCGACAAGTCACGGCAGACACGGAAGCAAGCGCTCGTTCGCTTCCCAAACGAACTAGAGGGACTTATACTCACCGAGGAGCCCAAGGAACGTCTTGCATCCCTCGTTCTTGAATCAGGCCAACGCGAACGCATTGAACGCATCCTGAGCGAATACCGTCAGCGCGAGGCCTTGAAAAATCATGGCCTAGAACATCGTCGCAAAGTGTTGCTCTCCGGCCCTCCAGGCACAGGCAAAACACTTACCGCCCGCATTCTCGCATCAGAGCTGAGGCTGCCGCTCCGCACAATTCAAGTGGATCGACTTGTAACGAAGTTCATGGGCGAAACGTCCGCAAAGCTCCGCCAAATCTTCGATGTAATCGAAAGTTCGAGAGGCGTGTTTCTATTTGATGAGTTCGACGCAATCGGCGGAGACCGAGGGCGCGAAAACGATGTGGGCGAGATGCGGCGAGTACTGAACGCCTTTCTCCAATTCATCGATGCGGACCGTTCGGACAACATCATCGTCGCGGCCACCAACAACCCGAACCTGCTTGATCGAGCAATCTTTCGGAGATTCGACGATATCCTTCGCTACGGTCTACCCGACAAGGCGGAGCGCCAGAAGCTCATAAAGAACTTGTTAGCGACCTTCAAGACTACTCGATTCCCCTACGCCTATGCCGCGAGCGCAGCAGAAGGCCTCAGCCAAGCTGAGATCACGAGCGCGGCTCGAGATGCAATCAAGAAAGCAATTTTAGCTGGAAGCGAAACCGTAGAAAGCAAATCCCTCCTCAACTCCTTGCATGAAAGGCAACACGCCTACCTGAAATAAACCTCCAATGGCCGGAGAACGTTACCCACACATCCAACTCAACGAGAATTTCCGAACACAGCTCGATTACACTAGACGCCCTCCGAATATCCCATCACCCACTCAGGAGAGACGTGTACAGCACGGACAGCAGATTCGAAGTAAGTTTGACGCAGCTTGGGCCAATGCAGGAAATCAAACAGCGGTTGGCCAAACAACGAGAGATGGCGTCTACCTCGAATTCGCAAGCGAGCCCGGCACGGAACTTGTGTATCAGAGTCTTGAAGACATGGCGTCGAAAAAGATTCGCGTCGTAAATGTCCGAAAGAAACTAGAAAACGACAACACAGTCGAGAGGACCTATGCCACCGTCTATGTATCCAACGATAAACGACGTGTTCTTTCAAACAAGCTAGATGCTTACCTAACTAGCGATACTCCAAGCGGTGCCCCTAAACATGGCCCATTGGTCAACAGCATTGGAGACATAAAGGCAGCATTACTTGATTCGTTTTGGACCGATTCCGCACCTATGCCTGGCAACGAACCAGAGTTCGTTGAAATTTGGATTAATCAAGATTCTGACGAAGCACAGGAAAGTTTCGAGACTAGTTGCAGCGCCCTCGGAATTGAACTATTGCAAGGGCAAGTGTCTTTTCCCGAAAGACGCGTCTTTGTCGGCAAAGCCTCTAGAAACCAGTTAGAGGTACTATACCAAACCTCAGCTCTGATTGCCGAGTACCGGCTTGCTAAAGAGACTGCAGCCTTTTGGTTGCAGCTTGAGCCCTCGGAGCAAGCCGAATCGGCTCGTGATTTGCGGGATCGAATGAACGTCGATAAAACCTCCAAAATTTCTATTTGTATTTTGGATACGGGGGTGAACAACGCCCACCCACTACTTGAGCAACTGTTATCAAGTGAAGATCAACAGGCATTCGATTCCGAGTGGGGTTCACATGATCACGATGGGCATGGAACTCTTATGGCGGGTCTTGCTGGATTTGGTGACCTCAAGGCAGCATTGGAAGCAGGAAGCGAAATTCAAATTTCGCATCTTCTCGAGTCCGTAAAGATCCTGCCTCCGCGAGGATCGAATCCCAAACGCCTTTATGGTCACGTTACTAGCCAAGCTATCAGTTTGGCGACGATCCAGGCGGAGGACCGCAAACGAATCTTCTGCTTAGCAGTTACGGCAACTGATGATAGAGATCGAGGAAGACCTAGCTCTTGGTCCGGCTTTATTGATCAATCAGCTTTTGGAGCGGACGACGGAGTCGAAAAGCTCTTTGTCATAAGTGCGGGAAACACCCAATTGGGCTACACACCTGACAATTATCCAAATGAGCAAACTCTAGAGTCGATACAAGACCCTGCCCAAGCATGGAATGCACTAACGGTTGGGGCTTACACAGACTTGGTCGAGATCAGGCACGAAGACTACAGGAACCATACGCCCCTCGCTCCACAAGGTGGCTTATCGCCTTACTCGTCGTGCTCTAAGGAGTGGGAGAAGATTTGGCCCATAAAACCCGATGTTGTTTTCGAGGGCGGCAATCTAGCAGTGGCAAATGGCGAAGTCGTAGACTATTGCGATGAACTCTGTCTATTATCCACTCATCACAAAATCAGCGAACGGCTCTTTGAAGGATTCTCCATGACGAGTGCGGCCTGTGCGAAAGCAGCATGGTTCGCCGCACAGATACAATCCCGATATACCGAGCTATGGCCTGAAACCATCAGAGCAATTATGGTTCACTCAGCGGAATGGACACCTGCTTTGAGACGACAGTTTTTGCGCGATCCTGAGACCCCATCGAAAGGAGATGTCGCCTATCTCTCTAGAATATGCGGCTGGGGCGTACCAGACTTAGATAAGGCCCTTCATAGCACTTCGAATTCGCTCACATTGATTTCAGAAGCGACGCTGCAGCCCTACCAACCAGGCAGCTCTGGATACAAAACCAAAGACTGGCATCTCTATTCATTGCCGTGGCCCAAAGAAGTACTCCTAGAGTTGCCTCCTCATACCGAAGTTTCAATGAGAGTCACCCTGTCGTATTTCGTTGAACCTGGCCCGGGGGAAGTTGGCTGGCAAGACAGATACAAGTATCCGTCACATGGATTGAGATTCGGAATTAAGAAACCCGGAGAATCTGAAACAAATTTCAAACGACGCATCAGCGAGGCGACAGAGTCGGATTCAGACCTGAAAGTAGATCGCGCAGGAGCTGGAGATTACTGGACTTTAGGGAGCACACATCGACACAAAGGATCGATCCACTCCGACATTTGGAAGGGCACTCCACAGGACTTGGCGAACTCAAATATTCTCGCTGTGTATCCAATTAAAGGATGGTGGGCACAAAGACAATGGCTCCAAAAGGGAGAGAGCCGTTGTCGATACTCGTTTCTCGTTTCGATCTCAACCCCGGAAGAGGAAATAGATTTTTATGTCCCAATCTCCGCTCAAATCGGAGTTCCCATTCCAGTTGAGATTAAAATTTAAGCTACCGCTTCGACGTACCCGTTTTCGGACTACGCACTGTAGAAATCATGGCCGTGCACAACATCGGCACCGCCGTCCTAAAGGCCGGCAACGTCATCATGATCGAAAAGGTACCGAGCTTAGCGACATGACTACAAGAAACGAAAATGGGTCGATCCGTAATCTTTGAAATTCGATCAGTTCGAAGAGGGATCCCCCCTCAAGCAAACACTTCCTCAACTCGATCAAACGGGATCGCCCTTACCCCATCGCTAAAACCCTGCTCCTGACCGGAGTAAACAAGAAACTTTCCGACAAGTGGCGAAGCGTTCTCGGAGAAATGATTCAAGCCCTTCTTGAAGGAGCGATGGTAGGTCGAGCTCGACTTGATCTCAATACCGACCAACTGACTTCCCGAAGTCGCTAGTATATCGACTTCGTTTCCATTGCTATCTCGATAGAAGTAGAGATTCGGAACCAGTCCTTGATTATAACGAATCTTCAAAGCTTCCAATACCACAAGATTTTCAAAGAGACCTCCCACCAAAGGATCGCGAGTCACCTGATCGACGCGCTCGATGCCGAGCAAATAGCATGGCAAGCCTGTATCCATAAAATGGTATTTTGATGCGATCCCGTCAGCACAAACCGTCCCACTTCATTCTCTTCATCCACGATCCCTTGTAGGTAGCTGAGCAAATGCGGCACGCGTTGAATCTCATTCAATATAGTCTTCCCCGGAAACCGCTTCAAAAACGCCCGCGGGGCCTCCTCCTCAATCGAGCGATTTTCCGGATCCTCCAAACTGACATAGACATACTCAGGCAACACTCCTCTCACCAAAGTCGTCTTACCCGCCTGCTGCGGCCCCAATACCGTCACTACCGGGAACTCCACCAATTGGGCGAACAGTTCTTTCTGGATCCGACGAGCTATCGTGTGTCCCCGATTCCTATGCAAAGCAAGAGTTCAAGTCCTGATTTGCATAGAAATAAGAAAGGAGAAAGGAGAAACCGATCCGAATGTTTGGTTTTCCAATGTTTTCAAAACGATTGTACGGATTACTGGCTAAAGAACGGCTTCAACCTCTCAATCAGAATCACCCTCCCACCAGATACCGAAACTACTCAAAGCCAAAGCAAGCCGCCCTATTCAAGACAGGAAAATATCAGCTTCGTCAAAACCGTCAAGTGCGAGCAAGCCTACCGCTTCGACGTACCCGTTTCCTAACTACGCACCCCAAGAACCAGGATCGAGCACAACATTAGCGACCGCGTGCCAGTCGAAGCTCAAAGAGCGTAGTCTGGCCAAGGCCAAGATCCAGCTGATTGGCTTCTGAAGCTTCTTTCCGCAGCCCGATCTTGCCTGCAACGCCATTAGGGACGAGCTCCCTTCTGCCAATTCACCATTGCTCAAACCCTAAGCCTCGCTTCTAATCAGGGGACACGATGAAATCCTCTTGTCTCGAAGCCCTCAACAAAGCGTTCACCGAAGCCGGATCTCGATTCATTGTCGTTGGAGGCCTTGCCGTAGCCCACGGCTACTTACGAGCCACGCAAGATGCCGATATCGTAATCGAACTCCTCCCGGACAATATCGAACGAGCCTTCGCCGCGCTCGAGTCCCTCGGATACAAGCCAACTGTACCCATAACCCCCTCAAGTTTCTCCAAACCTGAAAACCGTCGGGCCTGGACGGGTGAAAAAAACATGACGGTCCTCCAATTCTGGAGTAATCAATATCGAGATACGCCAGTCGACGTTTTCATCCACATTCCATTCGACTTCACAAGCGAGTGGGAAATTGCCTATCGACAATCGTTGGGACACAGCAAGCAGGAAATTCGATTTGCGAGCCTTGCCACACTGATCGACATGAAAGAAACGGCGAGCCGTCCCCAAGACCTCGTAGACCTCGAGCATCTGAGGTGGATTCAAAAAGAGGAGTCTCAAAACGATGAATGAGGACACATCGGCCGACTGGTCCTCTTCAACTTGGGAAGGAGCCCGGCGGGAGGAATTGAGACGCTGGCGCAAGCTCCCTCTTTCCGAAAAGCTCGACGCGATAGACGACCTTAATCAACTCGGAGCAACGCTCATTGCTGCACGAAAAGCCAAAGGTTTACCATACATCGATCCCAACACTAAAGAACGTATACCAAAGCGTTCCGTAGCTGAAGACGCCGCGCCATACAACCACCATAAGAATACTAGCGATCCCTAGCCTGCATTCTTCGTTTAACCTGACGTACCACCCAACGCACAAGTCTCTCTGGGAGCGCGCTTGTCAGGCAATTTCCTCCCTCAAACGCGAGCAAGACTACCGCTTCGACATAGCGGTTTTCCGGACTACGCACCCTAGAAATCATGGCCGAGCACAACATCAAGACGGCCGTCCTAAAAGCCGGCGACGTCATCATGGTCGAAGAAGTACCGAGCGAAGCGACACGATCAAAGATCCTGGAAAAAGCCACCAAAGCTAAAATCCAGCTCATCGAATTTTAGCTAATAAACAGCGTCATCCCCTACGCTTCTTGCGACTGGGCAAGCGGGGCGATCTTGAGCCACTTGGCGATGCTGCGCACGAGCAGAGGAGGCCCCTCTAGCTGCAATTGCTCGCTGCGTTTGGCGTCCTGAAAGCTCAGCTCGCCTGCCCAGATACGAGTCATCGTGCGAACGTCGCTGCGAATGCGGATATCCACCTCGCAACCTGGATTCGTATCGCAAAGTTCACGCTCCTTTCCATCGATCACGATCCACCAGTGGGCAAAGCTCTTCAGTCCAGGAAAGGAGAAGTGAGCCACGAATCGCCCTCCGGGAATTTGCTCCTGATCCAAACGCCGATAGAATTCCAACATCAAAAACTCCACGTCGAGCTCCTCGTCCTCCATACGGCTGCGATTCCATTTCATGCCCCACTCGCCCATGCTCATGATCAACGGCCCCAGCTCCTTGCCAGCCGGAGTTAGGTGATACTCGATCCGCTTTTGACCCGGTAGTGTCTTTTTAAATACGATCTCGTATTCTGCCAACTGATTAAGCCGCTTGGTCAGTAAGGTAGGAGAGATTTGCGAGAGGCCCCGCTGTAACTCTCCGAAACGAGTACTGCCGCAAATCAGCTCGCGAATGATGAGGATATTCCAACGTTCGCCGAGGATTTCCGCAGCTTTGGAGATAGGGCAAAATTGGCCGTAGTGCATTCCTGTGAAAAGTGGGTAAAGCGATTAGGCGAGTGTCGAAGACGGGCAAATTGAAACCCGAGTCCAAGAACCTGTCACTACATAAAATGTAGTGCCTTGCTACAGACAGTGTTGTGGCGAGCAAAGCGAGTTTCCGGTATTCTCCTCTTCAAGCAAGGCGAGGAATGACCCACGCCCTAACTCAACTGAAATACGATGAACGCAATCGCAGAAAACACCCACCTCAACGGAATCGACAACGCCACACAGCGCCAAATCATGACCGCGCTCGGATCAAAGCCGGAACTGGCCCAAGTCGGATTCAAAGCCAGTAACACCTGGGAAAACGGCACCCGCACCCAGTCCCGAATCAGCCAATTCTCAATGGCCGGACAAGCCAATCCGCACTCCCAGGAGTTCACCCTGCAAACGGACTTGCCCAAGCCCTTCCTCGGCACCGACACGGCTCCTACGCCAGCCGAATACGCCCTGCACGCTCTCGCATCCTGCATGAACTCGACCATGGTCTACAATTGCGCCGCTCGCGGCATCGAGATTCGTTCGTCCAAAGCCGTCGTTGAAGGCGACCTCGACGCCCGCGGCTTCCTCAGAGTCTCCGACGAAACCAATGCCGGCTACCAAGCCGTGAGAATCCGTTTCGAAGTGGAAACCGATGCACCTCGCGAAACGATCGAAGACCTGATCAAAGGATCTCCCATGTTCGACGTATTCACTCGCCCTATTCCGGCATCGGTCGACCTAGATATAAAGTCTTGAACCCCTACAATATGGCGAAGGGAAGCCGAAGCAGGGTTACCTTGATAGTTCTTGCGAACGCCTCCCCTTCGCCATCCATGTCTAGCTGTATCCACACAACAGACACAGAGCGCCCTGCGACTCAGCCGCCGCTTTAGCCAGCATTGTCTGGTACGCGACTAAAAAGCGGAGAATAAACAGCCTGTCCCTAATCCCCCCCCCCTGTCCAGACTTCTCCCCAAGGATGCTGGCGAACACAGGCGAAAGACTCACCCCTCCTCGCTGTCTTCCAACACTCGAGAGACGCTCCTCACCGCCGCGCTTGGACACAAGCAAGGCGCCCGTCGGACATGCGATCAAGCGCCTTGGATTGCAGGCCTAGGTTTTCGCCTTTTGGCCGATGCCTATCTTCTTGTGCAGGGCACGATGCCAAAGCGAATGCTTCACGAAGTGCTTTTCCAGGGCAACCTGCGCGGTTTCGAGGTCCTTGACGCCATCGAAGCCAATGAAGCAGCAGAACTTATGACCGATCGTGGTGACGGTTAGGCCGCGCATGCTGATCTGCGCGTCGCCTATGACCTTCGTCAACTCCGCTCCCATTCCCGGGCGATTGGGCCCTTCGATTTTCAGGGTCGGGATGCGATCGACCCCATGGAAGCCGGCTTGATCCGGCGTTTCATAGAGCTTGTTCGCGTTTGTCGCAGAGACGAATACCACGCCTTCTCCTTTTTTGTCCGAACGACGCCGTCCGACAACACAGTCGAGGTCAGCCCCATAGTCCGCCAGAGCCTTCAGCGTCATTGCAAGTCCGCCTGGCTCGTCCTTCACCTTGGCCGCAAGAATATCTGTTCGAGTAACCTTAAACGTCATTGTACAGCCTCCTTTCCATAGTGTTTTTTTCTCCGGTTAGAGAACCTGAAAACCTAACGCCAAAAGCCGGAAAACGCAATCGACGCGAGGCAATGGTCAACAATCGGAATTCGGCGACAGCCACCTCTCGACCTTTGCCTCTCATTTCGCTCCAGGAAGCAAAAAAGATTTCCGTTCGACAACGTCTCCGTAGATGCTCACCGACGTGAGAGGCAAGAGAGGGACATGCAAACGTTAGCCGCAACAGCAACGGGACTGATCGCCGTCCTGCACATCTACATAATGATCCTGGAGATGTTCCTGTGGAACACCCCTCGAGGAAGGAAGAGCTTTGGCCTATCTCCCGCATTTGCAGCATCCACAAAAGCGCTCGCTGCTAACCAGGGGCTTTACAACGGATTCCTGGCGGCGGGGCTGAGCTGGGGCCTGCTGCTGGGCCCCGCCGGCAACCACATAAAGGTATTCTTCCTCGCCTGCGTTGCGCTTGCCGGCGTCTACGGAGCAATCACCTCCAGCAAGAAAATACTCTACATACAAGGCTTGCCCGGAGCGATCGCCCTAACGTTGGTCCTGCTTTCGTGAACTCCCAAGAAAGCTCGCTCACCGCCGCGTGCTCGACTCACGAACCACTACTTCGCCCCGCAGCACCACTTCGCTCACTGGCCGCGAGCTATCCTCGATGCGCTTTAGCAACAAGTCCGCCGCCGCCTCTCCAATCGCCGACGCGGGCTGCCGGACAACCGTCACCGCCGGCTCCACGAAACTCGCCCACGACGGATCGTCGAAACAGGCAAAGCCCATCTCAGCAGGCCCCTTCCCCTTGCTTCCCCGCAAAGCTTTGTAAGCGCCTGTAGCCAAAAGAGCGCTACTGCACACAACCGCATCGACCGCTGGGTCCTCCGCTAGGATCTGCTGCATGAGTCGCACTCCCTCCGCCTCGAACGCCTGAGCTTGATGGATCGCACCCATGCTTTCCTCCCGCCCCTCGAAAGCCGCCTTAAATCCCTTGATACGCAGAGCCGCCGTGTAACTCTTCGCTCCACCGAAAATCCCCGCAATTTTCCGAAAACCTCCTTCCAGCAGCGTCTCGGTCAAACGCCGCGCCGCTCCTTCGTTATCGATCAAAACCGCATCAAGCGAAGCCTCGTCGAGTCTGCGGTCAATCAGCACCAGCGGCGGCAATCGAGACGGATCGATCGGCTTCTTGTTCGCGCGAGTTGGCGAAAGCAGCACCCCGGCCACCTGCTCCTCGTCCATCAGCTTCAGGTAGCGCCCTTCCTTCTCCCCATCTTCATCGGTATTGCAAATCAGCACGCTGAAGCCATTAGCCATCGCCACCCGCTCTACCGCCCGACTGATCTCGCTGAAAAACGGATTGCTGATGTCCGATACGATCAAGCCGATCACCCGAGACTTCCGCTCCCTCAGGCTGCGGGCCACTCGGTTTGGCCGATAGCCGAGCGCTTCGACCGCCTCCTCCACCTTCCTACGGGCATCCTCGCTGATGTAGCCTTTCCCCGACAACACCCTGGAAACAGTCGCGATGGAACAGCCAGCTCGCTTGGCAACGTCTTTGATCGAATGAGACATGCCTGTTATCGTTTACACAAACACACGAGTTTTAAAGCGAAAACAGGAGAAAGATGAAAAAAGTTATTCTTCGTATCTGTCTTTCAATCAATCAGTTTCTCTCAGTATCACTGACCACAGCCCATGATATAAACGTTTTCACATTGACTCACATGCATGTAAACGTTTACACACATAACCAGAAACGGCGCCCAGCCTCCACTCCAACCCCCAAAACACACCCGCCATGCTCACAATGACTTCCAGCGACGTCCGCCTCGGCACGATCGTAAACTCCAAAGAAGACGCCATCCGCGCCGCCGCCGACCTTCTAATCGAGAGCGACTCCATCGCCCCGGAATACGTCGACAGCATGTTAGCCCGCGAGCTCACCGCCACCACCTACCTAGGCAACGGGGTCTCCATCCCCCACGGCCGTCCCCAAGACGCTAAACACATCAAGAACACCCGCGTCTCCATTCTGCAGATTCCACAGGGCGTTACCTGGCAGGACGGCCAAAAGGCGCACCTCGTCTTCGGCATCGCCGCCAAGTCCGACGAGCATATCGGGCTCCTCCGCCGCCTCACCGGCATCGTTAGCGACTCCGCTCTCGCCAAGCGCCTCGCCAACACGAACGATCCCGCCGAGATCATCGCCGCAATCTCCGAAAACGCGGACGCGATATCGAGCGCTCCCGCCGCCGCCTCGGATTTCCACGGCAGCGAAATCGAACTCCCCTTCAGCAACCCCCGCGGCTTCCACCTGCGCCCCGCCGGCAAATTCGCCCGAGCCGTCCAAGCCTACGACGGCAAGGTTACGCTGGTCGTCAAAAGCTGCGAGATCGAGGCCGACAGCCCTTCCCGTATCCTTTCCCTCGGCATCGCCGCTGGCGACTCCGTACGCATCCGCGTCGAAGGCGACAACGAGACCGACACCCTTTCGAAGCTCGCCGCCCTGCTCGAAGAGATCAACAACGAGCCGCAAGAGGACGAAGACTTCGCAGCCAACACGGGCAAGCAGTGGACCGACGAACTCGAATCCACCCAAAACATCACCGGCACCATGGCCGCTCCTGGTCTCGCCATCGCCACCGCATGGAAATGGAACCCCGTGAATCTCGCCGAGCGCAAGCATGCCATCGGCGACACCGCCGCCGAGACAGCCGCACTGCAAAGCGCCATCTCCCTCGCGAAGAAACAACTCATCGCTCTCACCGAAGGCGACCTCAACGCCGTCCAACGCGACCTCTTCGAAGCTCACGCTTTCCTCGTATCCGACGAAAAACTACAAGAGCAAGCAGTCGCCTTCATCGAAGCCGGCGATGACGCCCTTACCGCTTGGATCACCACCATCCGAATCCAGACCACCAAGCTCGCCAAGCTCGAAGACAAGCGCCTCGCCCAGCGAGCCGACGACCTTCGCGACGTCGGCCAACGCGTACAAAAAATCCTTCTCGGCATCGAACTCGATCCCATTTCGGAAATATCCGAACCCGTCATCCTCGTCGCCGAAGACCTCGACCCATCGCAGGCGGCACAGCTCAAGGCCGACAAGATCAAAGGCATCTGCCTCAAGAACGGTTCGCCCAACGCTCACGCCGCCATCGTCGCCCGCTCCCTCGGCATCCCCATGCTAGTCGCAGTCGGCTCGAGCCTCGATGGCCTCTCCATCGGAGAAACCGTCATCCTCGACGCCTCCGGCAGCCGCCTCATTCTCAGCCCCAGCGAGGCTGATCTCAAATCGGCCCAAGCCGCCATCCAGGAAGTCAGCATCCAGCGCAACCAGGATTGGGAGCAACGCTTCGAGCCCGCCATCCTCCAAGACGGCCACCGCGTCGAAGTCGTCGCCAACATCGGCCAAACCACCGAAGCCGCCTCCGTCATCGATTCCGGAGCCGAAGGCGTTGGCCTGCTCCGCACCGAATTCCTCTTCCTCGACCGCGACCACGCGCCGGACGAAGAAGAACAATACAAAGCGCTCCGCGCCATGATCGAGGGCCTCCAAGGCCTGCCCATGATCGTGCGCACTCTCGACATCGGCGGCGACAAGCCCGTCTCCTACCTCGGGCTCAGCGAACAAGACCTTTCCTTCCTCGGCCTCCGCGGTTTCCGCCTCAGCCTCGCTCGCCCCGACCTCGCCATCACCCAGCTACGAGCCATTTTCCGAGCCGCCGCGCACGGTCCCATCCGCCTCATGTTCCCCATGATCGCCACTCCCAACGACTTTCTGCGAGCCCGCGAAATGGCGGAAAAAGTTCGTCGCGAAGTGGGCGGCCCAAAGGTCGAACTAGGCGTCATGATCGAAGTCCCCTCCGCCGTCGCCATGGCTCCGGAACTAGCCGAACTGGCAGACTTCTTTTCTGTCGGCACTAACGACTTAACTCAATACGCGCTCGCCGTCGACCGCACTCACCCACTGCTCGCCCGCCGGGCCGACAGCCTTCATCCCGTCGTTCTCCGCCTCATTCGCGACACCGTCAAAGCCGCCCACGACAAGGGCAAATGGGTTGGCGTCTGCGGCGGACTCGCCGCCGATCCGCTCGGCGCCCTCATCCTCACCGGCCTCGGCATCGACGAGCTCAGCATGCCACCCGCCATCGTCCCCCAGGTTAAGGCCCTGCTCCGTAAAGAGAAATTCCAAACGCTCTCGAGCCTCGCCGACAAAGCCCTCCATCAACGCGACGCCCGCGCCGTCCGCGTCCTGCGTCCCAGCCACTAGAGCATATCCCGTCCCTTGTGGGAGCGTGCTTGTCACGCGATTTCATACATCCAACCAAACCAAAAAATACTCCACCCCGCCATGAACAAGCTCAACGACATCGTCACCATCACGCTCAATCCCGCCATCGACCAGACCGTCTTCATCGATCGCTTC
>JBNKSG010000060.1:0-19005 GCA_050297195.1 Opitutaceae bacterium | reverse complement strand
AGGGCGTAGCTCGCTTGCCGAGCGAAGACTGTTGTCACGCGATTTCACGCGTCTAATCAAACGAAAATTGCTCTAGCGTACGGGGCGAATCAGGTAGGTGTATTCGTAATCTTGTGGCGCGAGGCGGTATTGCTCGTGTGGAAGAGCTCCCCAGCTGGTGTCGCCGCCGACGCCCATTTGCGAGTGGTCGATGTTTAAGGTGACGAGCGGGCGTTTTTTGATGTCGCTCATGTGGCGTTGGGCTTTCGTGTCGCCCGCATCGAAATCGGAGTTGTATTGGTGGCGGGCATTGAAGCCGAGCAATCGATCGACGGATTCGATGCGGATGCCTTGGCCGGAGGGATCGAGCAGTTCGATCCAGCGGATATCGGTGCGGTATCCGTTTTCTTGGGGACGGGCGTAGGCGAAGCCTAGGTCTTCGACTGAGCTTTCGTAGGTGGCGACGAGGGCTCCGGTGTTGCGGTCCTGATAGTTTTCGAAGGGGCCGCGTCCGTAGTAGTTCGCGTGGCTGTAGGCCTCGTTGAGGATCCAAGTGTTGCCGAAGCGTGGCAGGTCTGGCAGGTTGCTTGAAAGGCCGCTGAGCTTGTTGGTGACGAGGATCTCGCCTTTTTGGTTGATGGCGTACTCGATGGTGAGCGTGGAGGAGACGGATGGGAGCTTGTATTCAGCGTTTACCGACACGGCTCCTGTTGTCTGCTTTCGTGGGTAAAGGAGACAAGCTTGGCTTCCTGGCTTGCGAGCTTCCATGCCTTCCATTTGGTCTGCATCTTGAAGCCGAAATCGTTATCGGTGGGAGCTCTCCAGAAGTTGGGTCGAAGGGATTCCTTGAGGATTTGCTTTTCGCCGTAGACGAGGGAGGTGGGGAATCCGGTCTTCGCGTCGAAGCTGATGGAGAAATCGCGATTTGAGAGGGTGAGCGCTTCGCCTTCGCTGACATCGATCTCGTCGCCGGCGGTGTCGGCTGAGAATTCGCTCATTTGGTAAGAGCCAACGGTGAACTGCTCTGCGGCCAGCGGGTAGTGGGCGTCGATAAGGGCAGCGGCGGCCTGTGTCTTCGCTACGAGGTCGATGTGCCATTCGGCTTGCGAGTCGAGGCTGTTGATCGGCAGCTGGATTCGCTTGGAGGCGCCGGGCTCGAGATCGACGGGAGGCAGGGGCGCTTGCACGAGCGTTTCGCCATCTTTCCTGAGGGTGACGGAAAAATCGAACTTGGATAGGTTCGTGAAGGCGTACCCGTTGTGGATTTCGACGCTGAAGTCCTCTGGATCGAAGTCGCGGAACTTTATGAACTGGTAGACTTTTTTGACTTCGAAAAGGGCGGGGTGGGGGGAGCGGTCCGCATTGACGAGGCCGTTGAGGCAGAAGTTCCCGTCGTGGTGCAGGTGTCCGGCTCCAAGGTCGCCGCCGTAGGCCCAATAAGGGGTGCCGTCTTCGTCGTGCGCGAGGATCCCTTGATCGACCCAGTCCCAGATGAAGCCGCCCTGGGCGGAGGGGTAGCGTTCGATGGCGTCCCAGTAGTCTTGCAGGTTGCCGACGCTGTTGCCCATGGCGTGGGCGTACTCGCACATGATGAAGGGGCGTTGTGGATTATTGGATACGTAGTCTTCCAGCACGCTGATGGGCGAGTACATGGGTACTTGGAGATCGGAATTCGAGTAGCGGGTGGCTCCTTCGTATTGGACGGGGCGGGTGCTGTCCTGGGCTTTGAGCCACTCGTAGTTCGCGATGTGGTTTTGTCCGTTGCCGGCTTCGTTGCCGAGCGACCAGATGATGATGGAGGGGTGGTTCTTGGAGCGTTCGAACATGCGTTCCACGCGGTCGTGGAGGGCGGTAGCCCACTCGGGGATGTAGGCAGGATGCACGGACTCGTCGAACTCATTTTGGTTGGTCGTTCCCATGCCGTGGATTTCGATGTTGGCCTCATCGACGACGTAGAAGCCGTATTCGTCGCAAAGTTCGTAGAAGAAGGGGTTCTTGGGGTAGTGGCTGCAGCGGATGGCGTTGATGTTGTGCTCCTTCATGACGCGGAGGTCGAGGCGGGTCATCTCCTCGTTCATGACGTGCCCGGTGATGGGGTGGTGGTCGTGGAGGTTAACGCCTTTCAGGTAGACCGCTTTTCCGTTCACCAGGAGCTGGGCGTTCTTGATCTCGACTTTGCGGAAGCCGATCCGGGTGGAGATGTGTTCGGGGTCGCCCTGGGAGGGCGTGATCTTGAGTTGCAGGGTGTAGAGCTCCGGGGTTTCGGCCGTCCATTTGCGAACGTCTGGCAGGACCTCGTTGAAGGAGACCGATGCCTGGTCGTTGGCCGCTATCTTGACCTTTGTCTTGAAGGAAAGGGCTTCGGTGGAGCCGTCGAGCAGCGTGCCTTCGACCTGGAGCGATTCCGCTTTGTCTCCCTTGTTGGTAAGCTGAAGGTCGGCGGTGAATTGGCCGTCTTGGTAGCGATCGTCGAGATCCGCCGTGATTCGGAAATCGGTCACGGTGGCCGGGTTGGTCGCGTAGAGAGTGACGTCGCGCTCGATACCGCTCAGGCGCCAGAAGTCTTGGTCTTCGATGTAGCTCGCGTCCGACCAGCGGTAGACCTCCACGGCGAGCAGGTTCTCGCCGGCTTTCAGGTATTGGGTTACCTCGAACTCGGCTTCGGTCTTGCTGCCTTCGCTGTAGCCGACTTTTTGCCCGTTGACCCAGATGTACATGGCGCTGCGTACCGCGCCGAAACTCAGGTAAACACGCTTGTTGTTCCAATTTTTGGGTACGGTGAAGGAGCGGCGGTAGCTGCCGACCGGATTGTCGGCATGGTCGATAAATGGCGGATTCTTGGGGAAGGGGTAAACGATGTTGGTGTAGATCGGAAGACCGTGCCCTTCGAGTTCCCAGTTGGAAGGGACGGGGATCGTGCCCCAGTCAGAAGCGTCGAAGTCGGGAGACTCGAAGCCGATCGGTCGGTCGGCCGGTTTGGCGGACCATGCGAAGTCCCATTCTCCGTTGAGGGACTGGACGAAGGTGGAGTCGTTGGCCTCGCCCTCCTCGGCGGCGTCGGCGTTTTGGTAGCGAACGAATGAAGCGTGCGGCGCCTCGCGATTGATTTGGAAGACCTCGGGGGTTTCCCATTCGGGAACGGCACCGGACGCCGAGTAGGCGAAGCTGGCGACGAGAAGTGCGGCGATGCTATTTTTAAAGGGTTTTGTGAAGCTATTCATCGGGGTGTCTAGGCCGTGACAGGGTTTTGTTTTGAAGCTCGAGGGGCGCTGCACGCATTCGGTACATGTTCGGCGGCTCTTATGCTAAAGCCCGTTTATAGACAAAGAAGCGGAACGTGTATGTTGCAGCTTATCGCAGAAAGCGGATTAGATTATCCGGAGTCTGATTTTGCTAAAGGTGTCGCTCGTTGCTTGCGTTACGAGTTTATAATACACCCCCAAATGGGGGGTCGGCGGTTGTGTGGTCGTCGGATCTATAGGTTCAATTCTTTGTTAGTCTGACTGTAGAAGTTCGGGTTTTTACGTGATATCTACGATGCTATCTGGCGAATCTAAGTCGTGGCCTTCTAGCTGTTGGAGGCCGGGAGAGTTAAATTTTGAATATGTCGAGAGTAGGGGTCTATTGTTTAGACTATAAGGGGTAACACTATAGACTGAACGATTAGGTTTATATGGTTGGAAGGGGCTTGGGTCAGAATCCCCCAATCGAGGGATTGAGTTGTTCGGCTTTTAGGCTTAGGATGCCGTTACTATTACCCCATTCTCGCAAGGCGACCCCTTGCTCTTTCTTCTGCAGAGGATCTCTTTTCTCTCTATGCCCTATGTTATTCGATGCCCTGGTCACTCGGAGGATGCGTTCTGCTGAGTCGTCGATTTCTATATCGCTATAGGAACGCTGCACCTTCGTTTCTTTGTATAATATTCTTACAAACCTCGAAACGATACTTAACCCAACCCCTAATCACTACCAAAATGCATACCCATAAATTCAAGAGAAAGGGTGCGGATGCCCTTTATCTGCCGGCTAAGTTGGCCCTTGCCGGCTTTTTAGTTTGGTCGCCTACGATGGCGTTCGCCCAGAGCAACTCGGCGGATAGCGAGGATGGAGACGTCTTTGAGCTGTCTCCGTTTGAAGTCAATGCCGAAGAGAATGAAGGCTACCGTGCGACTTCTTCGCTCGCTGGTTCCCGCCTCAAAACTCAGTTGAAAGACGTTGCCTCGTCTATATCGGTGGTGACGGAAGAGTTCCTAAAGGATACGGCTTCCAACGACCTGAAAGACCTGCTGGTTTACCAGACAAATTCCGAAGTGTCAGGCATCGGCGGTAACTACTACGGAACGAATGCTGATGATGGCGGCTACCGCAACGAGATGTTGGTCAACCCGCAGCGCGGCACCCGATTGCGCGGTCTGAATCAAGCCGATATCACCCGCAATTACTTCACCTCGAACATTCCGACCAATTCCTACAATACCTCGCGGGTGGACATCCAGCGCGGCTCCAACTCGATCCTTTTCGGACTCGGGAGCCCTGCGGGTATCATCAACGGCTCCTTGAAGGATCCGTACATGAATGAAGCGGGCGGCGCCTTCGAAATCGGATTTGATAGCTACGGCTCGCACCGTGAGGTTATCGATGTCAGCAAGCCCTTGATCGAGGATGTGCTGGCCTTCCGGTTCATCGCCATGAACGACGAGTCGAAGTATCGCCAGGACCATACCTTTAATGAGGACCGTCGCTACTACGGAGCCTTGCGCTGGCAGCCAAAGATGGCGGACGGGATCTTCACCCAGTTCGACGTGCGTGCCGAGTTTGGCGAAATCGACGCCAACCGTCCGGTTGCTACGACAGCAGCCGACTTCGTCTCGAATTGGTGGAGGGCCGAGCAGTTGCTTATGCACGAGCCGCTCAGCTCCAACGGCGTGCCGCAAGAGCCTACGGGTGATCCCGAGAATCCCTACATTCGGCGCGACGATATCGCGACCTTCTTCACAGGCGCTCCTGCCGGCTCGTGGTGGAATGGCTGGCCTGCTACTATCTTCCAGGATCCGAACTCTGGGGTCGTGGGCAACGGCGAGCTCGACGCCTACCGCCAACGCGATGGCAACCCATGGGGAGGGCTGAGTGGGCTTGCAGGCAGAAACTGGTCCTCGGACAAGGACCAAGTTTCCTATCATGCTAACAATCCCGTAATCTCTCAGCTCATCAGCGAGTACCAAAGCTCCACAGGCCAGTCCTTCGAAGGATTCGGTTCGCTCTGGCCGACTCAGGGCATTTTGGGTGGACCTTTGGCCATGATCGACCAGACGATCCAAGGGCCCAACAAGAGCGAATACAACGATTTCGATTCGCTTGAGCTCGCCTTTTCCCAGACCTATTTGGACGGGGATCTTGGGTTCAATGTAGGGTACTACGACGAAACCTACGAGCACGGGCGTGTTAACTTTATCGATACGAATGCCGTAACGATCGATGTAAACGCCAATCTCCGGGCTGGGTATTCCAATCCGGACGCCGGTCGTCCCTATGTCTTGGGTGGCAACAGCGGAAACGACTCCGAGGACACCGTTAATTCCTTCCGTACCACCGCGTACTATCGGTTCCGCCCTGGGGAGACCTTCAACAACGACTTCGTGGGCAAGCTCTTCGGCGAGCAGACGTTTACCGCTGTTTACACCGACGAAAAGAAGACCAACTTCGGCGCCAACTACAATCCGTTCGTTTGGGACGCGGAGACCTTTAACCAACGCTACAACGACAGCCTGAGCTACGGAGGCACGTGGAGCGCCCGCTACATTGGGGACGACCTCAGCGGCTACCCGACCATGGCATCCGTACCCGCTTCGGCAATACAAGGTCTCAATGCCGTGCAGACGCCAGGTTCCAGCAACCACCTGCTCACCTTCGACTACGCTGACTCCCAAACGTGGGTGACTGGCACGTCGGATATCCTTTCTTACCAGGACGACAAGACGCCGCTCTACAACTGGGCTTGGCAGGGTTACGATACGACCGAGTCGCTCGCCTTCGTGTGGCAGGGCCGTCTGCTCAACGACGCGATCATTCCGCTTTTTGGCTGGCGCGAGGACAAGTACCAACGCTGGGACAAGGAAGGACCTCCGAGGGACCCTACCTACAACTACGTCTTGCCGTTTAGCCCCGAGTGGAACTACGAGGCAGATCCCATCTACGCCAAGGCCTCCCGCGAAAGCTGGGGTGTGGTGGTACACGTGAACCAGCTGCTTGACCTGTTCGGGTCGGACTTGCCGAAGGGCACGGAGCTCAGCCTGTTCTACAACGACTCAAGCAGTTTCCGCCCAGCTGACGTGGGCCTCGACAACTACGGTAACGACCTGGCCTCTCCATCCGGTACGACCGAAGACTATGGCTTCCGCCTGTCGCTCTTCGAAAACAAGCTGGAGTTGCGCACGACTTGGTACACGACGACTCAGAAGAACACCACGCTTAGCGACCCTGGTATGATCGGCTGGTCTGCGGGCGGTATCATTCGCCACGTCGACGGTCTTGCCATGGAAACCTGGGGATCGAACGCGGAACGCTACCATCAGCCGGTTCCCGAGTGGTTGGTCAACAAGTGGTTCTTTGGAGAAGGCAACTACGATGCCGGTGTAATGAATCAGCCAATACCAGCCGATTGGCGGGATCAGCTAGGCACGCTCGTCAACCAGCCGCTTCGCATCCGCCAAGGCGCGGTGCCGGGTTCCCCGAACTACATTGCCCAAGGCGACATCAATCCTGAAACGAATCTGCCGTACCTCGGCCCCGTACTGACTGCGGACGAAAAGGAGTACCGCCAAGCTTGGTTCGATGCTCGCACGGACGCGGAATGGTTCCGTCCGCTTGATCCGGAATGGGTCGACTTCAAGAACTTCCGCTTCATCGGCGAGGACTACTATCTCTGGGAGTCAGCGCCTCCGGGAGGCCAGAAGCTAACCAACGATCTTGTATCCAAGGGTATCGAGTTCGAGATCACCGCTAACCCGACAGAGCGTTGGCGCATGACCTTCAATGCCTCGAAGAACGAAGCGACCCGTACCAATATCCTGCCGGACTGGCCAGAGTTCATCGAAGCCATGGCGCCGATATGGTTCGATGGATACAACAACACTCAGGAAGAAGTGGACGGGTTGAACTACTGGACGATCGACGGTTATGCCGATGTTCGCCACTGGTACGGCGAGCAAGGCTACTCTAGCTACGGCGAGACGACCGGTGGTCGCATGATGAATGCGGTCTACGCCCCTTACCACAACTTCAAGGCCGGTGAAGGGCAGGGCGTCAACGAGCTCCGCAAGTGGCGCTTCAACTTGATCACGAACTACCAGTTCGCCGATGATGGAATACTCAAGGGCTTCAACATGGGTGGCGCCGTGCGCTGGCAAGACAAGGCTGCCGTCGGCTACTATCCCGAGTACAACGAGGATGCCGGAATTTGGGTGACGGATGTGGATCGCCCGATCTACGGCCCGACCGAGGAGAACTTCGACGCATGGGTCGGCTACCAACGTCCCATAAACGACAAGGTCGACTATCGCGTTCAGCTCAATGTTCGCAACCTGTTCTCTGACGACGAGCTGATTCCGATCCTCGCGAATCCAGACGGCACGATTGCCCAGGCTCGTATCCCATCCAAGACGACTTGGACGCTGTCCAACACCTTCAGTTTCTAGGGATAAGAAAACGAAACCGATTCCAGTCGGTAGCTTTGCAGGCCTCCTTTTTTTGGGGGCCTGCTTTTTTTTGGTTCATCACCAAATGCAGTGGATTCCGCGAATGGTAGGGCTCGTTCGATACTCATCCACCAAAGAGCAGTCTCCACTGCGTTTGCGGATGAACTTTTTAGCGAGATCCTTCTCGTGTCCCGTCAGGCATCGAGTGTCGCCCGTCGTAGCGCGGCGCTAGGGATCGCGTGCCGCCTCTATTCGTCCAGGTGCACGATCCCGTGTCGAATCGCGGAGATGGCGGCTTCGGTCCGGTCGCGAACTTTCAGCTTTTGGAAAAGCGTCTTCAGGTGAGACTTTACCGTTTCCTCTGAGATGGAGAGGCTGGTCGCGATTTCCTTATTGCTCCGGCCTTTTATGAGGGCTTCCAGGACTTCGCGTTCTCGTTCGGTGATCTGCGATCTCTGGGATCGTTCCGCGAGGCGATTGGCGACGCTTTCGGGCAGGGAAGCATCGCCTTTGTACACCATTCTTACGGTTTCGGCAATGTCCTCGATGGGCATGTCCTTCAGGATGTAGGAGGCGGCTCCTGATTGGATGGCGCGATGGATGTCTTCGTCCCAATCGTAAGTGGAGATGACGATCACTTTTGCGGTCGGATGGGTCTTGCGAATCGACATGATCGATTCGGCTCCGCCGGTTCCGGGCATGCGTAGGTCCATGAGCACGATGTCTGGAAGCACATCGTTGTAGACCTCGATCGCTTCCTCTCCATCGGACGCTTCGGCGATAACGGTCATGCCCGGCTGGCTGTTGATCAATGCGATCAAGCCCATCCTCATAGGTGGGTGGTCGTCTGCGATCATGACGCGAATCTGGTCTTCCGCTTCGTTTTGGCTCATAGGGAAATCTGGCTTGTGGTTTATTGAATTTAAAAAGTGGATACGCAGCGATCTTAGTCGCTGATGTCGACGCGTATGCGAGTGCCTTGTCCGGGAGCGCTTTGTATTTCGACCTCGCCGCCGAGAAGTTCGACCCGTTCGCGAATTCCCACCAAGCCGAAACTGCAGTTTGTCTCGGCTGGCACTTTGTCGATTTCGAAGCCGGTGCCATCGTCCGTGACGATAAGCTCGACCCTGCGTTTCCGGTAGCTGATTTGCACGTGGATGTTTTTGGGGGAGGCGTGCCGGCAGGCGTTTGTGACCGCTTCCTGGCCGACGCGTAGCAAATTGTTTTCGATGACGGGAGGAAGGCGCCGGTTGGCGCCGACCTGTTTCACGTGAATGGCGATGCCGGTGTTTTCCGTCAATTGGGTGGCTACTCGTTCGATCGCTCCGCCTAGGTCGTACTTTTCCAAGACCTGGGAGCGCATGTTCCAGATGGAGTCGCGAGCGTCGGCGAGCGCCGTTCGGGCGAGCTTGTGGGCGGTTTGGATGTGCCGCTGGGCTGATTCGTTCAAGTTGCGAGCGTCGGGGCGGACGAGTTCCAGTTGCACGGAGATGGCTCCGATATTTTGGGCAAGCGTATCGTGGATTTCGCGAGCGACTCGGTTGCGTTCGTTGATGATTGCGGAGAATTCGGATTCGGCCATGGCCCGCTGCTGCTTCTGCTCGCGTAGGCGTTGTCGTGACAGGAGCACTACAATGGCGATGGTGGCGATCGCCAACGCGAGAACGGCGGCGAGAGCGTAGGCGATCCGCTGAGGGGTCCACCAAGGGGCGGGCGTAATGATGGCTAGATCGTCCGGCGAGCGGAGCAGGACGTGCAGCGACTCGGACCACCAGAGCCCGTTTAAGGGGACGGTTTCGCCTTCGCCCACGGTAGCGATTCCTGAGAGTTCGACGATGCTGCCGGGGAGCCATTGCGGCAGGGCAAGTTGCCCGTCGGCAGTGAGGAGCGAGGCTCTGACGGTTGTGCCCAGGCCTTCCAAGGTGAGTTCTATGCTTTCGGGGTAGCGTTGTATCTCCACGAGCTTTGCCTTCAGCTGGACGAGGTCGGAGTTGTGGCGAGAGATCATCCTGATGTCTTCCAGGACGACGGGGGTGGGCGGGGCTTGATGGTCGAGCTTCCTGAATTCGGAATCTTGGAGGACGGGGCTGTAGGTTCCCAGTTCCGGGAAGCCGAGGACGTCGACGATGTCTCCGGGGGACAGCTTCTCTTGTTGGGCGCTTCGAACCTGCAGGCTCTGAGTCTCGTCTCGAATCCATATCGCCTTGCCAAGGCGTTGGTGTATCACGGTTCCCCTTACATGGACGCGATGCCCGGGATTTCCTCCGGTGTGATCGAAGGTGAATAGGCTCGAAGCGGGGCGGGGAGTGCTGTTGATGGAGTCGTGCGAGGGAGGGGAGAGCACTTCCGGTATCATGCCTATGGGCGTGTGTACGATGGGTCGGACGAATTGCCGATTGCTGTTGTGCAGGTAAAAGCAAATGCCGACCAGACGTACCTTTGCGTCCAGGTACTCGCTAGGCTCCAGGACCTCTTGCAGCTCGACGATCACTTGGGATTGGTCGTCTGCGAGTTTCAGTTTCGTGTAGAGGTTGTGGGTTCCGTCATGACTGGGTTGGCGGAAGGTGGAGGGCAATAGTTCCACGCTGCGTACGATCCCGGAGATTTCGACCCATTTCGCGTCCATCTGCCCGGTGTAGAGCTCGGCGATGCGTGTCTCAATGGGACTGGGAGGCGTGGTTTTTCCGATGAGACGGATTTCGGTGGCAGAGACGCAGGGAGCGTAGTCGCCGGGGTTGGTGACGCCGATCACTTCGACGAGGTCTCCTCTTTTGAATGATAAAAGGTTTTCGGCGTCGGAGAATATGAAGATGCCGTCGGTTTCGTCCTGTATCGAGAAGGCGTAAGTCTCGCTCAGGATGAAGCAGCCGCGCAGGTGGATGGGGCGTTGTTGGGCTGCTTCTTCCGGTGTCAGAGCCCTGATTTGAGCGGCGGTGGTGAGGACGGGGAAGGCGTCGTCGGATTGAGCCTCGAGGGTTTGGGCGCCGGGCGGCCCAAGCAAGAGGAGTAGCGCTGCTAGGCGCCCAAGGAAGGAGCCTAGCTGTGGGTGAAGCTTGCCTTGGGTGGAAGCCTGAAGTGTTGGGGTAAGGTGGGGCAATTTGATGGATCCAGTAGCTGGGGATGTTTTCTCTTCTAGAGGTAAGGCCTTGGGGTATTGGAGGCCGACCTGCAAACCGGTTCGCGGGTGGAGGGCACACGAAAGCGGAAGACCTGCCAAAAGGCAATAACCTGACGTTTTGGCCCGCCAGTTTTTTTTGCCTTCGAGCGGGGGCTAATTCCCCCAAATGGGTGAGGGTAAGCGGGCGAATTCTGTGGTACTTTTAGGGTGGGTGAAGGGGCTCCAAGGCACTCCCCGAGAGCACTTTTTTCATGAGATCTGAAGTAGAGAATAAGGGGGGCAAGTCGACTCCGTCCGCGATTCGCATCCTGGTTGTAGACGACCATCCTTCGATGCGTATGGGCATCATCGCCTTGGTCGAAAGCCAGCCGGATATGGAGGTGGTGGCCGAGGCGTCGGATGGCGAAGAGGCGATCGAGGTCTACGACGATGTCTTGCCGGACGTGGCCCTCATGGATTTGCGCATGCACGAGATGGGCGGGGCCGAGGCGATCTTGTCGATCTGCAAGAAGCATCCCGATGCCAAGATCATCGTGCTTTCGACCTATGATTGGGACGAGGATATCCACCGGGCGATCCAGTCGGGGGCCAAGTCTTATCTGCTGAAGGACATGGCGGTGGAGGACATTGCCGGTACCATTCGTAGCGTTTTCGCGGGGGACGAGGTTCTGCCGCGGCAGGTGGCGGAGCGCTTAGCTGAACGGGCCGAAAGGCAGCAGCTTACCGAACGGGAGCGCGAGGTCTTGGAATCTTTGATCAAAGGGCGGAGCAACAAGGAGATCGCGGTCAGCCTCAGCGTATCCGACGAGACGGTGAAGTCTCACCTCAAGACCCTGTTTGCCAAACTCGGGGTGCGAGATCGAACCGAGGCGGCTATCACGGCGATCCGCCACGGAATCATCCACATCGATTGAGAACGTGGCGACTACAGGCCAAGGGCTTGTGGAAGGTCGTCGTATTCGGGATCGCCGTCGAGGTCGGTGCGTTGGCGTAGGACTTCTAGGTGGTCGCCGTGATCGGCCATATCGAACAGCTTGCCGCGAGCGTTGCGGAAGGGACGATGCAGGACCATCATGAGTTCGCCGTCGAAGGTTTCGAAAAGCATGCCGTGCCCCGAGTCGCGCTTCACCAAGGGTGGGAGTTGCTCCCAAGGGCCCATCAAGGCGCCGGACTGGGAGCGTGCGATGGTTTGCACATAGGAGTCGGATTCGTAGCTGGACCAGAGCATCAAGAGCTGGTCGCTCTTGGTGCGGTAGAATTGAGGACCGTCCGTGACGTAGTGTAGTCCTGCGGCGGATACTTCGATCGACTGGTTTAGCCACGGCGCGTCCGAGGCCTTGAAGAGGTGGATCGGGTGGCTGGTGGCTCGCGATAGGTCAGGGGAGAGCTTGACTGCTTCGATCGTGCCGTCGATGCGTTGGAGCCACTCGTGGGCATAGACCATCCAGGGCTGTTGGTCCTGGTCGATGTAGAGCGTGCCATCGAGCGTCATGAATTCCTTGGGTACCACAGGTCCGCTTTTGTTTAGCATTTCAAAGGGTCCGTCTGGCGAATCGGATACAGCGGTGATCGTTCCGCGCACGTAGGTGTCGCGCCAGGCTTCGGGCGGGCGTTTGAGAAACGCTTCGCTGTCATGGAGCGTGACGAAGAGATAGAATTTCCCCTTGTACTCGTGCACTTCGGGAGCCCAGTTGCCCTCGTGGGCGAAGGAATTTTCTGGCACCGTGAAAACGACTTTTGGGGGTGACCAGTTTCTCAGGTCCTTGGAGGAGTAGGCCATGGTGCCGAGCGCTTGCTCGCCGGTCAGCCGCGAGATGTTTCGGGTGTAAAGGTAGTACGTCTGCGTGGGCTCGTGGGCTACGATAAACGGATCGTGCAGGGGCATGTCGGGCAGGCGCATCATCTCGCCTGAGTCTGCGAGGCTTGGTCCGGAGAGCGCGAGGATGATGGCGAACGCAAGGGAGTGGGAGGCAATTCGTTTCCAAGTTCGCATGCGTGTTTGTGTATTCAAGTTTTGGGTAAAACGGATCGTGTTGACTTAGGGAGCGATTTGGAGCCGAGCGGTGGTTGGCTTCAGGCCTTCGGCGGAAAACGTGACCTCGATGGGGCCCGAGTCCGCAGTGGCTTGGATGTAAGCGACGAGGGTTCCGTGGTTTGCGTTGGCGACGTTGTCGCGGTGGTTCTCCGAGGCGTCGCGAGAGGCGTTTTCCATGGCGAGCAAGTTGCCGGCACCTTGCACGGCGCACGTTATTTCGTGGTCCGATCCGTAGACGAGTTGTCCCTGTTCATCGACGATGGTAACGGTGATGATCGCGACGTCGTATTTTTTCTGCAAATACGATTGGCTCGGTTTGGCGACCAGCGATTTCGGTTTGCCGTCGGGGCGTAGAGTGTCGGAGGCGATTGGCGTTCCGTCCTTGTAGGAAACCACTTCGAGTTCGCCTTTCTGGAAGGGGATACTCCAGACGATGATAGCGGTTTGGGGATCGTAAGCTTTGCGCGGCCCGATGGATTGGCCGTCGAGGAAGAGTTCCGCTTCTTCTCCATTGGTGTAGCAGACCACCCGTACGAGCTGGCCTTTGTCGTAGTCCCACTTCCGTTCGGCGTCCATGGAAAGGTAGTTGGAATTTGGATCTCGTGGCAAATAGGTACCGAGGTAGGCTACCGGTTTATCGGACCAAAGCGCCCGTCGGAAATGGCCGCGTGGCTTGATGTTGTTGGCAAGATCGACCATGCCGGAGGTGAAACCGCGAGAGGGCCAGCGACCGGATTCGCCAAGGTAGTCGAAGCCGGTCCAAATGAACTGGCCGAAGATAAAATCGTTATCGGTAACGGCCTTCCATGCCGCGAGATCGTGGCGGTTTTCGCTGCCGTAGAGAACGCGATCTGGGTACTTTTGGTGATCTTGTTGGTAGCGCGATTCGGTGTAGTTGTATCCAACTACGTCGAGAGCTCCGGGGTATTCGGTTTCGTTCGACATGACGGCTCCGGCAAGGGCGGCGGTAACGGGGCGGGAGGGATCGAGCTCGCGGACCACGGCTGCGAGGCGTTTGGCGATAGCTCCGAGGCGCTCGGCGGGAGGTTGGTCCTTTTGGTAGCCTGCCACGTGCTGCTGGTCGATGCCTTCTTCGTCGAGAATGGGATGGCTGTAGGGATCGTTTGGATAGTCGACCTCGTTGCCGATGCTCCACATGATAATGGAAGGGTGGTTGCGGTCGCGTTTTACCATGGCGGCGAGGTCCCGCTCTCCCCATTCGTGAAAGAAGTCAGCAGGGCCTTGAAAGCCCGGACTTCCTTGGTTCCAGCCTTCGATCCATTTCTTTTTGGGATACTCCCATTCGTCGAAGGCCTCGTCCATAACGAGAAATCCGAGTTCGTCGCAAAGGTCGTAGAGGGCGCTTGCTTGCGGGTTGTGGCTCATGCGGATGCCGTTGACGCCAATCTCCTTCAGCGTCAGCAGGCGTTCGCGCCAGACTTCCTTAGGGACGGCAGCCCCCAGGGCACCGGCGTCGTGGTGCAGGCAAACACCTTTGATTTTCATCGATTTGCCGTTGAGAGCGAAGCCCTTGTCGGCGTCGAATTCGAAGCTGCGGAATCCGACTCGAGTGCGGGAGGAGTCGATGGTTTCTCCAGCGAGCGAAAGGGTGGTTTTGAGGGTGTAAAGGGTGGGTTGCTCGAGGTTCCAGAGTCGAACCTGCGGAACCTCGATATAGCAGCTCACGCCTTCCGTGTCTTCGCCGCTGAGGGTTTGCGTAATTGTTTTTGTCGCGACCCTTTCTCCATCTGGGGATCGCAGCTCGTGCGTGATGCGGACGAAGCCTTGGCTCGCTTTGTCTGAGAGATGGTTGCTCAGCTCCGTGTTTACCGTTAGGGTGGCGGCCCCTTCGGCTTCCATCGAAGTGGAATAGCTGACGCCCCATAGCGCGAGGTGGAGCGGGTTTGCGGTGATCAGGCGCACGGGGCGGTAGATGCCGGAGCCGGTGTACCAGCGGGAATCGGCCGAGAGGCTGTGGTCGACTCGCACGGATACGCTGTTTTCTTCGCCGGGTGCGACTTGGTCCGTGATGTCGTACATGAAGGAGACGTATCCATTCGGGCGATATCCGACGGATTGTCCGTTTACGAATACTTCCGATCGATTGTAGACGCCTTCGAAATAGAGGTAGAAGCGCTTGCCGCTGTCAGATTGGGGGATGTTGAGCTCGGTCTGGTAGAGCCCGACTCCGCCGGGCAGGTAGCCGGTGCAGCTCGCATTGTCGGGATCTGCTGGATACTCGACGCTCCAGTCGTGGGGCACGGTGACCGCTCGCCAAGATTCTGGTTGCGGCACGCTCTCGAGGCGAAATTGCCATTCATGTATTTGTTCGGAGTTTCCGAATCCTTGGCAAAATGCCACGGCAGGGATCGCGAGGGTGGAAAGGACTAGGGCCATTTTTCTTGCGATCATAAGGGTATTCAAGAGTTGGTTACGGGGTGTGGCGCGAAGGTCGTCCTTAGGTTACCAGTACCGACCGATTTTGTCTATCCCCCAATCTGGGGGATCTGGGTGGGAGCTAGGCCTGCTAGGCGGGGGTCGACCCTTGGGGAATTGTCGTCCCGACCCGCTAATTTCCTTTTCATGGGACTCACCTATCATAACCTCTTGAGGTGATGGTTTTCCGTATGCCATGCTTACTCCGCGCGCTTTGTTTGTTGGGGCTTTGTCTTCTCTTGGGAGGCGTATCGGCGCGTGGCTTGGAGCTGGTCAACCGATTTAGCCCGCTGAACGAGGAACGTTCGCCTCGCCGGTCGACCGAATACATTATACTGCACACGACGGAGGGGCCGGCCAAGGGAAGCCTCGACAAGTTGCGCAAGTATGGAGAAGCCCACTACATGGTGGATACCGGCGGAACAGTCTATCGCATCATCGACCGGAAGCGCATTGCCATGCATGCGGGACGAAGCATGTGGAATGGGGAAACCGATTTGGACAACATCTCGCTCGGAATCGAAATCGTCGGTTACCACGATCGGCCGATCACAAGCGCTCAGAAGCGGGCGCTCAAGGAGCTGCTGCGCCAGTTGCAGAGCGTCTATAAGATACCGGACAGCAAAGTGCTGCCGCATTCGATGGTTGCTTATGGGCGGCCCAACCGTTGGCACCCGAAGGCTCACAGAGGGCGCAAGCGCTGCGCCATGTTGATGGCGCAGAGCAGCCTGCGGGCGGAGTTGGGCTTGAGCGGAAAACCGAGCTACGATCCCGATGTGCGGGCCGGAAGGCTGGTCGTTGCCGACGAGCGTTTGGAGCGCGTTCTCTTTGGTCCGGATCCGAGAGCTTCGCAAGCGGCAGCGCGGTCTTCGGCCTCGGATGATCCGAATGTGATCCGGGCAGGGCGTTCCGCCTGGGATATTGCCCGCGAGAATTACAAGTCGTCCGGTACGATCTACCGTTTTCCGGATGGGACCACGCGCAAGGGAAGCGAGATCAAGGACTGGAGCAAGCTGCCCCCGGGGACGCGCGTAACGATTGCGGATCGAGAGTCGGAGAGCCAAACCGGTGAGGATCGGGTGCAGGAAATCGGCAAGGATGGGGCCAACGCGTGGGAGATCGCCGCCGCTGCCTACAACGATACGGACACGATCTATTTTCTGCTGGATGGCCGGGTGCGCAAAGGGAGCGAAATGAGTCGCGATATTTTGGATACGCTTCCCAAAGGAACGCGGCTATTGGTAGGCTACGTGGGCGGAGGCGTGCTGACGGGGAGTCGCAGCGCCTACGATGCGGTGGGGCCGCGGTGGAACCTTTCGACGACCTTTTACCGGTTTCCCGATGGGACGATCCGTTCCGGTTCCGAGATCGACGAGACCAGCATTCCGAATCGAACGATGGTTTTCGTGCCGCGCTAGGAAAAAGGGGGGGGGCTCCTGTCCATCTGAGGCTTTGGCGCTTTGATTGAGGATCGAGGTTTTGATCCCTTATGGGAAATTGGCTGGCCAGTTCGTGTTTAAGGGGAGAGTCTCTGTGTCGCGAGCTCTATGGTTCGCTTCGCTAAAAAGATTCTAAGCTAGGGCTTGATTTGATTGTATCCAAAATATAGATATAATATAAATATGAAAAAGGTTAGTTACGTAGTCTTGTTTTTGGGAGCGATTTGCTTCGCTAGCTCCACCATTGCGGAGGAAATGTGGGAATTGAAAGTAACGAATCACGCTTACCTAATGGATGGCTACGAAAAACTTTTTTTGGGGCAGAAGCATGCGGGTGCGGTTGATCACCGAAGCTTTCTTGCACCTATGAAGGCGGACGGAAGTGGCTTCGATTGGACGCAGGAATTTGGGTACCACAACTACTACCGCGCTTGGTATTTTGACGGGGATGTGGGGATCGGCACCGAGAATCCTCAGACGCGTTTGCAGGTGCGAGGGCCATTCACGCCGGCGTATATGCAGTTGGCGATTCGAAATGATGGCAGTGATGATCGAGCGGGAATCTCATTCTGGAACGCGAGCCATCAGCGTATCGGCCATTTCTATCTGGGGTATGGCGATTTCATCGTTTCAAACGAGCAGGCAGGTAACTTCAGATTCTTTGCGGGGGGATCAGAGCGACTACGGATTCAGCCAAATGGAGCGGTGGGGATCGGTACGGAATCACCTGGCTACAAGCTAGACGTAGCGGGGACGGTTCGGGCCGATGAGATCATCGTGAGCACAGAGGGAGCGGACTTCGTTTTCGGCGAGGAGTACCGCTTGAAACCGCTCTCGGAGGTGGAGGCGCACATCAACTCAAGGCGCCACCTGCCGGACATTCCTTCTGCGGAGTCGATGCGGACGGAGGGTGTCGGAGTAAGCGAGCTGCAGACGAAGCTCTTGCAAAAAGTGGAAGAGCTTACGCTTTACATCATCGAGCAGGAAAAGCGGATGAGGTCCCAGCAGGAAGAGATTCGTCGCCAGGGTGAGCTAATCGAGTCGCTGTTGGAGCGGTAGCCACTGTAAGCTGTCCAGGCGGTTGCTGAGGAGTTGGGGTGCAGCGAGTTGCCGACTGAGCCGAAATCCTTTAAGGCTCATGTGGTGAATCAGGAAAAATGCGAGGTATTTGGGAAAAGTACTGGATAAATTCACGATATGTGCTTAGGCGTACTTGCGATTACTAAATAGGGTTCTGCGCGTTTGCTGCTGTATGACGTTCGGGACTCGTATGCCTTTTCTTGAACCTTTAGCGATCTTCTAACCCAAGATGGTCGCCTCCTCCCAATGTTTCCTTTCGTTTTATCCTCCGCGTTTTCGCGTACCATCTCTGTTGTCTGTTCCGTTTGCATCGCCGCTGTAGCGGTTGCTCAGGACGAGCAAGTCGCCGGAGACTTGGATGTGGAAGGCCAGACTCTCACTCACGGCGATTGGCATCAGCATGTGCTGAACAACTTGTCAGGTCGAGGTCCGAACCCGGCGACCGATTCGCGCCGCTACGAGATCGGTCGCATCTTTGTGAATACGCACCATTGGCAAAGCACGAGTCCTATTGTGGTGGAGTTGCGACAGTCCTACTACCAGGGGAACGGTTATTTGAAGTTTCTGGTTTCTGCGGGATATCAGGATTTTGACGGCTCGGTGACATTGCTGGAAAGGTATGGTGATGCCTTGTATGCCAATGTTCATCTGGGGGCTCCCGTTTTGACAGGTGGGTCAAGTGGTGGGTTTGATAATCAATATATCCCCCTTTATGCGGACTTTGGCTTCTATACTTATTGGGATGTGCGTTTGTCGCACAATATGAGGCTAACGGACGACCCTTTGGATACCAGCCGCGCTTGCTTCTATTTCAATGAATCTCCGACTCCAGTGGACTTGCTCTCCTTCAAGCCTTCTCCCCACGGCAGTGATCATTTGAGCAAGCATCGTCTCTACACTGGAAGTATGGGAATCGCCACCGAGAATGTGGGTACCCATAAGCTTGCTGTCGGAGGAACGATCCGCGCGGAGGAGTTGGTTGTCGATACGGGTTGGGCGGACTACGTATTCGAGGATGGATACGAGCTGCGTTCGTTGGGGGATGTTGAGGCTCACATCGAGGAACACGGCCATCTGCCGGGGGTACCGTCTGCTGCGGATGTCGCAGAGACCGGCGTTTCGGTGGGCGATTCGCAGCGTATCCTGCTGGAGAAGGTTGAAGAGCTTACCCTGTATGTAATAGAGCAACAACGGCAGTTGCAAAAGCAGAATCAACGACTTGAA
>JBNKSG010000059.1:0-19009 GCA_050297195.1 Opitutaceae bacterium | reverse complement strand
CCGCGTCCTAATGTCGAGGCCCTCAGGATCATGGGGGCCGCAAAAGTGGAGGCCAGCGCGCAGGCTCCCTTTTTGAGGAACGTTCTACGGTTCTGGTTTTTCATCATTTTCGGGGGATATAGTTTAACGGTAAATCTTCAGGTAGCTTGAAGCAGGGCTGGATGCCTTTTTCAAGTAAAGAACGGTAGCTAATCGAGTTTGAAAGCGGAGCTAACGCCCGCGATTAGCGGAAAAGACGATAGGCTAGCTTCCATGGCTTGCGAATGAAAGAGAATGTGTACGACAGGGCGGGCGAGAATTCGTTCTATTTAATGACTTCAAATTCGAGCGAGTCGCTCACGAGCGCGAGGGCATCCTGGGCGCTGCTTTGGAAGGACTCGAACTGCTCGCGCGGACCTTCGCTCAGCAAAAGGTTGATTTCGCTATGCACCGATACCAGCCCGGCAGCCTCGTCGAGGTTCCGCTTGAGATGAAACGTATGGAATCCGGTGTTCGTATCGACGCTTGCCAGGGCCTCATCGGAGAGCCGAGCCCCAGCAGGGGCGACCAAGGTCGTGTTTGACTCAAAGGAAATCGGATTTCGGATCTTGAAGGGAGTCTTCCGGTCTCGAACAAAGGGGACCTTCAGGTAGTAGCGTTCCCAAACCGCAGGCACCGAGGCGAGCGTTACGCGGCTCGCAGTTCGTTTCACTGCTCGTGGTATCCGATAGTTCATGACAACCTCCAAGGGTGTATCCACGTCTTTTGCGTTCAAGGCCCTCACATCCTCGAGGTGCAGGCTATGGCCCGAACCCGCGGACATCATTGCCTGGAAGGTATCGAGGATTTGGCTGTCTTGCAGCGAGGCGAGATAGGATCGGAAGTAGGCAGCGGGAAGTCCGGAGAAGGAAATCGTTTCTTCGACATGCAAGGCATCGTCCACGATTTCGATCCGCTTATTCGAAATGATAGTATTTTGGTCGATCTCCTGCTCCTTCGCCGCAACGAAATGGGGGGCGTCGGGATCGAGCACCAAAATATTCCGCCCCGCCAAACCGAGGGGAGTGGAGAGCTCGAGGGAGACATGCTGGCTCGTGCAATCGATGAAATGGCCGTCCCTGTGATCGGGAAGGTAGAGAATCATGTGATCGAATTGATCGAGGGACGGCAGATCCTTTTTGATGCGGGCTCCCGTGTTTACGAGAGACAGGTAGGAACGCACCCCGGCAGCCTCGAGGAGTCGGTTGGCCAGAAGGGCCAGGTCCTTGCAGTCCCCGTACTTGTCGGCCACGATCTGGTCTGCCGTATTCGGGATCTGGGCACGCGGGCCGAAGGCGAGAGCCTTGTAGGTGAACTCGCTTTGGATGAACCTGTAGATGGCCGCGATCTTCTCGTCGCTGGTTTTCGCCTCAGCGGTTAGCTTTTGGGACAAAGCTGCCATTTCAGGGCTCGTCGTCAGGCGATCCGAAATCTCGTCGAAGTAGCGATCGACCTCGGATCGCCAGCTCAAGCTTTTTTCGGCCAATACCAGATGGGGGGCGAAGGTCTCCAGGTCCGCTTGAAAGTCCTCGTCCTTGTAGCTGGGAACATTCTCCGCGTACCAGATCAGCTGCGAGTCGGAGCTAGCGTCGATCACGCCATCGGAGGCGACGGACGAAACAGCATCAATGTCTCCGGAAACGGATACCCCGCAGAGCCGGCTATCCTGGAAGTAGGTGAAGGTTTGCCAGAGCAGGGGGAACTCGTCGATCAAGCCGGTCGTATTGTACGACACCGTGTATTCGAGCGTACAATTTTTCGTGAGCCCAGAGACTGGAACGTAAAGCGCCCGGTCCTGCGAGACGATCATGTCCGAACTGTTGTCCAATAGGTAAAAGTCATCGCGTTTCTCCCTCCCGATGACCGCTCCAGTTTCATCCCGTACGATGATTTCGTTGACGTAAACCTCCTCGAAGAACGGGTCGAAAGAGAAGCTTAGCGTGCTGTACGCGTCGAGCCCTACGTCGTCTCGTATGGCGACCTTAGTCGTGGTCGTCGACTTGCTGACCTTTTCCTTTTCGTAGTGGTTCGAACGAACCGTGTAGAGGATTTCCGACTCCTTGCCCACCGCGAGCGCTGCCTCTGCGAGCTTCGCTTTTTCCGCAAGAAAGCTTGGCATGGGCACCGCTTCGATCGGTGTGTTGTTCACATCGGTATCCCCTTTGCCAAGCGCTAGCGTCGCATAATCCAGCATCGACTTTGCCTCTTCATCCAAGGGGTTGAGCTCCACCGCCCTCGCGTAGCATTCCTTGGCCTTCAAGTAGGACTTCAATCCGAAAAGAGCGTTTCCTTTAACCGTATAGATAAGTGGATACGATTCGATATCGTCTCCTAGGCCATCTATGTACTCCACCGTTTTGGCGTACTTTTCCTGACTCAAGTAGGCACGTGCAATGTCGCAGTCCAAAGAAAGCTCGAAGGGCCTGTCGTTCTTCAAGCCCTGCAAGATATCCAAGGCCTTGTCGTGCTCTCCAATTTCCGAGTAGTAGGAGGCAGCCCACTGGAGAGCGCTTTGCGAACCGGTCAAGTCGCTGAAGTCCTCCGCGATCGCGATTCCATCCTTCCAGCGTTCCTGCTTGCCGAGCAGCTCCATGTAGGACCAGAGCCCAGACTCGCTCATGTTGCCCGAATCGAAGACCAAGGCATAGGTTTCCTCGGACTCTTGTTCTCTGCCTATTTGTGAAAGCGCGAACGCGTAGTATTCGAGGAAGGGATAGTTTTCCTCGAACTTGGAAGGGGCTCCTTCGAACAGCTCGACGATCGACTGGTAGTCGCCTTGATCCGTGCAGACCACCGCAAAATTCGAGGCGACTGCGGGGTCAGTTTTGTCGAATGAAAGAGATCGCTGCAAGTATCGTTTCGCCTGTATGTAGTTGTTTTGCGAGTACGCTGCAATTGCAAGCTGGTTGAGGGTCTGCGCCTGAAAATACATAGCGTCGCTCGAGAGGGAACCGCTCAAGGCTTCAACATCGATCCCTACGTCAATTAGCATCTTAGCCAAGGCGCTCTCGACCTCGCCGATTCTCTTAGCGTCCTCGCAATAACCTCCCATGAAATAGCTGAAGCCTTCGTACTTGCGGACTTGCACGAGGAAGGAATTGGTGACGCCGGCGTCGCTCTCAAACGTGAACGAGGACTGGAGGAAACGATCGCCGTCGGAACGGATGATTCGGTCTTTCGAATTGAAGCCTGAAGTCGCGTCGATTCCGAATACCGAGGCGAGCAGGCCGTTCTTCAAATCCTTGAAGTTCGGATTCAGTCCCTCGTGGTAAAGAGGAATGGCAAAGAGAAACACTTCATTCGCCTTCGTTGCGGTGAAAGCTGCGCTGGGGAGTTCCGTCTCGCCGATGGTCCAAGTGGTCCAGCCGTCGCCTTCTAGGTCGATTGAAAATCCTTCCGCTTCGCTCGCAAATCGATCGATCGGCACGAAATCGTCCGAATAGCAGATTCGGGCCGGATCGATCTGCTTGAATTTGGCTCCTAGCTCGAGGATGTCCGACTTGGCGAGCTCTGGAAACTCCCCGGATCGCCAGGTCATCAGCTGGTAGCTGTATCCATTTCTCGTGCACACGAGGTAGCCGTACACGATGGGCTGCCCCATCATTTTTGCTTCCCCGGTAAAACAGGTCCAATTGATTCCGTTGATTTCAGTGGTAGATGGATCGCTGAAATGAACCTTCGGAGCGATCGACCGCATGTTGTTCATGGCGGTTTGGGTCAGGACCTCGGTCGTAAATCCGTACTCCACGCCGATTTCCTCGGCGATGATGATAAAATAGGCGTCGTTGATGGTCTTGCGAAACGCGACCGTCGTATCCTCGCCCATCGTGTTGGCCGGAACTTCGACCCATGGCCACCCCGGCTTGTCGAAGGTGAAGTTCAGGTTTTCGAACGGGGCGCCGCTTTCGACTTTCTTAGAAATCGAACTCACGGCACTCGCCTGCGAAATCCACAACGCGGAGAGGACGAGGAGGCAAAGGGTTCGAAGGAATGCGGGAGGGGTGCAGCGAATTAACAACATGGATTCCGTAGGCTTAATTGCTTACATGAATTGTTTTAATTCTCGAAGAATGCCAAGCCCCGATTGCCCGATATCGCGGCGTGGACCGATATGCGCCCGTTCGGCTACCCCGAAAGCAGCTCGGAAAGGCGGGTCGCCCGTAGGGCTTGACGGGCGACTCCTGCCGCCAAGGTTTCGGCGGCTCCAAAGATCGCGAGCTCCCGTTTCGCGCGGCTAAATGCGGTATAGACCAGCTCGCGGGTCAAGGTTTGCGACGCGTCAGGACCGAAGAGGCAATGCACGCTATCGAATTCCGAGCCTTGGCTCTTGTGAATGGTCAGGGCAAACGCGGATTCGTGGCGCGGCAGCTCGGATACGCGGAACCTGCGGACCTTTTTCTCCACACTCTCGAAATACGCGAAGGCGCTCTCTCCCTCGGTCCAAATCAGCCCGATGTCCCCGTTGAAGAGCTCTAGCTCGTAGTCGTTTTCCAATACAATAATCGGCTCCCCATGAATCGGCGGATCCTCGAAGCCGCTGTAGCCGAGCTCGGCCAAGATGCGTGCGCGGACCAGTCGATTGTACTCGAGCGTGCCAAAAGGGCCGCTACGGGTGGGGGTAAGCATCATCGACTCGCCAAGTCCCGCTAGGGCAGTCTCCGCATCTGTCGACGCGACTAATCGCCTATGCCGCTCGATGCCCCGCTCGATGAGGGCCTGCGGAATACGTTTGGCTTCCGAGCTCAAGCGGTGGAACTGCACGTCAGCGGTGGGGGATTCCAAAAAGCGATTAAAGGCATCTAGCTTCCCCTCCTTTGAAAACTGGCAAAGCTGGTAAATGCCGCTGTCCTCGGAAAACCGATACGTCTTGTTCAGCCGTTCGACCGAGCGATGCAATACGGATTGCTTGGAGTCTGCCGCGTGCAGGATGTCGCTCAGGACCGAACCGACGTCGACACTGGCCAACTGGTCCTTGTCGCCGAGCAAAAGGACCTGACATCTCTCGGGGAGCGCCTCGAAGAGCCGCATCATGAGTGGGAGGTCGATCATCGAGCTTTCGTCGACCACCAGCGTATCGTAGGGAAGGGGGCGTTTCTCGTTCCTGCGGAAGGAGGCCCGATGCGGCAAGGTGCCCAGTAAGCGGTGGATGGTAAGGCAGGGGATGGAGACCAGCTGTTCCCGCCGCTCGCCAGTGAGCTCCATGCGACTAACTCCGCTGGAAATCGATTCCGCCAAGCGGGCGGCCGCTTTGCCGGTGGGCGCTATTGCCGCGAAACGGGCAGGCCGGTCTTCTTCCCAACGCTCGAGCAAGGCATCGAGGTAACGCAGGGCCAAGGTCGTTTTCCCCGTTCCCGGCCCGCCTGTAATAACGAAGAAGGATTGCCCAACCGCTCGGACAACGGGATCCTGCGATGTCATTTCACCTTCTTGCGAACCGGCGCAACGCTTCCTGATCTGCGCAGCAAGGCGACGTTCGAAGGCGTAGTACTTTTCCAAGTACAGGCACGATTCGGCACTGAGGACGAGTGGCAGGTCTTGGTCGGATCGTTCGATCTGCGTTACCCGGCTAGCTTCCAGGATCTCTTTCCAACGCTGCAAGTCCGGCCAAGGCCTCGGAACAGAAACCGTCGCGAGTTGCGGCTTTTCCAGGTCGAAATAGGTATGCCCCTCCCGGACCGAAAGATTGCAGAATGCCGCCGCGAGCAGCACCCAGTAGTTTCGCTCCTCCCAATCATCCCGCAAGTGTCGCACCAGCATGCGGTCGCTCGCCGTGAACGGAGCTTCGTTGAGAATTGAAAATTCGTCTCGCTCTTTAATCATACGAGGCTCCCTTCACTCATCAGCGCTGTATCCAAAGCGTCCAGTAGCTCCATGGATGGCAGGTCATAAAAAATCCCCGTATCCTTGCCCGGACTGATTCCGCGAGCGTAGATGTAGAAAACGCCCCCGAACAGCTCCTCGAAGCTGCGATTCGGAAAACGCCAGTTCGCAAACCGCTTGAGGGCCACGCAATAGAGCAAATACTGCAGGTAGTAGTTGTGGTCCGCCATCGATTCCAGAATCGCCGCTTCGCCGTAGTCCGCCGGCGTGGGGCCGAGGTAGTTGCTCTTCCAGTCGAAAATGTAGAGTCGCCCCTCATGCTCGAGCACGAGATCGATAAAACCGCGCAGCATCGACGCGGGCAAACCTGCATCGCCACAGGCTAAGCCATCTCGCCACGTCTGCGGAATGATGCCAAGATCGCAGGCTGACAAGGCATCGAAAATTCCTTGCTTAACATCACCAGATACTGGATACGAAAACTCGAGCTCAGGCACGCGAAGTCGAGCAGGCACCGCTTCCAGGGAGAATTCTGCATACCTGCTCCGCAAACGTGCCTTGGCGATGGCTGCGATTTGTCCAGCCACGATCGGCTCGAAGTCACGTGGCTCGAACTGAAGGGAATCGAAGGCGAACTGCGTCGTGGCAGCCAGCGTTTCCGGACGGCTGAAGTCGAAGCGCTCGAGAATCAAGTGAAGCAGATCGCCCGCATGCGTTCCCTTGGGCAACGTGAAGATGCTAATCCCCTCCGGCTCGGTTTCGGGCACAGGTTCCGGAGCGAGGCTTGCCTCATCGCTTAAGCTCGAATCCTCTTCGATTTTCGCCACGGAGCTTTCCGATTCTTCGCTGTGCAAGCTCTTGTTGAGTGAGGAAAAGCTCAGGACTCGGTCCGGAAAAGGCATACGCGTCCGGTTCTGTAGGGTACGAGCGGATACTTCCTCGACTGGCCCTTCCGGGGCTCGTTCCAGCGCCACAAACGGGCCAGATTCCAAATGCGTTTTCTCGAAGGCGATGCACTGGTCGGATGCGGAAGCGAGACGCTCCAAGGCCTCCGACACCTCAGCCGTGCCGCATTTCAGGCCTTGGCTAACGAGGAATTGGGCAAAGCTGGAACAGGCATTCGACCGGTACATTTCCTCCGGGCAGAGGTACACGATATTCTCGCGTTCCGCGCGCGTCAGGGCCACGTAGAGCAGGCGTACATCTTCCGCGAGGGACTCGCTTTGAGAGTGAACGGTCGCGTTGGAGCCTTCCTCTGGATCGTAGTCGATAATCATCTCGTCGTCCGGTCCATGATAGGTCGCGGAAAGCCCATCGGTACGCACCCGCCTTAGCCCGAGGAAGGGTAAGTAGACAATCGGGAACTGAAGCCCTTTGCTCTTGTGCACAGTGATGATCTGCGGCTTGCCTTCGTCGCTGCTGATTCTCGTTTGCCACTCGTCGTTCTGCGATACGTTCGCATCAGTCTTTCGCAAAAGCCAGTTGAGCAAGCCGCGCGGGCTGAGGTCTTCGGCGTCCCGCGCCTCCGAAAGCAGTTCCGCCAATTGGCTCATGTTTGCGTAGCGCCGCTCCGAATCCAAAGCGCTCTTCGCCTCGCTCTCGAGCAGCTGCAGCAAGCCTTGCAAGGCCACATCGAAGTTTCGGCTAAACCATTCCTTAGCCCAAATTCCAATGTATTCAAAAACCGGAGCGGTCTGGTCTTCAAAAGCAGAACCTACCATCGAAGCTGCAGTAAGCGAATGGTCGAGGGCGGCGTAAGCGCCTCGCTTCAAGCTGGCTCGCGTGGGCGAGGCGAGGGCAGTCAGGAGTTGCTTGAGATCGGATGCTTCTTGCGTTTGGAAAATGCTTCGATCCGCCCGGATCGCTACCGTAATACCACGTTTGGCCAAGGCTTGGCTCAAGGTGTTCGCCTCGGTTTTGCTATTCACGAGGAAAGCGACATCCGCCGGGTCCAATTGAGGTTCCCGGTTTAATCGCTCCGCAAAATCGTTCGCCGCCCGCTCTGCGAGAATATCCCGATACCAACCGCTGCCAGAGGGCTTCTCCAATTCCGAAATTGCTAGCTGGCAGATGCGGAAGGGAGTCAGGCATTCCGGAAAGTCTTCGGCCTTGGTGCCGGCTTTTACCGCTTCAAACTGAATTCGTTCGTCCACAAAACCAGCCGCTGCCGCGCTGAAAATCGCGTTCACGGCCGATACCAAACGCGGAGCCGAACGGTAGTTTTTGTCGAGTACCTGCTTGCGGATACCGCCCCCTTGGGTCGCTTGAAAGTAGGCATAGATATCCGCTCCGCGAAAGCGGTAGATCGCTTGTTTCGGATCGCCGATATAAAAGAGATAATGCTCTCCGTCGCCGAAGAGGGAACGGGCAATGTCGAGCTGCACCCGATCCGTGTCTTGAAACTCGTCGATGAGAGCCGCGTCGTACTTGGACGAGAGAAAGCTCCGGACCCGCTCTCCCGCCTCGCTTTTCAAGGCTCGATTGAGCTGGTGCAGCAGGTCGTTGAAGCTGATCACGTTCGCTTGCTGCTTGGCTTTTTCGAGCCGCTCCGCGAGCCATGGTTTGTAGTTGTATATCAACGACGTGAATGCAGCCTTAATCTGCGTGGCCACTTGGTCGTAGAGGGATACCAACGGTGGAATGGGCAAATCCTTGCCGCTCTTGTTCACCGCCTTTGTCCAATTCTCCGCGCTGAAGTCCTCGAGCCACGGCAGGTCCTGGGGAAGCAAGAAACCTCGCTTCGCGCAAGCAAGCAGATCCGGCGATGCTCCGGTCAGTTGCTTCACGTTGCGGCTCGTTTTCCTGAGATGCGGAAGGTAGTCGGCTTTTCGTTCGACCAGGTTTTGAATTGCCTCGGGAATTTCCGAAAAGCGGCGTTCCAAGGCCGCGAGGTCAACGGGCAACGGTTTGGGACGCAAGGTCGCTTCCGGGTGCGATGCGGATTGCCACCCGATGTCGCTAAGCCGCCTTTCGAAATTCTTCTGAAAGCTCAAGCCGAGGCTGAGTGCCTTGGAGGATTCGAGGATGTTCTGACGGACGTATTCAGATTGCAGTTGCTCGATCAACTGTTCCTCGACCTGGCTGAGTTCCGCATCCAACGGGGTTTGCGTTTCGAGGGCGACCAAATCCAGAGATCGCTTGCAAAAGCTGTGGATGGTGGAAATCGGGGCTTCGTCGAAAACTTCGAGGCTGTAGCGCAGCGCATTGATCGCGGCCTCTCTGTCGAAGTCCGGCAAGGCGATACACTCCTTCAATGTCTCTTCTTGCGGATCGTCCAATTCCAGCTCCCGCAAGCTGGTCTGATAGAGTTTTTGGATACGAGCCGCGAGTTCCTCGGTCGCTGCTTCAGTGAATGTGACAGCGAGAATGCGATCCAGCGTGATGCCGTGCTCGAGGGTTAACCGCAGGGCAATACGGCAAAGCGTGTAGGTCTTGCCCGTTCCCGCGCTGGCCTCAATCAGGGTCGTACCTTTTTGCAGCTCGATCATGCTTCAGCTCCTTTCAAGCTTTCCAGCTTCAAGCTGCGTTTCGCCTCGAGGCACGCCTCCCAAACGAGCAGGGAAGAGTCGAGAAACGCTTGGTCGGGAGCGTAGTCGTCGCCGAAGCAGATGCGATCGTAGTCGGACCACTGGTATCCGTTTTGGTAGTCGAGTTGCGCCCGCCCGCTGCGCAATTCACGTCTTGCTTTGTCAAAGGCCGCGTCCGCTCGTAGTTCATCGTCGTCCATCGCCTCCTTCTGCCAGGCCTTGACTGCCTTTTCCGAGAGCTCTGGAAAAAAGGGCAGGGGCTTCCGTTGGCCGGCCACGTAGAGAGCAACCAATTCGCCAAGGCGCTCTTTCGCGGCATCCATTTTTTCGAAACGAATGTGTCCGCCTTTATCGTGCAAGCTGAGGACGAACGTTTCGCCCGTGAAGTCCGGGTTTCGAGCAGAGGCAAAGAGATGGCGTATCCAAGCAGCAAGCACGCGTTTTGCTTTTAGCTCTCCCGCTTCAATGATGAACTGGTTTCCACGATCTCCTTGCGTGAGTGATTCTCCCGATAGCGTGACCGAATCGAATCGAGTCTCCAAGTAGACGATTTTCGTTCGCAGGATTCCAAGCGACTGGAGCAAGCGTTCCGCCTTTTCGATCTCCGACTCGAAACTCGGTTGCTCCAGAAAGCCGGCAGGAAGGACCTTGCTCTGGGCAACGCTGCGGAGCTCGATCGTATCCAAGGGTTCTCCATTTTCGATATGGGAGGCGAAGAGCGCTCGGAGTTTATAACGATCCAACCCACCCGCAAACAGCCGATCATCTTCCGGTAGGGAGTCATCGCTGTTGGCTATCTTCAGTTTCGCTGGACCTGTGGCGAAAGCCCTCGCGGGATCCATGAAAAAGCGTATCAAGTCTTCCAGATCGACCGTGATCGGTTCGCTGTCAGCGGAAGTGTCGGACGTGCCCGTGGCAACGTCGCTCGCGGGGGTGGCCTCCTTCGCCCTAGCGAAGCGATTGCGGAGGGCGGCTCGATCCGGGTCGTAGGTTTGGCGGTCCCCGACAAAGTAGCTCGGGTCGAAGGATTGGCGCTTTTGTTGGCGGAATACCTGGGCGAAGTCTTCCGGCTCCATGGCATGTTCCAAATAGTTGAGCAGCTCTTCGACTACTGCCGATGGTTCGCTTTGCGTGTCGCTGTTTGGAGCGAATCCTTGGTAGGTGATGGCAAGGCGACTGCGGACCGATAATAAGGTTTCCAGGAAAAACTGGCGGTCTTCGTCGCGCGTATTGCGATCGCCGATACGAGCTTCGTTTGCCATCAAGTCGAAGCTAAGACGTTTGTTGCTGCGCGGAAAGTCGCTACGGTTCATTCCCATCAGGCAAACGGTATCCGCCGGAATGGCTCGCATGGGCTTGAGGGAGCAAAAGGTCACGCCACCGCTTAAGTAGCCGCCTCCCGAGGCGCTCGAATCGAACTTTTCGGCCAAAGCCCGATAGACTTCCGCTCCGGTCGCAAAGGAGTCATCCAAGCGAGGCAAGGTTTCGCGAATGAGTTCGCCTGCCTGTTGGAAGTCGCGTTGCCATTCGTCTCGCTCGCAGCGTAGCGACGCGAGCAGGCCAAGGAGACGGTCCTGCCAAGTAGCCAGAGAGTTCGTCTGATGGAAGCCTTGCCTCAGGGCGCGAATGAGCTCCAAGCACTCGAGAAAGCGTCCAGCCGTTTCAGCGAGATCGCTCTCGATTTCTGGATACGAGAGCATGCCTTGGGGTGTGGGCGATTCCTTGGAGAAAAGGGATCCGGACAGCAGTCGAACGCGCAGCTCCCGCCAAGTATTCCGGTCGGTGGCGAAGCTCTCGTGCTGCTGGCGATGCTCGGCGTTCCATCCCCAAGTAATTCCTAGTTCTCGTATCCAAGATTCGATACACTCCAGATCGCGATCCGAGAAATCGAAGACTTCTCGAAGCAGCGGAGTTTCGAGCAGAGCGAGGATCTCGGCTGAGCTGGCACGGGTGGATACCGATTGCAGGATTGCGAAAATGCCGCTGAGGACTCCCGGGCGGCTGCCAGCAGCGTTGTCCGCGATGGAGTAGGGAACTTCCAAGGGCGTGCCGCGCTTCGCCTTGAAAACCGCTTCGATATGCGAACGGAAATCTTGTATGTCCGGAGCCATTACGAGGATGTCGCTGGCTTTGAGGTTCGGCTCGCAGTCGAGTCGTTCCACGATGAGATCCCAAACCGTTTCCACCTCGCGGCGACGGCTGGAGCAGGCGTGCAGCTGGATGGAGGCGTCGTAGGCGGGTAAGGGGGCTGAACCTTGGTCGCGATCGCGGTTTTCGATGCTGAACAGGTCTGCCTGCAGGCAGCTGAGTTGACTTTTCGACTCGTCCGGCTCGACGAATTGGCTGTCGTCCTGCTGCGGATCCTTGTCGATGAGCAGATCGAGGAACATCTGGCTTTGCTTGCCAAGGGAAGGCAGGAGCGGGTTGCCGGTTTCGAAGAGCCAATCTTCCGGTTTGGTGATGCGGGTTCCCGTCTTGCGAGCCGCCTTTTGCGTGATCTTCTGGATGTGCTTGCTGCTCTTCAAGTCCGCCCAGTATTGGTCGGAGGGTTGCAGCAGGAAGACGTGAACGGGACGGTACCGTGCAAGTTGGTCGAGCAGGTCGAGGTAGAGCGGAGCGAGGGCGGATACGCCGAAGACGAAGAGCCGCTCGGGCCAATGCTGGGGTTGCAGTCCGAGCTCTAGGATCTGGCCGCGGGAAAGGTCTTGCCACAATCGGGCGATGTGTCGCGGTGTCTTGATTCCTGGATACAGCTTGCGGACGAGGCGCCGCCATAGCTCCGCTTGCCAGTCGAAATGCGAGGAGCTTGGATCGTCTTCCCATCCTGTGACCGTATCCGGCCGGTAGACAAGGTACTCGTCGTAGAGCTTGGCGAGCCGGCTGGCGAACGCGAGGCGACGCGTGCCGACCGCATGCTGGCAATAGCTGCGAACCTGGTCGAAGCGCGGATGCTCTTCCAGCTTTTCCAGCAGGTCCAGCAAACGCCAGCGGGCGCTATCCTCGGGGAAGGCTCCGGAAGTTTCGAAGCTCGGCTCGAAGCCCCTGAGGACGCGCGAAAACAATTTGCCGGGGAGCGGGAATTCCCAGCCGAACGCCACGCCCGTGCGCTTGGCGATCTCGAATTGCAGCCAGCGAGCGATGCCCGGGTTAAGGGTCATCACCGTCTCCTGCGAGAGCGTGTTGGCAAGGGGAAGCGCTCGGGAAATGTCCACCAGTCGAGCCGCCAGTTTTTCAACTCGGTTCGAAGTATGGAGATAGAGCTGCTTTTCCGCCATTTAGGTTGCGGATCAGAAACTTAGACACCGCCGCATGGCAATGGTGAAAGCAGCAAAATGCAAGGCATGCGAAGCGTGGCTTCGGAGAAGCCACGCCGCCTTTCAAACTAAAGCTCCCGAACCCAGATGTTGCGGTAGCGAACTGGGTTGTCGTGGTCCTGCAGCACGATGGGCAGCTTGGCTGGATGGGGAATGTAGTAGGGCTCGCCCATGAAGGCAGTCGGACCTTGCAGGACGGTATTGTACTGCACCAGCACGCCGTTGTGCAGCACGGTCAGGAGCGCCGGGCTAACCAGGGTCCCTTTCTCGGAAAAGCGAGGCGCCGTGAAAAGCATGTCGTAGCTCTGCCATTGCCCCGGGGCCTTGGAGGCGTTGACCAAGGGATCTTTTTGCTTGTAGATGGAGGCGGCCTGGCCGTTCGAGTAGGTCGGGTTTTCGTAGGAATTGAGCACCTGCACCTCGTACATGCCCATGAGGAAGATGCCGCTGTTTCCGTATTCCTGCCCATGCTTTCCCTCCAAGACGGGCACCTGCCACTCGATGTGCAGCTGCATGTCGCCAAAGGCCTGTCGGGAAGCGATCGCCCCTTGCTTCTGCCCGGCCACGATATTTCCGTTTTCCATCTTCCAGGCGGCAGGGCCAAAGTCGCCACCGGCCTCGTACTGCTTCAGGTAGTAAGCGGTACGGTCCACCGCGATGCCTTCTCCAAAGGGTGTCTTCTCCCACTGGGAAAGGTCCGCGCCGTCGAAGAGCACCACCGCGTCCGAAGGCGCGCTGCCGCGTTCGCCGGGAGTCACTACGGGCACCTCGTTGTGCAATTCCGTGTATTGCCAAGGGCTCGTCTTGCTCAACTCCTGCCAGTTCAGTTCCGGCAAGCCGTCGGAAAAGCCTTGGGAGGCAAAGGTCGCGAGAGCGAGCGATAGCAGTCTAGTTGAAAAGGGGATTTTGATCATCATTTTTCAGGGAAGTCGATGTGTCTTGTTCGAGCAATTAAGGCTCGGGCGAGCGATTGCAACCTCGGAATGGCCCTAACGATATGGCGTTAAATCAAAAAGGGCGTTTTCCTGATGTTGCATTTGGCCAAACGGCTTGCATAGAGAGGGGGATGATCTCTCTCCGCTACGGCACAAACCCTCATCAGCAAGAAGCTTTTCTGGAGTTTCCAGAGCCCTCTCCGATCAAGATCGTAAACGGCGCCCCGGGCTACATCAATATGCTCGACGCCCTGACCTCCTGGCAGCTGGTGCGCGAGCTGAAGGAAGCCACCGGCAAGGCCTCCGCCGCTTCCTACAAGCATGTAAGTCCCGCCGGAGCGGCCATCGCCAAGCCGATCGACGACGCCTTCAAGGAATCGCAGTTCCTCAAGACCACCGACTTTTCGCCGGTCGCCAGCGCCTACGTCCGCGCTCGCGGCGGAGACCGCCTTTGCTCCTTTGGCGACGTGCTGGCGGTTAGCGACGTGGTTGACGTCAGCCTCGCCCAATTTCTCAAGACGGAGGTCAGCGACCTCATCATCGCCCCCGGCTACGAGCCGGAAGCCCTCGAGATCCTCAAGCAAAAGAAGAAGGGCGGCTTCTGCATGCTGGAGATCGACTACGACTTCATGCCCACCGGCATCGAAAAGCGCGAAATCTTCGGCGTCACCGTCGCGCAGGACCGCAACAGCCGCCTCTTCACCAAGGGCGACTTCAAGAACGTCCTCTCCGACAACAAGAATATTTCCGAGGAAGCCCTCGACACGCTGCTCGTGGCGGCCATCTCGCTCAAGTACACCCAGTCAAATTCGATCAGCATCGCCTACGACGGCCAGATCGTGGGCATGGGGGCAGGGCAGCAGTCCCGCATCCACTGCACCCGTCTTGCTTGCGACAAGGCGGACAAGTGGTTCCTGCAGCGTCACCCCAAGGTGCGCGGCCTCGACTTCAAGGACGGGCTCAAGAAGGTCGAGAAGACCAACCTAATCGACCAGTACTTGCTCTGGGACAGCCTCAGCGAGCACGAGGAAGCCAACATGCTCCAGAATTTCAATACACGCCCCGAGCCCATCTCCCGCGAAGAACGCGCCGAGTGGATCAAGCAGTACAACGACATCTGCCTCGGCTCCGACGCTTTCATCCCATTCCGCGACAACATCGACCGCGCCAGCCGCTCCAACGTGCAGCACATCGTCGAAACCGGCGGTTCGCTCCGCAGCGACCTCATCATCGAGGCGGCCAACGAGTACAACATGACGCTCACCGCTACCGGCATCCGCAGCTTCCTGCACTAGGCCATGTCCTCGAACCAGCTCTTTGCGGGTTGGAAATTGGATCGATTTAAAGTAGGCCGACTCGCCATTGCGGGTCGGCCTGCCTTTTGCCATTGGTAATGGACTTCCACTACAAGGAAGGTCGCCGACTCCACAGCAATCCCTGCGTCCCGATTCCCCCTTGCCATTGCCGCCCGTTTTCCAACAGAGTCGCCCTCATAAGCAAGCCATTCGCCTTTGGTTCATTGAACGTATATCCCCATGAAGCAATTTGATCTCACTGGAAAAGTCGCCCTCGTAACAGGCTGCAAACGCGGCATCGGCAAAGCCATGGCTCTCGCTCTCGCAGAAGCGGGAGCCGACATCATTGGCGTCAGCGCCTCCCTCAAGGAGGGCAGCGACGTCGAAAAGGAAGTCAAGGCCCTTGACCGCAGCTTCAAGGCGTACAGCTGCGACTTCGGCGACCGAGCGGCCCTGCACGCCTTCATCAAGCAGGTCAACGCCGACTACCCGCAGATCGACATCCTCGTAAACAACGCCGGCACCATCTTGCGAGCTCCGGCCGCCGAGCACAGCGACGAGTACTGGGACAAGGTCATTGAGATCAATCTCAACGCCCAGTTCGTGATCACTCGCGAGATCGGCAAGCGCATGGTCGAACGCGGATCAGGCAAAATTGTATTCACAGCTTCGTTACTGACTTTCCAGGGCGGCGTCACCGTACCCGGATACGCAGCCAGCAAGGGTGGCGTAGGGCAGCTTACCATGGCATTTGCAAACGAGTGGGCCGGTAAGGGCGTCAACGTCAACGCCATCGCTCCCGGCTACATCGACACCGACAACACCGAGGCCCTGCGCGGGGACCCCGTACGCAGCCAGCAGATCCTCGCCCGCATCCCAGCCGGGCGCTGGGGAAGCCCAGAAGACTTCAAGGGGCCCATCGTTTTCCTCTGCTCCGCCGCCTCCAGCTATATGCACGGCACCACCATGCTCGTCGACGGCGGCTGGATGGGCCGCTAATCTTTCCAGACATCCTTTTCAAATCGCATCAAGCGTCCCCAGAAAACGGGGACGCTTTTTTTGTATGTTCGATCCATTCGCAGGGCTGGCCATGATCCAGACAGCAGTGCAAGCGAGCCCGAAGCCCCCCAGTAGTTCATGAGCTCGAATCGTTGCGTATCCGATAGGCAAAGAAGAATCTAGAGATTCTCTGAAACCAGGAGGTTCACGGTATTGGTTAATGAAACCGGTCTTTTCGAGGTTCATGGGAATGTGCCTAGGATACTATATATTGGACAGTGTCCTCGCGTGATATTTTTGAGATAGGTGAATTTGTCATCAACAAGCTTCCCAAGGATGTCTTTCGCGGCGGACCTGAGCCAGATGCCATTCTTGGGGCGTCGCATTGGAAGACGATCGAGTCATCAGTGGGGTACCGTAGCCAACCCCCAATGAGGGTTTTTGCATGTACCCGTCTTTTTTCGTTGGCTGCCGACGGCAATCGAGACTTTGATCTCGAAACGAATCCGTTTGTGACTGAACCCCGACGCCTAGCATGTGCTTGCTGGCGCCAAATCCCCGTTTTTTTATATGCCTATACCTGCTAGTCTCCGACTCTTTTCCAAACGACCGGCCTTCACAATCGCTTCTATCGGGATTGTTGCTCTCGGAGTTGCCCTTGCTGCGACAGCCGCGTCAATTCTCGATGCTCTGGTTTTTCGCTCCATTCCTGTCCCTGATATAACGAAAATGTATCGGGTGAACAGCGGCATATATAGAGGAAACGCGTCCCCGCCCGACGCTCGAGACGTAATTGAACGTATCGGGGACGCGCCTGCCTTTAGCTACTCGCACATGTTTTCGGTCGAGCTTTCGGTCGAGGATAACTCGAAGCTAGTCACATTGTGTGAATTGCAGGGCGACGCCTTTAAGGTGCTACAGTGGTTTCCTACTCTCGGCCGACTGCTCCAACCCAAGGACTATCTTCGCGGGTCTGATCCAGTTGTCGTGCTCTCGCATCGTTTTTGGGTTAGCGATTTTGCTTCTCGGCCTGATATTCTGGGACAGTCGATTCGACTAAATGGGAAGTCATTTCAAGTCGTTGGGATTCTTCCTCCCGAAGCGGATCGAGTCAGCCGCACCATGAAGCCGGCGGTTTGGATACCGCTTGTTCACTCGTCGAGAGGGTGGGTCTACGGAAATCGAAATTATGAGGACCAACGGATTGTTGTCCGCATCCAAGAACCAAATACGCTTGTTTCCTATCAAGTAGAGCTGGATCGTCTTACTAAATATATACGTGATACCTATCCGGATACGCCGAGTAATCTCGACTTGCATGCTGTTCCGGAGCGAGATGCGGCTCGGACCGAATCGAGCGCCGCCGCTGGGCAAGCTTACGTTTTGGTCGGGCTCGTTGGAGTGTTGCTCCTGACTGCCTGTTTTAACATGGGTAACATGTTCCTTGTTAATGCGTATCGCCGCGAACGTGAGTTTGCGATCCGGCGTTCGGTCGGGGCGTCCATGGCACAGATCGCGCGGCAACTCACCGGGGAGAGCATGTTGGTTGCCTTTTTAGGAGGCTTGCTCGGCGTGCTGATTGCCATGTGGCTTGTGCCGATCGCCGATCAGTTGCCGCTGACGCGATGGGTCGATGTGCAGCTAAATCGCTATGCGATCATCGCGGCAGTATTTGCAGTGCTCATGACGGGATTGGTCAGTGGAATCATCCCGACGCTGCATCTCGCGAGGGGCAATATAGGCAACTCCGCGACGCGCGGTGCGAGAGGCACCCATGTCTCGCTCACGCCACGCGTTCTGGTAGTCGCTCAGGTGGCTTTTTCGACGGTTCTCCTAACCACGACGCTTCTCTATATAATGTCGATTCGCTCGTCGATGACCTTCGACTTGGGATATGATCCGAGCAAGATTGTGTCTTTCAGGGTGTCGTTGCAAAGCCTCGACGGCGACCACCGAGAGCGGGTGGCGCAAGATTTGAGAGATCAGCTTGCAGCTCTTCCGGGAGTGGAGTCCGCGTCCTTTAGCGCGGGCAGACTGCTAGGCGGCTATGGTCGCACGAATGTGAGAACGGATCGGTTCATGCCCGAAGAGGAAGAGGACAGATGTCAGTCAGGTTTTTCGTATGTATCCCGTGGATACCTAGGGACGCTCGGTATTCCAATCGTCGAGGGCCGCGATTTTCTCGACAGCGAAGCAGGCTGGAAGCGAATGCGTGTGGCTCTCGTAAATCAGGCCTTCGCCAAACGGTTTTATCCGGATGGCGACGCGCTTGGGCAAGAGCTCTCGCAATGGGGCTCTGGTGATGACCGAGCTCGAATTGTCGGCATTTTTGGGGATTTCTCGGGAGAGCCTTGGCAAGACCCTGAGCCGCTAATACTCCTGGCTCAATCTGAACCGCGCACGACGATGCTGGTCCGAGCGCAGGGAGATCCTCGTTCGATTCTTGGCTCGGTTCAGTCGATTACCAGAAATCCGAAAAATGAGTACGTAACGGAAGAGATCCATCTCTTTTCTGATGTGCAGGATCAGGCCTCATCCGACGAACGCAGCGTCCTCTATGTTTTGGGCATTTTGTCTATTTCGTCGCTGCTACTATCGTCGGTGGGAGTGTGGTACACCGCTCGTCAATTTGTACGCCAGGGTAGGAGAGAGCTTTCGATCCGGCTAGCGATTGGCGCCTTGCCGCGATCATTGCTTTTATTGATACTGAGAAGATCTCTTTCACTAGTGGTTGCCGGACTCGGTCTTGGGCTCTTGTTGTCGTTCGTCATGAGCTATTGGGTGCAAAGACTCATTAACGGAGTCAGCCCATTGGATCTTTTTCCGTATGTTGTAACGGTTGTGGTTCTTTTCAGCTCGGCCTTTGTTTCGACTTATTTTCCTGCTCGATCAGCTGCAAAGGCGGATCCACGCGAGTCACTAAATGAAGTGTAGCTGACACGCTAAGCATCAAAACGGGAGGCTTCTTACGTAGCATTAAGAGTAGCGGCTACGCGGTAGGCTAACTCGTGACGTAGGGCAGCGTCGTCGACGGCGGCTGGATGGGCCGCTAGTCTTTCCAGACATCCTTTTCAAATCGCATCAAGCGTCCCCAGAAAACG
>JBNKSG010000058.1:0-19026 GCA_050297195.1 Opitutaceae bacterium | reverse complement strand
TTTTAAGAGTCATGCTACTGAGGTGGATCGTGGTCGGTTGGGAGGACGAAGAGCGGCCAGAGGGGGCACGGCCTAGTCTTCGTCGGAGCCTCTTGCTATCGTCGCTCGACAATCGAAAGTAACTCGAAGCCAAATCTCTCGAATATCGAAGAGACGAATTCGAGCATGCTTCGCATAGAGCGAAACTGAGTCAATTTGTTGTGATTCAAAGTCGGACAGCATGCCGAGCGCGGTGTTTAGGGACACCATGCCCCTCTTGAAATAGGCGATCGCGAGGGCGAAGTCGTCCATGTCCAAGGCGGTAACGGCGAGCAATCCGTAGTAGTCTGATTCTGTAAGCGCAGTTTGGTAAGAAAGAGCTTTCGAAGCGTCGACGGCTTCCGGTGTGAGCGACACGCGACGTCCCCATTGCTCTATGAGCCACCCGTGTAGGGCTTTGCTGGAGACGAATAGCGGGTGGCGGTGAAGGGTGTAGGGCGAGGCTGCGTCAGTCTCGACTTCAGTGTCTTGCTGTTCCACCCCTTCCGGGCGCGGTTGCCATCCCATGTAGAGGGCTACTTCATCGAGCCGGTTGGAGCTGCGAATCAGTTTGCTGTAGATTGCCTGGTATTTCGTGACTTCGTCGGATTCAGACTGAAGGTATTGTTCCCAGTTGAATTCGTTCCAAGTGGATTCCCAGCTTTCTTCCCACTCGTTGTTAGGATTAGCGTCGCTCTCGTAGTTTCCCATTCGGTTCGTTGAAAGACTTTTAAAAAAGACGCCGCAACGTAAGAATCCCGTTTCAGGGATGCAACTTAATATTGGTAGTTATTATTCCCGATGCGTTGTTCACATCACGCTTGAATTCGCCATTTGGTTTGGATGTCGAAAATTCGCTGGTATCTCTCGTTTATGACTGTTTATTAGGATCTTATGAATGATACGGATTCGACTTACTATCTTACGGCCTACTTTTCGGGTCATGTCCAGGGAGTGGGCTTCCGCTACTCAACGGCACAGATCGCCAAGGGATACGAGGTCACGGGCTTCGTGCGAAATTTGGCGGATGGCAGGGTCGAGCTGGATATAGAAGGCGAAAAGAGCGAGTGCCAGCAGATGCTGGCGAGCGTGGTCGATGAACTGGACGCCTATGTCCGCAAGACGGAGTCGAGCGATGGAACACGCGCCAAGAGCTTCACCACTTTTAAAATCGCGTAATCTTGAAGGAGCCCGCCCAGGCCATCCAGCTCACCGAGCTGACCAAGGACTTCCCTCTGATGGAGAGGGGACGGTATTTGCGAGCGGTTGACGGTTTGACGCTTAGCGTGGCTGAGAATTCCGTCTTTGGACTTTTGGGGCCCAATGGTTCTGGGAAAAGCACGACTATTCGCATGTTGCTGGGTTTGTCGGAACCGTCTCACGGGGAGATTCGAGTCTTTGGTGGTTCGGCGAAGGATCCTGCGGTACGGCGTCGGATCGGCTACCTCCCAGATGCTCCCTATTACCACAAGTTCTTGACTGGGAGGGAGCTGCTTCGGTTTTTCGGAAAACTGCTGGGGATTTCGAGAGGCGAATTGGAAAGGCAGGCGGAAGTGTTGCTCACGCAATTCGGTTTGTCGGATGCCATGGATCGCAAGTTGGGTTCCTATTCGAAAGGAATGCTGCAGCGGCTCGGGTTTGCCCAAGCCCTTCTAGGGAATCCCGATATTCTGGTTCTGGATGAGCCGACGGCTGGGGTCGATCCGGTGGGCGCTGCGGAGGTCGGGGACTTTGTTCGTACCTTGAAGGGGCAAGGGAAAACGGTGCTGCTCTGCTCGCACCTGCTGACGCAGGTGCAGGACTTGTGCGATGCAGTGGGAATCATGAACAAAGGACGCCTCTTGGCGACTGGCTGCATCGATACCTTGCTGCTTTCCGGCGCAAACGATCGTCTGGGCATCGAGGGGCTGCCGGAGTCGGCGCGCGAGGAGGTGGCTTGCTTGGTCGAGCGTAAAGGCGGCAAGCTGGTCCCCTTGGGACAAGATCTCGAAGACCTGTTTCGAAAGCTGGTGCGCCAAGACGAGCAAGGGGGCGAGGTCTCATGAAAGGCTCGTGGGCGCGTGTGTCGGCGATAGCGGGCAACACCTATCGCGAGGCGATTCGGATGCGGCTTTTCCTGCTTCTCGCAGTCAGCGGGGTCGTATCGCTTGCGGGAGGGCTTTATTTTCAGGAGTTCAATCTCGGCTCCTCGGAACTGCGCTTTATCGCGGATTTCGGTTTTGGAGCGATGACCTTGCTGGGCTCGATCGTTACAGTGGTGGCAACGGTGCAGCTACTATACGGGGAGATCGAGCAGCGAACGATTTTGCCGATCCTCTCCAAGCCGGTGAGCCGGGGCGAGTTTCTCTTGGGTAAATTGATCGGCGCTTGGCTAACCATTTGCTCGTTTATCGGAATCCTTACGCTGGCACTGCTCCTCGCCTTGCTGATTCGGGAGCAGCAATTGTCGGCGTTTTCGGGTGAATCGATGCAGGCGGATACTTCGGTCAGCTACCTCGGCGTGTTGTTATTTGCGGCGATGCAATGCCTGCGCCTGATGGTGTTGGCGAGCATCACGGCTTTCTTTTCCGCTTACGCGAGTTCATCCCTGTTCGCGGTTTTTATGGGTTTTTTCGTCTGGGTTATCAGCCAATTACGCGGTTCCTTGGTCGCCCAATGGGGCGAGGGATGGGGGCAAAGCCTCCTCAAAACCTTAACGCTTTTGATTCCTGATTTGCGCGTCTTCGATTTGGGGGCGTACGCGTTTGAAGGGGTTGAAGCCTTCCCGTTCGGGCTCGTCGTTTACGCGTTTGTCTACGCGGCGCTCTACGGAAGTCTGGCAGCCTTAGTCCTCAAGCACCGTGAATTTTAGGCTCCGACTTTTGCTGATCTGGCTTTGCTCGTCCTTGGTGGTGGGCTTGTTGACCCAGCCGTTGCGGCAAGGCCCAGCGGACAGTTCCCGAGGCGGCGAGTCGCTGGCGTCTTTATCGGAAGGGCTTGGCCAGGGAATAACGGTTGCAGCGCTCGGCGGCTATCGGAACATCGCGGCAAATTTCGTTTGGATTAGCATGTATGGAGATTGGCGATACCGACTGAAGCCAGAGGTATTGGAAAAGATGCGACTAGCGGTTTCGCTCAATCCGGACTCGGTCTACTTCTGGATCGATGGATCGCGCATCATCGCCAATGACATGCCGGTCTGGCAGGTCGGGGATGATTTTATGGAGTCGCTTTTCAAGGAGGAAGAGGGGATCGAAATTCGCAAAGCTTATGGTGAGCAAGCTCTCGCGTTTTTGGATCTAGCTCCTGATGAGGTCGCCCGCCAAGTTCCAGTCTTGGTGGAGAAAGCGGCGATTTGCTGGCAACGCTTGGAGGACCTTGATCGAGCTTTGGTTTTCTTTAAGGAGGCTGTTTCAAAAGAATCAGTGCCGAACCATATTTGCCGCGTGTACGCGGAGATTCTGGTCAAGAACGGTAAGGTTCGAGAAGCGTACGAGTATCTGAAAAGCCATTACGCAGGTTTGTCGGACGATGATCGGACGGCGTTGAAACCCTTCGTGGCACGACGTATCGAAGAGCTGCGGTCAAAACTGGAAGCGGGGCCCTAGCTTGTATTCTCTGGGCTTGCCCTCTAGCTGGCATGCTGGAGTATTTGGCGAGACTATGGACGAGAATCTACATCCCATTTCCGATAGATTGCTGACTCAGGCGGACCGCGAGGCTTCGCTAGGACAAAAGGGCAAGGTCGTCTGGCTCTGCGGGCTTTCGGGCTCTGGAAAGAGCACGCTTGCCATCGCGTTGGAAAAGACGCTGCACCAAAACGGGAAGCATGTATACGTGCTGGATGGCGACAATATCCGCACAGGGCTCAATGCCGGCCTCGGTTTTTCCGATGATGATCGTCGCGAGAACATCCGTCGTATCGCGGAGGTTTCCAAACTGTTCGCGGATGCAGGCATGATCACTCTGAATTCTTTTATCACGCCTACCGAGGAGTTGCGGAAAATGGCCCGCGAAATTATCGGAAAGGACAATCTGATCGAAGTTTACGTGAAGGCTTCCTTCGAAACGTGCAAGCAGCGGGACGTGAAGGGACTCTATGCGAAGATGGAAAAAGGACTGGTGCCCAACTTCACGGGCAAGGACTCTGGATTCGAAGAGCCGCTGGTCACGGATTTGGTAATTGATACCGAGGTCCAATCAGTCGAGGAGTCGCTTCAGGCCTTGGTTGATTTTGTTGCTTCACGCGTAGAACGCGGCGAATAGGGAGACGCCTATGCCGCTCATCTTGCTGAAACTTGCCAAGTGGCTCCTAGGTAAGGGGATTGTCTTGGCGGTGGTAGCAGGCTTGTCGGTAGCTGTATTCGCTTTTTGGATGTTTATCCAAAAAAGCTATAGCTCGGAGGGGGCGCGCGTTTCGGATCTCGCCAAGCTGCAGGAGCGGGCGACCGAGGTTTACACCGAGTTGGAGTCGGCTCATACGCGATTGATAGAACTCGGCGAGGAAATCGAGGAAACGCGCAAGCGGCTCGAAGCTGCGAATCAGGTGATCGAATACTTTGATGGGATTCTGAACCGTATCGAAAGGTTCATTACAATGAGCGCGGAGAAACGGGCGGAAAGCGAAAAGCGGCTCCAGGAGGCGAAGGCCGAGAAGGCAACGTTGCTGGAGGCCCGCAAGCTTTTCGTCAACGAACAGTCGCAACTACGGGTCAAGCGCATTTCGTTCAGCGAGGAAGCCAAGTCTCTTGAGGCGCGAATAGGCGAATTGGAAGGTGACGCTTCGAGCTTCGTTGAGCATCTAGAGGAAGCATGGAAGACGTTGCGGCCTTACCTCTTGGTTGCCTTGGTTGCCGCTATTGTGGTGCCGATCGCATGGAAGCTCTTTGCGTTCTATGTTTGGGCTCCGCTTTTGTCGCTGGCGGGCCCGATCCGTTTGATGAAGGAGTCCTTGCCTCCGATCAGTCTCGGCGATGCCGGTGTGTCCGCTCGGGTGAGTTTGGCGGCGGGCGATCGTTTGTGGGTAAAGGAGTCGTATTTGCAGGCTTCGGATGAAAGCCTTCGCAAGAAGACGCGCTTCATCTTGGATTGGAATATCCCCGCGACTTGCTTGGCTGCGGGATTAGTGGAACTTGTTGAGTTGGCGGCGCCGGAAAATGGAGCGGGGCAAGTGACCGTATCGCCTCAGAGGCGCGCTGAACTGGAAGTCGCGATCGTAGATATTCCCGAAGGCGGGCAAATGGTGGTGCGTCCGAGCAGCGTTGCCGGCATCGTATCGCGGACGGGGCGTCCGGTTGGAATCAAGCGTCGCTGGCGACTGTTTCATCCGCAGGCATGGTTGACCTTCCAATTTCGCTATTTCGTATTTCAAGGGGAGTGTTCGCTGGTGGTTTCGGGCATTCGCGGTGTGCGCTTCGAAATGATGGATACGGGAGAGAACCAAGGGCGGCGTTCCAACCAAATCGCGACGATCGGCTTCACTCCAGATCTTGGATACGGAGTGGTTCGCGCTGAAACCTTTTGGGGATACTTTCGAGGTTTTAATCCATTGTTCGACGATGTCTTTCGCGGGCGTGGCGCCTTCTTGTGCCAGGAGATATCCGAGGAAGAGGCGACGCAGGCGTCGCGCTTTTGGAGCGGCGTTTGGAATGGTTTGCTGAAGGTGTTGGGCGTTTAGCCAACTAGATGACATGAGGGCGGTTGTCATCTAATCCTCTGGAATGGGTAATTTGCTTTGCTGCGACGTGCCGATTTCGCTTCATTGTTGGCCTTGTTCGTGCTGCCTACGTTTTCCCTATTCTGCCTATGAAAATTTCAAATACCAAACTCACCCGAAACATATTAATCGCCATGGTTGTAGGCCTGTTCCTCGGAATTGGTTTGAACCTGCTCGACTTGCAGGAAAACGCGTTCATTAGCGATCACATCCTCAATGGAGCCTTGGGTGTTGTGGGCGACATTTTCATTCGGTCCCTGAAGTTGCTGGTGGTACCTTTGGTATTTGTGTCTCTCGTTTGCGGAACGGCGGCCATGGACGATGTCAGGAAGCTCGGCAAGATCGGCCTGAAAACGGTTTCGCTCTACCTCCTCACGACCTGTATCGCGATTTCGATCGCGATGATCTTGGCATTTATCTTCAAGCCTGGAGTTGGGATCGATCCGACCGGAACGGAAGACTATGTTGCTACGGAGGCTCCGACGATTTGGCAGGTCGTGACCAACATGTTTCCCACGAATCCTGTGAGCGCGATGGCGGAGGGCAATATGCTGCAAATCATCGTATTCGCGATTCTCTTCGGACTGGCCATGGTTGTATCAGGAAAAGCAGGACAACGCGTGCTTGGCCTCTTTGCTGATTTAAACGAGATTATCCTCAATCTCGTGCTCGTTCTGATGTTGATCGCTCCGTTTGGCGTTTTCGCGAAAATCACTATCGTATTTGCCGAGCAGGGGACGGCAGCGATAATCGAGCTCGGCAAGTACTTTCTCTTGGTAGTTCTCGCCCTCGTCATTCATGCGGTAATCGTCTATCCGATGCTGTTGAAGGTATTGAGCGGGTTGAGTCCGGCGCAGTTCCTCAAGAACTTCTACAAGGTGCAGATATTCGCCTTCAGTACGGCGAGCAGCAACGCGACTTTGCCGGTGACGCTAGAAACGGCCGAGAAAAAGTTGGGCGTTTCCAATTCGACCGCATCGTTCACGATCCCGCTGGGAGCTACGATCAATATGGATGGGACCGCTATCATGCAAGGCGTGGCCACGGTGTTTATCGCGCAGCTTTCTGGAATAGATCTCAGCTTTAGCCAGATTCTAATGGTCGTGGTGACGGCGACGCTTGCTTCGATCGGTACTGCGGGCGTTCCGGGAGTGGGGCTCGTGATGTTGGCAATGGTTTTGAACCAAGTCGGATTGCCTGTGGAAAAGATCAGCCTGATTGTGGGGATCGATCGCGTCCTCGATATGCTCAGAACGGCTGTTAATGTCACTGGTGATGCGGCCGTGACCTGCATCGTGGCCAAGAGCGAGGGCCAGCTTGACGAGGATCTGTACAATGCGGATCCGGACGCAGCTTCTTGAGCTAGCGATTCGTTGAAGGCTGCTATGGGGTTGTTTAAGCTCAATTCTGACTACAAACCGACAGGGGACCAGCCTGCTGCGATCGAGGCTCTTCTCGGTTCGCTTAGGGCGGGCAACAAGTTCCAAACGCTCCTCGGGGTCACGGGGTCCGGCAAGACCTTCTCGATGGCGAACATCATCGCCGAGTTGGATCGTCCGGCTCTGATCATCTCGCACAATAAGACCTTGGCGGCTCAATTGTACTCCGAGTTTAAGCGTTTTTTCCCGGAAAACGCGGTGGAGTATTTTGTCAGCTATTACGATTACTACCAACCTGAGGCCTATGTTCCATCGTCGGATACTTACATTGAAAAGGATTCGTCGATCAACGATGAGATTGATCGTCTCCGCATTTCAACTACGAGTAGTCTGATCAGCCGCCGCGATGTGATTGTGATCGCTAGCGTGTCCTGCATATATGGATTAGGTTCTCCTGACGATTTTCAGGAGTTGATGATTCCGCTGCGCATTGGCGACGAGTATGGCCGAGATCGATTGCTGAATGGGTTGATCGAGATCCTGTACGAGCGGAACGACATTAATCTGGAGCGCGGCCGCTTTCGGGTGCGTGGGGATGTGGTGGATGTCATGCCGGCTTACTTGGAGAAGGGCTTGCGGGTCGAGTTTTGGGGCGACGAAATCGAGCGTATTTCGGAATTCGATCCTTTGACTGGGAACGTCATTCAGGAGCTAGACCGTTTCGATCTGTATCCAGCGAACCAATTCGTTACTACCAAGGAAAAGATGGAGCGCGCGGTGGACGTCATCAAAGCGGAGTTGAAGGAGCGGGTGGCGGAATTCGAGTCGAAGGGGCTATTGTTGGAGGCCCAGCGAATCTCGATGCGTACGAACTACGATTTGGAGATGATGCAAGAGGTCGGATTCTGTAACGGGATCGAGAACTACTCCATGCACCTTTCCGGTCGCACGCCGGGCGAAAGGCCCTTTTGCCTGATCGACTTTTTCCAGAAGGATTTCCTGACCTTCGTGGACGAGAGTCACGTTACCATTCCGCAGGTCGGGGCCATGTACGCGGGAGACCGTTCTCGCAAGACTACCTTGGTGGAGCATGGATTCCGGCTCCCGTCGGCCTTGGAAAATCGCCCGATGAACTTTCAGGAGTTCATGGAAGTGACGGGGCAAACGATTTACGTGACTGCGACTCCGGCGAAATTCGAAAAGGAAAAGAGCGAAGTCATCGCGGAGCAGGTCATTCGTCCGACGGGATTGCTTGACCCGGTTATCACGATCCGTCCGACCAAGGGACAGGTGGAAGACCTGGTGGCCGAAATTCGCGGCGCGATCGAATTGGGCGAGCGAGTGCTGGTGACCACGCTTACCAAACGCCTGAGTGAGGACATCACTGCATACTTGCGGGAAAAGGACATTAGCGTGGAGTACCTGCATTCCGATATCGATGCCTTGGAGCGAGTCGAGATCTTGAGGCGCTTGCGAGCGGGGCGATTCGACGTGCTAGTCGGCATCAATCTCTTGCGCGAAGGCTTGGACCTCCCTGAAGTCGCGTTGGTGGCCATCCTCGATGCTGACAAGGAAGGCTTCTTGCGAAGCGAAACCAGTCTCGTGCAGACTGCGGGCCGCGCGGCGCGACACGATAAAGGCAGGGTTATTTTCTATGCGGACGTCATAACGGATTCGATACGCAAGACCATGGAGACGACGGAATACCGCAGGTCCAAGCAGATCGAATACAACACGGTGCATGGAATTACGCCAAAGAGCGTGAATCGCGGCGATCAGGAGAGTCTGCGAGAGCTGAAGGAAGAGGCTTCCGCGATCGTGCCTATGGTAGGCGAAGACGACGACGTGCAGGCTGTTATCGACGAGCTGACGATCGAAATGGACGAAGCCGCCGCGAAGCTTGAGTTTGAAAAGGCGGCTCTCTTGCGCGACCAGATCGATTCGCTGAAATCGGGCGGGGCGGCTGCTCCGTCCTCGAAATCTGGCTACGGACGCGGACGCAAGCGCCGTCGCTAAACGTTTTTGGTGAGCTCTATCGGAAGCGGTGGAAGTCGTGCCGTACTGTGTTTGTTTTTATCCGGGCATAAAAAAAGCGGAGGCCGGAGCCTCCGCTTGAAATATTGACTAAGAACAAATTGTGATAACCGAGACCTAGAGGCCTTGGGATGCGATGTAGACCTTGCGGACTTGGTCGAGGTAGCGACCGATGTGGTCCTGTGGGTCGATAACCTGTACGCGCTCGAGCAATGGGATCGCCTTGCCGAAACGTTCGCGAGAAACGTAGGAACGTGCCCAGGATATGAGAGCTCGTACTTCCCATTCGCGGACCTTAGTCGCGCGTTCGAAGTAGAGGTCAGCTCGTGAGTAACCGTCGGTTGTACCCTTGTTCGAGTTAAACTCTGCGAGGAGGAGGAGGGCTTGGCCGTCCATCGGGTCGCGTTCGATGAGTTCTTCGAGGATCGGGATCACCTTCTCGCCGCCACCTGTCGCGAGGCCGATCTGGGCTTCGAGGCGGAGGATGGAGAGCTTGTTTTCATCGGTCAGCTTGTTGGCGAAGCTCTTTTTGATGTCCGCGATAACTTCGACTGCTTGTTTGTAGGTGCCGCGTGCGGTCATCGTTTCGGCAACGGAGACGTAGACGTCTGGGTCTTGATTTGGTTCCTTCTCGATCGCGCGCTTGAAGTATCCAAGGGCGAGGTCGTTGAGGCTGCGGGACATGTAGATGTTGCCCATGAAGATCAGCGAATCAGGAGTGGACTTGCCGAGGCGGTCTACGATTTCCTGGATCGCGACGGCTGTTTCCGCGTCCTCGAGGCCGAGGTACGCGTTTGCGGCACTGGACCAGAGGATGTCGTTTTCGGGATCCTCGATAAGGATCTGCTCGAGGACGGCGATGCCTTCTTCGTACTTGCGCTGCTGAAGCAGGGCCTTGGCGAGGCCGACTTGCCAGTCCTTAACGTTTGGATCGAGCACGATGGCTTCGCGGTAGGCGGTTTCAGCGGAGAAGTACTTGTCGGTGTTAACGTAGCAAAGACCGAGCAGACCCATGGTCGTGGTGTCCTTGGCTCCGAGCTCGATCGCCTTGGTGAAGTCCTTGAGGGCAGCTTCGTACTTGCCTTCCTTTACCTTCATTATGGCGCCGTTCTTGATGGCTCGGAGGAAGGAGGTGTGTTTCTTAGCTGCGCTGTCGTAGTACTTGATCGCATTCTTCAAGTCGCCTTTTTCGGCGTAGAAGTTAGCTGCGATGAAGTCGAAAGCGGCGGTTGCGTTAGGGTTGGCCGCAAGAGCATCGAGGATGGTCTTGAGCGCTGCTTCCTTGTTGTTGTCTTCCTGGAGCTGGGTGAGCACTTGCTTGACGATGACTTGCTCGTCTTCTGTGAGCTCAGGCTCTGTCTTCGCCAGCACGCCGTAAGATGCTGCGAAGCTCTTAGTGATGTGTGGTTGGTTCCAGAACTCTGTGTCTGTCTTAAATTGCGCTGACAGCGACGCGGCACCGGCCAGGCAGAGGATGCCTGTAGCGGCCATTTTGATTGTTTTGCTGCTAATCATTTTAACTGCTTTTCTTTAAATTTAGATGGTTGGTCTTATTCTTGAACGGCTTTCATGGTCACCTGCGGGGCTCCGCCGGACTCGCACTCGTCCATCACTGCGACGACGAGGTTCATGCGGGCATTTGGCTCCACGTTTACGGTGATCGGGTGCTCTTCTTGTCGCATCGCGGGGGCAACGATACCGCGAACGGCTCCGATTCCCACGTCTTGATCCTTGTAGACCACCTCTCCGTTGGCGCGAACTAGGAAGCTCACTAGCTCCTTGTCTTCGTTATTCTCTGGGTTGCTGGTCGGGTCTGGCGTGTTCGCTGCCAGGCCGGACTCTTCAACGAACACCGTCGTAACGATGAAGAAGATCAGGAGAATGAAAACCATGTCGATCAACGGGGAGATGTTGATGTCAGTAGTTTCCTCGTCCGAGTTTAGGTTTCTTCGGTTTCTCATTTCTCTTCCGTGCTAGTTCAGTGTTGAAACGTAGATGCGGCGGGCCTTGGCCAGCTTGCACTCGTCTACGAGACGTACAACCGTCCCGGCATGTGCGTTCTGATCCGCTTGAATAATTACTGGGAATTCTTCGTTGCCTGCGAGGACTCTGCGGACTTGGGAGCGAATGCCTCCTAGTCCGTAGTCTCTACCGCCGTAGAATACGTTGTTTTGATCGGTTACAGCGATCAGTACGCAATTCTTTGGCAGGTCGACGGAGTTGATGGCGGATGGCTTTTCGATGTCCACGCCTGGCTCCTTGACGAATACAGTAGTTACAATGAAGAAGATCAGAAGAATGAACACCATATCGATCAACGGCGATATATTGATATCATCCGCTGATTCACCCGCGGAGCGGGCTCTCTTATTTTTCATCATGGTCGTTTAATTCCTTCTGTTTGATTCCTGTTTCCTCTGGGCGGTTCGCTGCTTGCTGGCCGCCCGAGTTGATCAGGTCAGATTGATCTTCTACTTCTTGCCGTTCAGACCGTTAACGAACGCAACGGATGCTTGCTCCATTTCTCCGAGCTTACCCTTGGCGATGCGAGTGAGCAACGCTTGGCAAAGGAGGCAGGGGATCGCCACGATAAGACCGTACTCGGTCGTGATCAGCGCGACGGAGATACCGGTCGAGAGGGTCGCGGGGTCGCCCGTACCGAATACGGTGATCGCCTTGAAGGTATCGATCATACCGGTAACCGTACCGAGAAGTCCGAGGAGCGGAGAGGCGGCAGCGGTCAACGCGATGAAGGCGATGAAGCGTTCGAGCTTTGGCTGGGCGGCGAGCAGACGCTCGTAGAGGACTTCTTCGAGAAGTTCCTTGTCTTGGTCAGCGTGTTCCACGCCGGCGACGAGAAGGTCGCCGAATGGGCCGTCAACGGAGTTGGCTGCTTCCAGAGCTTGTTGCTTGTTGCCGGAGTTGAGGCTGTCGAGGATGCGCTGCAACGTACCTGCCTTCGGGCTCTTGACAGACTTGACTTCGAAGAGCTTTAGGACGGAGAGGAGAATGGCCACGAAGAACATGCCAAGCAGAGGAACCATAACTGTGCCACCCTTTTTGATGTGCTCGATCAGCGTTTCGTCAACGAGAGCGAGCTTGAGGGCGTCACCTTCGGTCGGGTCGACTGGGAGCATTCCGGACTTGTTGGAAGTGAGGTTGGCTATGGTTGCCACCACTTCCTTCGGTACGCCGCGGTTTACGACGAGCGGGTAGCCGATGTTGGTGTGGTCACCTTCCGCGAAGCCAACGTTTTCGCCACCGTCGCCGAAGTAGGCGAAAGGCCCTGCGAGCACGAAGGTGCCGCTTACTTGGAGGCCGTTCTTGCCGAGGGCGTCGCCTTCGATGGTGGTTCCGCCCATGATGTTGCGGATACGCTGCAGGGAGGACTTAACAACCTTGAGCTGCGCGTTGAACTTCTCGGAGTCGCTAGCGCTTTCGTTTTCGGCGAGGTGTTCGGCTTCGTCGGCGATTTCCTTGTAGTCTTGAAGTTCCGCTGCGTGGATACGAGTGGAGAACTGCTTGACGTAAGCGGCCATCGTGTTGCGGAGGTAGACGTTTTGGTCGCTGTGCAGCTTAACCTTCTTGCGGAGGTCGCTGAGGCTGAGGTCGCGGTTGTCGCGGACGGATTTCTTTTCGTCGCGTTCCTTACGCGCTTCGAGTACTTCGCTTTCGAGGCGGGTCAACTCGTTCGAGAGTGGAATTTTCTCGTTGGCGATTGTTTCGCGGAGAGCTGAGAGTTCAGCTTCTGCTGAGATAAGGTCGGCCTTCGCTTCGGCTGTTACTTGAGCGAATGTCTTCTGTGCGTTCGCGGTGCCGGCTGCGATGAGGGCAGCGACTGCGATTGATGTGAATTTCAAAGTCTTCATCTAAAATTGATCCTTTTGAAGTGGTTTCGAGTACGGGCTTATTCGACTTCCGTGATCGTGATTGGGAGGTCGACGAAGCGTACTGTTGCTTCGCGCTTCTGCATGGCGACTGCGTCAGCGATGTCCTCTGCGAGGGTATTATCTTCGAAGCGCTTCCACTCGCCCTTTGCAGGGATCATGTAGCCGGCTTCACTCTTGGTTCCATCGACGTAGTAGCCGACGGCCAATCCGATGTAGAGGGTATCAACGCGAACGCGCTCGCCCTTGATCTCGCGAATTTCGTTCACGACGGTGAGCTGGCTGTTGAACTTTTCGACTTCCGAGAGGATGGCGATTACGTTCATGACGCGTGCGGAAAGCGTGCTGGCTTCCATCTCGCGCTTCGTCTTCGGGATGCGCTGGGTGAGGACCGAGACCTTTTCCTGCAGGGTGCCGGGGAGGTACTTGATGATGTCCAGGGTTTCAGCTTCGAGGTCTACGATCGTGTTCTTTACGATAGCGGAGGCCTGCTTGAGCTCGGTCTCTTCGGTCGTGAGGTCCTCGCGAACCTTGTCGGCATCGCTCGCTGCTGCTTCGTATTCTATGATCGCTTCTTCGATCTTCTTGATCTCGTCCTTGAGGAGATTGATAGATTCGTTGAGAGATTGCTTCTCAACGACCCACTTATTCTTCTCCTCAGAAACGAGCTTCTTGAGTTCAACCCATTCTTTCAGGGTTGATCGCGTTTCTGCGAGTTCTGGGGCTGCGCTGAGCGCTGCTGGGCCTGCAAGTGCGATACCTGCGGCGATTAACATTACTACTTTGTTCTTAGTCATAGTACGGTCTACGTTTAGTCGTAAGGATTTTCTATAGCTATAGTCTTGAAACTTTAGATTGCGGGTTGAGCCCGGGCGGAACGGCTTCCGGATGGAGCGGACTCCGCAGGGGCTGGGGAGAGGTAAAGTGGGCGATGGAGGGGAAGGGGCAACACGATCGAGTTTCTAGAGGGCTGCCTCGAAGGGGGTGACAGCGAAGCAGGACTCCTCGGGAATCCGTGCTAGTTCTTCAGGGGTGGGATATTCTAGGATCAAACGAATTTTGGGTTGCTGATGGGGATTTGGGTGGAGCGAAAGCTGAAGAAAAAGGCGATGCCTCGGGGTTTCTGCAAGTCTTTAGCGCTCTCTTAATTCCTTCACTTGTAGGAATTGTATGCCTTTGTCAACTATCCGTCGGGAAAGATCCCGAATTAGCGGTGATTGTCGCTAGATTTTCATTTTCGATAACGCGATCAGCCCGCATGGCGAGAGGAGCTCTTCGTGGGCGAGTGCGTTTCGTATTCAAATTTTGGTGCCTGCGAATGCAGGCTGAAATGCGTCTTCTGGGTCGCGGAAAGCGCTTGATCCACTTGTTGGGCAAGCGCTTGCGATGGAGACGCGAGGACTACGCGATTTCGACGAGGAGCCTCGTCTCGACCGCCGCATTCAAGGGGAGCCCGTTCGAGGAAAGTGCGACTCGGGTGTGGCGGCCGGCTTCTCCGAAGAGCTCTACGCTGAGGTCGGAGGCGCCATTGATGACCTTGGGGGCGTCCGTAAATCCGTCTACGCCGTTGACGAATCCGTCGATATGGAGGATTCGGCCGAAGTTCGCGAAGTCGTTTGTGGCGACGCGAGCGTGGGCGAGGGCATTGAGGAGGCACCAGCGGGCGGCTTCGTAGCCTTCTTCGATGCTGAGGTCTCCTCCGACGCGCCCGGTGAGGATGGCCCCGTTCTTGATGGGAAGGCTTCCCGAGAGGGAGAGGAGTTTGCCGCTGATGGCGTAGGGGAGGTAGTTGCCTTTGGCTTCTCCCGCTTCGGGGAGCGATAGGCCGAGGGCGTCGAGTTTGCTTAAAATCGAATCGATCATAGGGAAAGGTTGAGGCGCTTCGGAAGGGAAGGGTGAAGGCGTTGCCTTAGCTGGCTTCCGCCCGAAGTTTATCGACGCCAGTGAAGTGGGCGGACTGTTCGTCGGCATGATAGGACGAGCGAACAAGTGGGCCGGACTCGACCTTCGTGAATCCGATCGACTCGCCGTAGACCTTGTACTCGGCGAATTCTTCGGGCGTTACCCAGCGGGCCACGGGCAGGTGCTTGCTGGTCGGCTGGAGGTACTGCCCGAGGGTGAGGACCTTCACGTCGATGGCGCGGAGGTCGCGCATGGCTTGCTGCACCTCTTCCTTTTCTTCGCCGAGGCCGAGCATCAATCCGGACTTCGCCACGAAGCCTCGCTTGGCGGCGTGTTCGAGGATCTTAAGCGAGCGCTCGTAGCGGGCCTGCACGCGGACGGGCTTTTGCAGGCGTTCGACGGTTTCCACGTTGTGGTTGAAGATGTCTGGCTCCGCGTCGAGCACGATGTCGAGTTGGTCCGTCTTGCCGCGAAAATCGGGGGTGAGCACTTCGATTGCAGTGTTGGGGCAACGGTGGCGAATGGCTCGGATCGTGGCGGCCCAGACGCTGGCGCCGCCGTCCTTGAGCTCGTCGCGGGTCACCGAGGTGATCACGCAGTGCTTCAGGTTCATGGTGTGCACCGCCTCGGCCACGCGGGCTGGTTCGCCGATGTCGTACTCGGTGGGGCGACCTGTCTGGATCGCGCAGAAGTTGCAGGAGCGGGTGCAGACGTTGCCGAGAATCATGACGGTTGCGGTCCCGCGGGACCAGCATTCGCCCATGTTCGGGCATTGGGCGCTTTGGCAAACGGTGTGTAGCCCTTTGTCGTCAACGAGCTCGCGGACAGCGCTGTATTGCTTGCCGCTAGGCAGTTTGGCTCTGAGCCAGTCTGGCTTACGCGTAGTCATAAGGAAGCAGGAGATTAGCCGGACTGAGGAAAACTCAACCCCCAAATGGCTTTCTGGGGACAATCGCCCCCTTATTCTGGCGGTTTCGAGAAAGGTTTTGATCTTTGGCCGTCGAGTTGCCTAATCCTCTCGTTTACGATTATGAGTTCAAATCTGTCTGACATCTCCCACGACCAATTGGCAGTGCGCCGCCAAAAGCTTGCGGACCTGCGCGAAAAGGGCGTGGACCCATTTCGCACCGATTTCCAGCCAACTCACTTCTCGTCGGAAGCGGTGGCAGCGTTTGTCGAAGGCGTGGAGCCGGAAGAGCAGCCAACCGTTAGCGTCGCTGGCCGCCTGATCGTCATCCGCAAGATGGGCAAGGCGCAGTTCGTCAAGATTCAGGACCAGGCGGGAATCATCCAGCTCTACGTGCGGCTCGACGGGATCGGCGCCGACGAGTACGCGGATTTCAAGAAGCTCGACCTCGGCGACATCATCGGGGTCGAGGGCCAGCTTTTCCAGACCAAGACGGGCGAAATCAGCATCCGCGCTTCCAAGTACGCCTTGGTTTCCAAGTCGCTGCGTCCGCTGCCGGAGAAGTTCCACGGCCTGACCGATACGGAGCAAAAGTACCGCCAGCGTCACCTTGACTTGATCATGAACAAGGATTCCCGCGAACGCTTCTTTAATAGAAGCCGCATCGTGAGCGGAATCCGTCGCTACTTGGAGGAACGTTCGTTCCTCGAGGTGGAAACGCCCGTTTTCCAAACCATCGCTGGCGGCGCCGCGGCCAAGCCTTTCGTGACGCACCACAACACCTTGGATCGCGACTTTTTCATGCGCATTTCCTTGGAGCTCTACCTCAAGCGCTTGCTGGTGGGTGGGTTCGATCGCGTTTTCGAAATCGGGCGCAACTTCCGCAACGAAGGCATTTCCCGCCGCCACAATCCGGAGTTCACCATGCTGGAGGTCTACCAGGCGTACTCGGACTACCGCGGCATGATGGAGCTTATCCAGGGGCTCATCCGCCACCTCGTGACGGACGTGCTCGGTGGCAAGGAAATCAAGATGCCCGATGGCGAAGTGATCGATTTCATGGGCGAGTGGCGCGAAGCGAAGTACAAGGACCTCGTTTGCGAAAAGGTGGGCGATCCTGCCTGGTTCTCCAAGAGCAAGGAAGAGAAGCTGGCCAAGACCAAGGAGCTCGGGCTCGACTGCCAGGCGGATTGGGAAGACTACGAAGTTTCCAATGAAGTCTTCGGCAAGCTCATCGAACCGTACCTCATCCAGCCAACCTTTGTTACGCACCTTCCCAAGGAGCTTTGTCCGCTGGCCAAGATCACCAAGGACGACGACTCGACGATCGACGTTTTCGAGCTTTGCATCGGCGGCATGGAAATCGCCCCTGCCTACTCCGAGCAAAACGACCCCGACGTGCAGCGCGAGATGTTCGAGAAGCAAGCCGGCGAGGAAACCCAGGACATGGACGAGGATTTCCTCGAAACCCTCGAGTATGGCATGCCGCCAGCCGGCGGACTCGGCATGGGTATCGACCGTATCGTGATCTTGCTCACGGAAGCGGAGAACATTCGCGACGTGATTCTCTACCCGCAGCTTCGCTCGTAAGGGCTAGGCGGATACGCGATGAATTTTAACGGCAGGACGGCTTCTTCGGAACCGTCCTGCTTTTTTGCGCACTTAACGGGCTTGCTTCCGCGCTCCGCTTACTAATTCTTGCAGGCCAATGCCTTGGTACCTCTATATCGCGATTCGTCACACCTTCCCGAAGGGGAAGCGTCTGCCGTTTTTCACGATCATGTCGGTGACGGGCGTGGTGCTGGGAACCATGGCTTTGGTCGTGGTGTTGAGCGTTTTCAATGGCTTTGGTCATGCCATCCGCCAAGTGGTCGCGGATACGACCGGCGACTTGAAGGTCATGAACGGCCGCATTTTCGAAGACTACGAAGACAAGATCGATATACTGGAGGAGTCGCCTTTGGTGGAAGCGGCTGCTCCGTCGGCCTTCGGCATGGTGATGCTGCAAACAGGAAACCGTCCCATCGTCCCGCAAGTGCAGGGAATCGAAGTCGATCTGGAGCGGAAGATCGTGCCGCTCGATGGCTACATTCGCTACGGCAACTTGGACGAGTTGGACGACGACTCGGTTTTGATCAGCTCTGGAATCGCCAATACGCTGCGATTGCGGGTGGGGGACGAGGTCGAGTTGTACACTCCCTTGATGATCCAGCGCCTCAACCAAAACGAAGTCTTGTTGCCGCGGCTCATGCGAGTAGCGGCCGTGTTCGAAACGGGGTTCACCAAAGTGGACGAAAATACGATCATCACCACGCTGCGGAGCATGCAGGATCTTTACGGTCTCGGAAACGGGGTGCACGCCATCAAGGTCAAGCTCAAGGAAGGCGTGGATACGGAGTTGGCGGCCCGCGAATTGCAAGGGCTGTTCGAGCCGCCGTTTCGCGTTTCCACCTGGCTGGAGAGCAATGCGGACTACCTTGCGATCATCGAATTCGAGAAACGCATGATGTTTTTCATTCTGCTGATCATCGTGCTGGTCGCCTCGTTCTCGATCGCGACTTCGCTCTTCACCTCCGTCGTCAAGAAAACCCGCGAGATCGGGCTCTTCACTTCGATGGGCGCCACAAGTCGCCAGATCATTGCTTGTTTTTGCCTGCAGGGCTTTTCGGTTGGCGTGGTCGGAACGGCTATCGGATTTATCCTCAGCTTTTCGTTGCTCAGCGTTCGCGAGACGATTATCGACGCGATCTTCAGCGTGATTGGCGGCAAGGAGCAAACTATGCAGTTCTACTTCTTTTCGGAGTTGCCAGTTCACTACAAGGTGGGCGACTTGGTCGTCATCGCGGTCCTGACGATTTCGATCGCGACCCTTGCGGGCTTGGTTCCTTCCATCAAGGCGGGCTTGCTTAAACCTGTGGAGGCTCTGCGCAGTGAGTGAGGCGGCAATCAGCGCGAGTGGCGTGGCCAAGTCCTACCTCACTGGCGAAACGAAGCTCGACGTGCTCAACTCGGTGGAGCTGTCCGTAGCGAAAGGCGAGTTCGTCAGCATTCAAGGCGAGTCCGGCTGCGGCAAGACCACCGTCGGCAAGGGCATCATGCGTTTGCTGAACATTACCGACGGTCGGTTGGAGTTCCGCCGCCGTAGCGGCGAGGCGGTCGACCTGGTCCCGCTGTCCCGGCGCGAGATGCGGCCGATCCGGGCCG
>JBNKSG010000057.1:245-19078 GCA_050297195.1 Opitutaceae bacterium | reverse complement strand
CGACTCTCGCAAAGCGCTCGAACTCGATCCCAGCCTCGAAGAAGCCCCCATCCTGCTCGCCGAACTCGCGGCAGACCCCGCCAGTGCGGCCCAGACCACCCAGTGGCTGGAATCCTTGGCCCCCACCGCCTCTATCCATGCCGCCATCGGATCGCTTTACCTCAAGTCCGGCAATGTCGCTGTCGCAAGCCAACGCTTCGAGCAGGCCATCGAAGCCGACCCGAATTCCTCTATGGGCTACACCGGCCGCTTCCAAATCTTGCTCGCCCAAAAGAAGCAGGAAGAGGCCATGGCCGCCTTCGCCAAAGCAGCAGAGGTCGCCCCAGCCCGATCCGGCATTCGCATCCGCTACGCCCTGTACCTCCAGCAAAGCCAAGGCGACGACGCTGCCAAAGTAGCCCTCGATAATATCTTAGCCGAAGCGCCCGACTACCTCCCCGCCCTCTCCCAAGCTGCCGAACTGGCTGCCAAAATGGAGCAACCCGAGGAATCCCAAAAGCTGGTAGAGCGTGCCCTCAAACTCGACCCCATCGACCCCACCGCTCTCCGTGTCAAAGGCACGCTGCTTGTGCTCGATCAAAAGATCGACGAAGCCATCACCCAATTGGAAAAGACCCTCGAGCTCTATCCGGAAGACATCAAGGCCAACTACCAGATCGCCCTCGCCTACCTCGCCAAACGCGACCTCGGCAAAGCCAAGTCCCGCCTATCCCGCGTCGTGCAAAAAGTCCCCGGGCACCTCGAGGCTAACGCCCTGCTTTCCACCATTCAAGTACAAGAAGAAGACTTCAGCGGCGCCATCATCACCCTAGAGAAATTCCTCGAGGCCAATCCCAACTCCATTCAAGGCTACCTCCTGCTGGCCGAAGCCTACAACCGCAAGGGCGACAGCGAGGCAGCCGTGGCGATCTACAAGCAGTTAGAAAATGCCCAGCCCGACAACCCTCAGCTCGACTACCTCTCCGGACTCTCCTACCTGCAAAGCCAGAACCGCAGCGGTGCCCGTTCCGCATTCGAAGAAGCGCTATCCACTAACCCGCTCCACCTGCAATCCGTCGAACAGCTCACCGCCCTCGACATGGGAGAGCGCAAGTTCGATGCAGCCCTAGAACGTATCAACCAGACTATCGCGGCCTCGCCTGACACCAGCGTTCTCTACACAATTCGAGCCCAGATCCTGCAGTCCAAGGGAGATATCCCAGCCGCCAAAGCCTCTTTCGAAAAGTCGATCGAGCTCGACGCCAACAATCGCACCGCCCGCACCCTGTACTCCCAGCTGCTGCGCTCAGAAGGCGATTCCGCTGGCGCCCTCGCGCAAGCGAAGGCAATTCTAGATAGCAATCCCAACGACATCGGAGCGATGACTACCATAGCCTCCCTGCATGAGGCCGACGGCAAATTCGATGAAGCCGTCGCGCTCTACGAAAAGATGCTTACCGTTAACGCCAATTACCTGCCCGCTCTCAACAACCTCGCCTACCTCTACTCCACGAAATTCGATAAAGCGGACCGAGCCTTCGAGCTCGCTCAAAAAGCCCGCGAGCAATCTCCGAACAGCCCTTACACTGCAGATACCTTGGGCTGGATCGTCTACGCTCGCGGTGACTACAAATGGGCCAAGAGCCTTTTAAGTGATAGCTATTCGCAGCTCAGCAGCATTCCTGAAGTCGCCTACCATATCGGAGCCACCCACTACCAACTGGGGGAAACAAACTCGGCTGAAGCGAGGCTGAAAGAAGCCACCGCCGGTGAGGCTTCCTACTTCGGAGCCGAAGAAGCCAAGAGAATGCTTGCGGTACTTTCCATTGATTCACGCAACATCAGCCCCCAAGACCGGGATCTTATTCTAAAGCTCGCCCAGACAGCTCCCAATGATCCGATGGTCCAAGTCCAGCTAGGGCAAATTCTCGAACTCGAGAATAAAAACAGCGAGGCCATTAAAGCCTACCGAAAGGCGATCGAAGCAGTACCTTCAAACCTTCAGGCACACCTCAAACTGGGATACGCGCTCTTGGCAAAAGGGGAAACCGGGGAGGCAGAAGCATTGGTCAAGAATGCAGTTAGCCAATCTCCAGCAAACCAAGACCTACTCTATCTCCAAGGCCAAATAGCCCTCGCTTCCGGTCAGTATTCTTGGGCCCTAAGCCAGCTTCAGAGTATCTACAGCACAAGAAGGGACTCCCCTGAGGTCGCCTACCGCCTAGGCACAGCCCACTATCAGCTAGGACACCGAGACGCCGCATACCGGCTCTTCACCCAAGCGACTTCGTCCCCTTCTAATTTCGACGGCAAAGGCAAGGCGGCTGAACTAATCAGCATTCTCAAAATCGACACAAATTCAGTCTCGGAAGCAGACATCGCCACTCTAAAATCACGAATAGCTGAAAACAAGTCAGATGCCCAAGCTCACGCCATGCTCGCAACCTTGCAGCTCCGTAATGGTGACACTTCCACAGCCCAAAGCGGATTCACCAAGGCTCTGGAGCTAAGTCCTGACAACGTATTCGCAAAATTGGGACAAGCCGAGATCCTTAGCGAAGACCCCGACAATGCGGCACGCGTCTACAGCATGGCCAACGAAGCCAAGCAGTACAAGAATGAGGAACTTCGGGCCCAAGCCCTGCAAGGCATTTCCCTCGCCCAACAAGGCAAGGTGGACTTGGCAAAAAGCCAGCTCGCCAGTATCGATCTCGAGTCCCTCCCCGCAAGCTTGCGGGAGCGAGTTGAGGAGTTGATCGAAAACTAACCGCCGTCTTCGTTACACTTCGCCGCGACGTGTCGCTCAATCACGGATCGGTAATCAGTAATCGATAATCGCTGGTCTGAAAAGCACCACTCATCATCTGAGTCCATCCGCGTAAATCTGCGGTCCAAAAACAAACAAACACAGCGTCTTGAGACAAGCCGCACCACCCACTGCAGCGCTCGGGCCGCTCGGCGGTTGGCCCCTACCGAGCTGTAATTCACTATCAGCAATAGGCCATCCTCAATCGCGACGCGAGGTCGCGTCCTAGACTTACCGTCGAGTTCCGCTGCTCAATCAGCAATCGCTACGCAGTTTCACAGCTTTCGCGTGACAAGCACGCTCCCACACGCATCTTTGAAAATTCAATCCAGATCAGCCTCGTATCCGAGACCTTCGTGGCCTGCCGGGACGAAACTTCATTTGAAGCCTGGTACTTAGCGGTTATAACAGGAGTCGTATTTCCCTTCCCTTTTCTCCTCACAACTCACCACTCACTCCTCAAGTGAACCTCCCAGTTATCTTCTCCTTCGTTAGCGCGGCGATCGCGGCGCTCTTCGTTTTCATCGCTCCTTTCAGCAAGAGCCGCGGGATCGCGATGTGGACCTTCGCCATCGGCATGCTCGCCCTCGCCACCGAACAACTATTGACCGGCCTGGCCCTGCAAAGGACAAACCCACTCGAGATCGCGGCCCTCATCCGCTGGCGCTTCCTGGCTACCGCCCTCCTGCCCGGACTCTGGCTGCTCTTCTCCGCCACCTACTCGCGCGGCAAAATCAAGTCCAACCTCGGCAAGCGACTGCCTATCGTCATCGTAGCCTTCGCTCTGCCGATCGCCCTCGTAGCCTTCGCTCCCGAGGCCTTGGCTCACTTGATTCAGCACCCGGAAACGCCCTTCCAGTGGATTGTCGCCCTGGACTGGGCCGGCTTCTTTCTGCATGTCTTCATGCTGCTTTCCATGATCGGCGCCCTCGTCGGCTTGGAGCGCACCTACCGAGCATCGGTCGGCACCTTGCGTTGGAAGATCAAGTTCATGCTCTACGGCATGGGCACGCTTTTCGCCGCCCGCTTTTTCACCAGCAGCCAAATCGTTCTCGCCCAGCAAATCGACCCCTCCCTCGAAACCATCAACGCAGTCGCCCTCTTCGCTTGCTGCCTCCTGGTCGGACGCTCTGTTTTCCGCAAGGGTAGCTTCGAAATCGATCTCTACCCCTCCCAATCGATCATCAGCGGTTCGCTCGTCATCACCCTAGCAGGCGGCTACCTCATCGCGGTCGGAGTGCTTTCGAAGGTCATTTCGCACTTCGGCGGAGATCAGGCTTTCGCGATACAGGCCTTCCTCGTCCTCATCGCCTTGGTCGGCCTCGGCCTTCTAGTGCAATCGGACCGGTTCCGCCAACTCATCCGACGCTTCGTCAGCCGCAACTTCCAACGGCCCCTCTACGACTACCGCACCCTCTGGCTCAAGCTCACCGCCACCACTGCCCAAAGCGTGCGGCAAAAGGACATTTGCGAATCTACCACCAAGCTGCTCGCAAACCTCTTCGACACGAAACTCACTAGTATCTGGCTCTTGGATACAAACGGAACTAGCTTCAACAAAATATCGACCACGGACCAAACGGAAGCGGGCGGGCAAGGCATCGCCCCCAAAGCCATCCCCGCCGATACGATCCCCGCAAAACTCATCGCGTCGCCCGAGCCGCAGTCGATCGAAGACTCGGAGGAAGCCTGGACCAAGCCCATCCTCAGCTGCAACCCAGGCTCCTTCGACGATGGCGGCAAACGTGTACTGGTGCCCCTTACCGGACAAGGACGCGCCGTCGGCTTCATCGTACTCGGCGACCGAACCAACACCCTGGAATTCACCCAACAGGAGTTCGACACCCTCCGTTGCATCGGCGACCATATTGCGGCCAACATCCTTAGCGCCGCCCTTACCCGAAAGCTCGAAGAATCCAAGGAGATCGAAGCCTTCCAAACAATGGCGACCTTCTTCGTGCATGATTTGAAAAATGCGGTTTCAACCTTGAACCTCATGCTCAAGAACATGCCTCTACACTGGGACAATCCGGAGTTTCGCGAAGATGCCCTGCGCGGAATAGGAAATACCAGCAATCGTATCACAGATCTCATTACGCGACTCAGCCAAGTCCGCCACGAACTGGAAATCTCTCCGTCAGCGACCGAGCTCGACGAACTGATCGACGTTTCCATCTCCGAGTGGCAAAAGCGGGAGGATATCGAGTTCACTTCCGAAACGACAAATGGCATCCAAATCTCAGCAGACTTAAAGAAGCTCAAAAGCGTTGTCCTCAACCTTCTCATCAACGCCAGCGAAGCTATGGATGGAACGGGCAAGATCTCGCTCACGACGCGACGAGCCGGACCGAACGCCGAAATCATTGTCACCGACACCGGTTGCGGCATGAGCTTGGACTTCATTCGCAACGGCCTCTTCCGCCCCTTCAAAACAACAAAGAAGAGCGGCCTCGGAATCGGCATGTTCCAAAGCAAGATGGTAGTGGAAGCTCACGGCGGGAACATCATCGTAGAGAGCGAAGAAGGCAAAGGAAGCGTATTTACCATACGGATACCGATACTGAAGAAAGATTGAAGATAGGAAAAGGAAGATGGCGGATAGCGGATGGCTGATTTGGAAAATCATTAACCGCGAAGGACGCTAAGGTCCCGAAGGAATGTTTCCTCGCTTCGCTCCTCAAGTGTCGCACGTTGCGCTCGGCACTGCATTGATTTTTTGTAACCGCAGATGGACTCAGATAAACTCAGATCGGTAGGGATTGTTGTTTTTGGGGAGGGAAGAATAGGAGACTGAAGGAGCGACCTCATGACGAGGCGTAGCTCGCGTGCCGAGCGGAGACTGTTGTATCGCGATTGAGAACGGTTGATAGCGGATTACCGATCACCGATCCGAGATCGAGCGACACACTCCTCTTGCTTGCTAGAGATTTTAATGCGTCCACACCTTCCAATCCAGCGCCACCGCTTGTAGAGGAACTTAGCGTTTTTTAGCGGTCAGCAAAGCAAGCGAAACAAAATCGTTTTCGGCGTGCTACACGGGAGAAAAACAAGCCTGTCAGTCCCACTTCAGTAGCAAAAAACAACTCTCGGGACAGGACGCTCCCCCCGAACGCATTCGCTCGCTTAAACCTAAAATCAAACAAAACAGGGAGATAAGGCCACATTGTCCTTGAACCACACCAAAAACCAACCTAAGTACTTTCAACATAACACACCCCAGACTTCGACTGTTACCGTAAGTCTTTAACCTAACCCTCAAATTCAACTCCTCCTATGTTTACTAACAATCCTCCCCGAGCGAAGCTGTGCCTGCTCGCCACCCTTGCCGGCCTCCTCACCTCCTCACTAAACGCGCTCACCATCGACGACGTCTGGATCAACGAGATCCACTATGACAACGACAGCACGGATGTTGGGGAATTCGTCGAAATCGCCGGTATCGCCGGTACCGACTTAGGTTTGCTTTCGCTCGAATTCTACAATGGCAACGGCGGAGCCAGATATAAAAACGTTGGTTTGAGCGGCACTCTCGCAGACTCGGGAGACGGGTACGGCTTCTCAAGCGTACTCATCAGCGGAATCCAAAACGGAAGCCCTGACGGACTCGCTCTTGTATTCGAAACCGAGGTACTTCAATTCATCAGCTACGAAGGTAGCTTTACTGCGACTTCCCATACTGCCAACGGCTTGAACTCGACAAATATCGGAGTCGAGGAACCGAATGACAGCGTGACCGGTCTCTCCCTTCAGTTTCTTGGCTACGCCGACGTTGGCAGCTGGACAGGACCTATCGCAGCTACTGCTGGCTCCATGAACACGGGTCAGGTGCTTCCAGCCTTGGAGTCAGAATCAGATCCAAGCTCCACTTCAGTCCCAGACAACGGAACGACCTTCGGCCTGCTCGGCCTCGGCTTCGCGATGCTTATCACGATCAAGCGGCGGCACACCTAACTTTCGAATCCCTCCGATTCGCTCTTGTATCCAATGCCCGCCTCGCAAGAGGCGGGTATTTTTGTGCCTAAAGAGAGAATTGCAATCGCGGCACAACAGTCTCCGCTCGGCAAGCGAGCTACGCCTCGCCATGAGTCCGATTCCCACAAATGAACAAATCCGCTCAGGTGAAATCGAACGAGTCGAGCCCCAAGCTCGAACACGCATCCAATTCGCACGGCTGAGCCCGCATGGCTCGCTTTCGCGAATTTTAGCGTTTTTCGCGGTTAGAAAAATCCACACCTACCGTTAAAAAATCTGCTACAGAAAAAGCTTCATTTTCCGATTTCCAGAACGATACTGTAAAGCATTCCGACAGTATAATCACCCTAGTTTGTACGAACCTCTTACAAATCCAAAAATAGCCATTCGCTCGCTTCCGCCTTCCTTGACCTTGTCCGTGATAGCTCGCTCGAACTTCAAAAAGGAGTCCAACGACGACACCTGACGCACCAAGCGAGGATACAAATCGAAGATTCAAAATTGGAAACTTAGCCAAGTAACCCTCCCCACTCTTCCATCCATCTCCCCACATGCCTGCAAACAAACCGAAGCTACTGATCGTCGACGACGACGAGGAAATCCGCACTCAAATGCGCTGGTCCCTCGGGACCGACTACGAAATTTTCCAAGCGGGAAATCGCGAGGGAGCCATCCAGCAATTTAAGGAAAACACGCCCCCTGTGGTGCTGCTGGACCTCGGCCTCCCCCCACGCCCCAACCTCGTGGACGAGGGAATGAACACCTTAGCCGAGATCATGCAGATGGGGCCGAAAACAAAGGTCATCATCATATCCGGCCAGGGCGAACGGGAAAACGCCCTCGAGGCGATCGGTCGCGGGGCCTATGATTTCATGTCGAAGCCCGTCGATACCGACGAGCTGCAGCTCGTACTCAAGCGCTGCTACTACGTGGCCGACCTGGAACGAGACTACGTCTCCATGCAGCGCAAACTCAACAAGGACGCCTTCGAGGGTATGCTCGGCACCAGCGAGCCCATGCAAAAGGTTTTCAACCTCGTCCGCAAAGTGGCCACCAGCGACGCTCCGGTGATGATTCTTGGCGAGAGCGGAACCGGTAAGGAGATGGTCGCCAACGCCATCCATAATCGTTCCAGCCAAGCGGACGGCCCCTTCGTCGCCATCAACTGCAGCGCCATTCCGGAATCCCTCCTCGAAAGCGAGCTGTTCGGTCATGAGAAAGGCTCTTTCACCGGAGCCGACAGCACGCGAATCGGCAAGATCGAGCAGGCCAACGGAGGCACCCTTTTCCTCGACGAAATCGGAGAAGTTCCTCTCAACGTGCAAGTTAAGCTCCTGAGGTTTCTACAGGAGAGCTATATCGAGCGGGTTGGCGGTCGAGATCAGATCAAGGTAAAAGCCCGAATCGTGGCCGCAACCAATGCGGACCTGAAAAAGGGCATGGCCGACGGGACTTTCCGCGAAGACTTCTACTTCCGGCTTTCGGTGGTCGAACTCAACCTCCCGCCCCTAAGGGAGCGCGGAGAGGACATCGACTTCATCGCTACAAGCTTCCTCAAACGCTTCGCCGCGGAAGCGGGCAACGGAAGCCTCAGCTTCAACGCAGCTGCCCTCAAAGCGATCCGGACCTACCCTTGGTCCGGCAACGTTCGCGAGCTTCAGAATCGCGTACGACGAGCTGCCATTATGGCCGAGGGCAACAAAGTCGCCCCAGAGGACCTGCAACTTCCTTCCGATCGCAACATCCCAACTGGGACAACCCTCAAGGAAGCCCGCGAGGCGCTCGAAAAGGACATGATCGAAGCGGCCCTGAAAAAGCATAAAAACAAAGTGACAGCAGCCGCAGCAGAACTCGGCATCAGCCGCCCCACCTTTTACGAACTTCTAGATCGACTCGGCATCAAGAGATAGAGCAAGGAAGCACTCGACATTTCACGCTCGACTTACTGGTATTCTCAACCTTTGGGCCGACCGGTTGCTTAACCTACCTTTCGGCTCACAATACGAGTCGAAATTATGTGTGGAATAGTTGGATACATCGGGCACGACAACGCTGCCCCCATTCTCTTAAATGGCCTCAAGCGCCTCGAATACCGCGGCTACGATTCCGCAGGCATGGCCATCTGGCAGAAGGACGATTCGATCCTGCTAACCCGTCGGGTCGGAAAGGTCGCAAACTTGGCAGCAGCCCTTCCGCTCGACCAAGAGGACGCCGGCCTCGGCATCAGCCACACCCGCTGGGCCACGCACGGGGGCGTCACCGAACCCAACACCCACCCGCACAGCTCTTGGAACGGACTCATCCATCTCGTGCACAACGGGGTCATCGAAAACTACGAGCAGCTCAAGACAACCCTCACCTCCAAAGGCGTTACCTTCAGCAACGAGACCGACTCCGAAGTACTCTCCAACCTGATCGCTTACAACCTCGCAACCCTAAACGAGGAAATCACGGAAAAGAGCGTCTACAAAGCGATTCGCACCTCCCTCGCCGCCGTAGAAGGAACCTACGGTCTCGCCATCATTTGCTCGAAACTCCCCGGCGTGCTTTTCGGAGCTAGAAAGGGCAGTCCCCTCATCCTCGGTGTCGGCAAAAACGAGATGATGCTCGCCAGCGACGCCAGCGCCATCCGAGCCCGCACCCACGAGGTTGTCTACCTTGACGACAACCAAATCGTCACCATTACCGACGACAACTTCAGCATCACCACCATGGAAGAGGCAGCGGTCGTGCCGGAAATTAGCACCATTTCCTGGAAGGACGAGGATGCCGAGCTGGGCGAGTTCGAGCACTACATGCTCAAGGAAATCCACGATCAGCCCAGCGCCCTCGAAAATGCCTTCCGTGGCCGCCTCGATCTCACCGAGGGAACCTGCAAGTTCGGCGGTCTCAACCTTTCCCGCCAGGACATCCGTCACATCGACCGCATCCTCATCGTGGCCTGCGGCACCGCTTGGCACTCCGGGCTGGTTGGCGAATATCTGATCGAAAAGTACGCCCGCATCCCCGTGGAAGTCGAATACGCCAGCGAGTTCCGCTACCGGAACGCGCCCATGGACAAGAATACGCTGGTCATCGTGATCAGCCAAAGCGGCGAGACGATCGATACCCTGGAAGCTCAACGCGAGGCCCAACGCAAAGGCTACCACGTCATCGGCATCATCAACAACGTTGGCTCCACCATCGCCCGCGAAAACGACGGCGGAATCTACCAGCACTCCGGCCCCGAAATCGGTGTCGCTTCGACCAAGGCCTTCACCTCCCAGGTCCTCATTCTTTCCATGCTTTCCTGCTACCTCGGCCGCACCCGCGACCTTTCCTACGCAGAAGGCTGCAAAATGGTGAAAGCCGTGCAGGAGCTACCAGCCCTGATCAAGCAAACCCTTTCCCTCTCAGAATCGCTGCGAGCCGTCGCCAAGGACTTTGCCAAGTACCAAGACTTCCTCTTCCTCGGACGCCTCGAAATGTTCCCGATCGCCTTGGAAGGAGCGCTCAAGCTGAAGGAAATCAGCTACATCCACGCCGAAGGCTATCCCGCAGCCGAGATGAAGCACGGCCCCATTGCCCTGATTTCCGAGGATTGTCCCAGCGTGGTGATCGTGCCCGACGACGAAACGCTGAAGAAGAACCTCTCCAGCGTTCAGGAAGTGCGAGCTCGCAAAGGCAAGGTCATCATCATCACCGATTCGCACGAGATCCCCTCTTCGCTCGCCGACGAAATCATCATCGTACCCAAGGCCCACAACTGCGTGCTCCCCATCCTCATGACCATTCCGCTGCAGCTGCTCAGCTACTACATCGCAGTCGAACTCGGCAAGGACGTGGACAAGCCCCGCAACTTGGCGAAGAGCGTGACCGTGGAATAGCTTGGGTTAACCGCGAAGGACGGGAAACCTGCTAAGGCTGATGTTTCCTCGCTTCGCTCCTCATACCGAAGCCTTGGGCTGACACTTGAGGACCGTAGGGAGGAAACATGTCGCACGTTGTGCTCGATACTGCATCTACCTTTTGGTAAAACACCAAAGGACGCTAAAATTCGCGATCGTTGTTTTGAAACTGCGAGAGCCCCTCGCAGGTGGCGCGGCTTGTCCCAAGACGCCCTTCTCAAATCGCCTTCGGTACCGAGCGAAGGCGACAAAGCGAAGCGCCCAAAGTCGATCCACCTGCAAAGCCACGCGAAAGGCGCCCTCACTGCTTTCGCGTGAAAAGCACGCTCCCACAGACCTTCTAGTTTTCCCTCTTTTTTCGCGATCTTTCGCGTGTTTAGCGGTCAAAAAAAAAGAGATTGGAAACAAATCCAACCTCTTCGCGTACTTCGCGGTTAAAACAGCAGCCTATTTCAGTAACTGCCTCAAGTAGGTTGCGTAACTGGTCTTACCCAGAAACTGGATACGCACTTCCAGTTGTTCACGAGTGAGCCAACCATTATCGAAACCGATCCCCTCCAAACAGGCCATCTTAAGGCCTTGGCGTTCTTCGATCACCTGCACGAACTGGCCTGCTTCCATAAGGTTCTTATGGGTACCCGTATCCAACCAAGCCGTACCGCGTCCGAGCAATTCCACATTCAAAGCTCCCTTTTCGAGATAGATGCGGTTCAGGTCGGTAATCTCGAGCTCGCCACGTGGCGAGGGTTTCACCTGCTTTGCATATTCGACGACCTTGTCGTCATAGAAATAGAGTCCGGGAACCGCGTAGTTCGACTTGGGTTCGACCGGCTTTTCCTCGATGGAGATGACCTTCCCGTCTGCAGCAAACTCCACTACGCCGTAAGCTGTGGGATTCGCCACATTGTATCCAAAAATCGTAGACTCGCTCGTACGGGCGTCAGCGCTCTTGAGAGTACGAACCAACTCGTGGCCGAAGAAGAGGTTATCACCCAAGACCAGCGCAGCAGGAGCTCCATCGAGAAACTCTTCCCCACTCCGGCACGCCTGAGCAAGACCATCCGGGCTCGGCTGCACTTCGTAGCTGAAGTTGACACCAAAGGCGGATCCATCACCGAGCAGGCGCTCGAAGAGCGGCGTGTCCTGCGGAGTGGAGATAATCAGGATATCCTTGATTCCAGCCAGCATGAGCAAGGAAACCGGATAGTAGATCATCGGCTTATCGTAGATCGGCATCAACTGCTTGGATACAGCGATGGTACAAGGATAGAGACGTGTTCCGGAACCACCCGCTAAGACGATTCCTTTTCTTGGTTTGGATGACATAGTGAAATTAATATTGGGTTGAGGAGATTTGGACCGCTAAAGACGCTAAAACCCGCGAAATCTAAAACTTAGAGGTGTATGCAATTCGCTCCCATTCCAGCTTTGGGTAGGCAGCGAAGTTCACCAACAAGCCAAGAGGTCTATTGGTAGCTCGAAGATAATTTATTACTTGGGCACGATGTTCGTCGTTCAAGGCCTTGACCGTCTTGATCTCGAGCAGCAGCTCATCGAAGCAGATGAAATCTGGAATATACTTTTGAGAAAGCGGCCTCCCTTTGTAGGAAAGGGCGAAAGGCCTCTGCGAGTCCGCCGGAATTTCGCTGATTGCAAATTCCACTTTCAAACATTCTTGGTACACAGGCTCTTTAAAGCCGCAGCCCTTTTCCTTGTAGACCTCGAAACACGCCCCGATCACTCGATAGCATTCGTCCTTTAGTACCAACTCAGCCACTTTAGCGGTCTTTAGCGTCTTTCGCGGTTAAAGAACTAGCTGTTACCCAAACGTTCGCGGGCGTACTTCTTTTCGGCGATGTCACGACACCAGTCTTGGTTGTCCAAGTACCATTGTACCGTTTTTCGGATACCGCTGTCGAAGGTCTCGGCCGGCACCCAGCCGCACTCCTTCTCGCTGCGCTCGCAGTTGATGGCGTAGCGACGATCGTGACCGGGGCGATCCTTAACGTAGGTGATCAGATCCTCGTACTTCTCGATCCCTGCCTTTTGGGCAGCTTCGTTTTCGACGATCGGAGCCAGCTCGTCGAGCAAGGCGCAAATGCGCTTCACTATCTGGATGTTCTCCATCTCGCTGCGGCCGCCGATACAATACGTTTCGCCAAGGGCACCCTTTTCCAAGGCCGCCAAAATCCCCGTGCAATGGTCTTCCACGAAAAGCCAGTCGCGGATCTGCTTGCCGTCACCGTAGATCGGGAGCGGTTTGGCTTCGAGGGCGTTAAGGGTGACCAAGGGGATCAACTTCTCCGGAAACTGGAACGGACCATAGTTGTTGGAGCAGTTGGTGGTAACCACCGGCATCCCGTACGTGTGATAGTAGGCGCGAACCAAGAAATCGCTAGACGCCTTGGAGGCGGAATAAGGACTGTTCGGAGCGTAGGGAGTGGTTTCGCAGAAAGCGGGATCGTTGGGACCGAGCGTGCCGAAAACCTCGTCGGTGGAGACGTGAAGAAAACGGAAGCTTTCCTTGGCCTCGCCTTCGAGCGTCAGCCAATGGTGACGTGCCGCTTCCAGCATGCGCAAAGTACCGGTCACATTGGTTTCCACGAAAGGCTCGGGCGTATCAATCGAACGGTCGACATGGCTTTCCGCCGCGAAATGAACGATTGCGCTGACGTCGTGCTTTTTGATGAGCGAGCTTGTCGTATCCTGATCTAGGATACTCGAGTGAGAGAAGACGTAGGAATCCGAGGATTCAAATTCGCTGAGGTTGGCAGGATTCCCCGCGTAGGTAAGCGAATCGACGTTGACGATACGGTCAAAGCCCTTTGCCTTGAGCAGCTTGGCGTCGTCACGAAGGAGAACGCGAATGAAGTTGGAGCCGATAAAGCCGCAGCCGCCAGTTACGAGAATGGAGTTCATGGGAAGAGGAGTTTGTATTTTTGGAACCGCTAAAAATCGCGAAAGGACGCGAAAACAAGTACGGTTCAATAATAGAATTTAGCGAAGTTTAGCGTATTTAGCGGTACAGCCCTTAAGCCATCTGCCAGTTCTTTAGGGACCACTCGAGGGCTTCTTCGACTGGACGCATGATCACACCCGCGTCGCGCAGCTTGTTTTCGTTTAGAGTGCAGTTGGAGCGTGGCGTCTTGGCCGCCTTCGACATGAAGTCCGCTTCGTCTTCGAAAAACTGGAATTCCTTGTCGTTCACGCCGGACTTCTTGATTAGGTCAACGACCTGAGAAGTCGTTACAGCGCCGGGATTGGTGACGTTGTAGATACCGAAGGGAACTTCCTTCTCCACACACTCGTAACAAGCGGTTACGAAGTCCTCCAGTTGGCTAAGCGAATTGGTTGCCTGCAGCAAAGTCGCGTAGCTTTGAACCTTGGTCAGGTAGTTGCGGGGGTTATCGATGTGGTTAAAGGGTATCCGCAATCTCCATACATAACCTTCTGGCGACGATTCGTGCTCCCAAGCAGGCCACTCGCCTTCGCCACGCTCCACCTCGCGATAACCGAGCACTTCTTCGCCTAGAGCCTTGGTTCCGCTGTAGAACGAGCAAGGCGGCTTGCGAAAGGAAAAGTTGGGAGCGTCGTTCTCCCGCCAACCGCCACCACCGGGGCGCTCGCCTCCGAAAATGCAACCGCTGGACACGTGTCCCCAACCGATGGAGAGATCCGCACAAACGTCTCGTATCAACCCTGGCAATACAGCATTCCCGTCGAGGCAATTCCCCTTGTCGAGTTCGCAAGCATCGACGTTGGGCTTGCCAGTGTAGCCAGCGCAATTGATGAGAAAACTCGCCCCCATGTCCTTGAGGGAATCAGCAAAGTCTTGCTGGGATCCATTAGCGATCTGGCGACCACTAAGCGTTTTGAAATTGACGCCTTTGCTTTCAAGCAATTGGCGAAATGCGGTACCGACGTAGCCGGTGGAACCTACGAGTACTATCATGTTTTTGTAAGTAAGGAGTCAGAATTGCAAAAGTGATTACCAGACTCTCTGCGGAATCGAAACAATATCGTAGGACTCGAGCACAAACGCACTGTCCTTCTTGCCATCGATCACCGCTGCTAAATCGAGTTCGAAATACTGGTACTTGTCACCTTTACGGCGAATTACCACAACGGACTTCATCTTGCCGGTCGTCTTATTAATTCCTCCGGCAGCAATTATAGCTTCGAGCACCGAAAGTTGGCGAAAAGATGTGATGATTCCGGGACTGCGAACCTCCCCTTCCATATAGTAGGTGAAGTGAGACTCCATTACGACTACCATTACTTCATTTGAAACCAACTGGTTTTCAAACTGATCAGCAAGCAATGCTTCGAGCTCGCGCGGCGATTTCCCAGCTGCTACAACCTCACCAACAATCGGCACCGAGATAATCCCATCCCGACGGATCTGCAATTGGGTATCCAGCTCCGGAGCGCCAGGGAAAGTGATTTTTAGTTGATCCTCGGCTTGCAGGATAAACTTCTCAGTGGGAGCAACTTGGCTCTGAGCGCAAAGCTTTCCCATCGAGGCAAGGCTAAGCGTCAAGAGCAGAAAGAGACGCAGGAACGAGTTGAGCCCGGAGCGAGAATTACTCGAGGCAGAGAGCGATAGGTTTTTCATAATAAACTTTCAGGCGAGTCGCTTAGGCAACGGCACAATCCCACCCAACTTAAATGAGCGCATCAAGCAGAAAGCCCTCAGGTAAGAGCTTGCTGCTCAACTATGGCGGAAACCCAGCGCCAGAGCCCGTGGTTTCCCTTAGTGAAGGGTGGATCTCGCAGGACTGAGAAACCGCAAGGGGCGCTAGAGATCCCAAAGGCGATTTAAATGCAAATCAGCGATCAAGGTTTAGCGACCTAGCAAACCAAAGCCCCCTTTGGCGGTGTTTCCTGTTTTACAACAGATCCTACAACAGGAACCTCGCGAACTTAGCGGCCTTTGCGGTTAGCAAAAAGGCTCGAGAACCGAAGTCCTCGAGCCTGAGCAAATTTGCGTTTCGCGAGTGTCCTACTTGGCCGCCGCAACGATGTTCGCCGCAGACATGCCGAGGATTTCCATCACGGTGTCGCCTGGAGCGCTGATACCGAAGCGATCGATACCGATGACCTTGCCCTCAGTGCCAACGTACTTGTACCAGAGACCGGAAACTCCGGCTTCGATGGCGATACGCTTGGTGCAAGCCTTAGGGAGAACGGATTCCTTATACTCGTCGCTCTGTGCATCGAAGCGGAGCATTGACGGCATAGAAACCACACGGGTTCCAGCACCGAGCTCTTCCGCAGCCTTGACTGCATGCTGGAGTTCAGAACCGGTCGCGATAAGGATCGTCTCAAGCTCAGCCGTTTCCTTCTTGATGACATAACCACCCTTGAGCACACCCTTGCGGCGCTCGTCTGCGGAAGCGGTGTTGATGTTCGGAATGTTCTGGCGCGTGAGCGAGAGCATGGTGGGACCACTGAGGCGTTCCATTGCAGCCACAAACGCGCCGGCAGTCTCTTCCGCGTCGCCAGGACGGATCACGTCGAGATTTGGGATGACGCGGAGACCGGAAACCGTCTCAACCGGTTGGTGAGTCGGACCGTCTTCTCCCACGCCAACAGAGTCGTGCGTGAAGATGTAGATGGTGGGCAGGCCAGCGAGAGCCGCCAAGCGGATCGATGGACGGCAGTAGTCAGCAAACACCATGAAGGTCGCGCCGGAAGCGCGGAAAATTCCATCGTAAGCGATACCGTTCATCAAAGCGCCCATGGCGTGCTCGCGAATACCGAAGAGCAAGTTACGACCGCTTTCGTTTCCGGGAAGGAAGTCGCCACCGTCCTTGATGTAGTTCTTGGTAGAGCCATGCAGGTCAGCCGAACCGGAGATGAGCTCGGGACGGGCCTGAGCGATGGGCTGCAAGACGGCGGAACCAGAACCGCGGGTCGCGACCTTTGCATCATCTGCCGTTACCGGGATCGCCTTGAAGAGTTCGTCGACATCGACCGGTGCCGTCGCCCCAGCTTCCAGCTGAGCCGCGAGCCCTGCGTGGGCAGACTTCCAAGCATTGTACGTTTCGAGCCAAGCCGCGTAGGCCGCAGCGCGCTCCTCCTTCTTGGCTGCGAAAAATTCGCGCACGTCGTCGGAGACGTAAAAAGTCTCTTCGGGTAGGCCGAGTCCCTTGCGGGCGCTTTCGGCGTACTTTGCTCCACCTTCGCCATGACCGGCACTGGTGCCTGCGACTTCAGGAATACCGCGGCCAATTTCCGTCTTACAGATGATGAGCTGCGGCTTACCCGTAGCAGCCTTGGCTGCCGTGTAAGCGCCGGCAATCGCATCCAAATCATGGCCGTCGATGGTGACCACATCCCAGCCCATGGCTCGGTAGCGGGCCGCCGTGTCTTCGCTCTGGCTCTTTACCGCCATGGCGTCGAGAGTCACGTCGTTGCTATCGTAGAAAAGGATGAGGTTATCGAGCTTGAGGTGGCCTGCGAGAGCAGACGCTTCCTGGGCAACGCCTTCTTGCAAGCAACCGTCACCGGCGAGGACCACGATGTTGTTGTCGATGATCTTGTGCTCAGCCGTGTTGAACTTAGCCGCTGCCATCTTACCAGAAATCGCGAAGCCAACGCCATTGCCGACGCCTTGACCGAGCGGGCCTGTGGTGCACTCGACACCTGGCGTTTCCATGTACTCAGGGTGACCCGGAGTCTTGGAGTGGAGCTGACGAAAATTCTTCACTTCCTCGAGAGGGAGATCGAAACCGGCGAGGTGCAACCAGCTGTAGATGAACATGCTACCGTGCCCTGCGGAGAGGATGAAACGGTCGCGATTCACCCAGCGCGGTTCGTCTGGGTTGATGGTCAACGCGTCGCCAAAGAGGACGGAGCCGATTTCAGCCGCGCCCAGCGGAAGACCAAGGTGGCCCGAGGAACAGGCGTGAACTGCGTCGATGGCGAGTCCGCGCGCTTGAGTAGCGGCTTTCTGGAGGAGTTCTTTGTTCATAGATCGTTCTAGAGTGAATCTTTGTGAAAATCGAAAGGCCAAGAGCATCGTCGCCCCCGCTCCGGTTTCAAGTCTCAAGGAACCAAAGATCCTAAACCGTTGCGCTAAAATGAGACGAGTGCCCAGTCAATGAAGCTGCCTCAAGGGAAACCCGAATCCGGCTAATGAAGCATCGCATTTCGAGCGAACCTTACGATCGAAACCGTTAAGAGCACCTATCTCGCCGGGAAAGCGGAGGAAGATCGAACCACAAGAGACCGCGAAAATCAGAATCTGGGTCGCTTGTCCCAATCATCTTTCGCCCATCTCGCGACCCACAACCCACCCTTTCCGATCCAACTTTGCGGTCTTAGCGCTATTTGCGGTTAACCACCCCTCCCTCCGCCCACAAAAAAGCCGCCTCCACTGGGAGACGGCTTTCAAAATTCGAATCAGGTTGGGCTGGATTAGTGGCTGCCCTTGGCAAGACGCTTTTCCTTAACCTGCATCGCCTTCTTACCAACGAGATCACGCAGGTAGTACATGCGGGCACGCATGGTCTTGGATTCCTTGTCAACTTCGATCTTGGAAACCAATGGGCTGTGAACTGGGAACACCTTTTCGACGCCTTCACCGTAAGAGATACGGCGAACCGTGAAAGTACGGTTGATGCCCGATCCCTTGAGAGCGATTACGATGCCAGCAAAGATCTGGATACGCTCTTTACCACCTTCGACCACACGGGTGTGGACCTTGACGCCATCGCCTACCTTGAAGGGAGTGACGTCTGATTTCAGGTGCTCTTGTGTTACTTCGTTTATTACTGCGTTCATGGTGAATCCTCTAATAAATCTGGTCTGCGTTTGCGCGTTCTTTCTTCCCTCTCCCGTTGCCGCCATTTCTCGATTTCTGCATGGTTTCCCGAGAGCAGAACCTCCGGAATCGGCATATTTCGAAACACCGCTGGGCGCGTGAATTGTGGAAAGTCGAGCAAGTTGTCTTGGAAGCTTTCGTTAGTCAATGACTTTTCTTCCCCTAAAAATCCGGGCAAAAAGCGGCTCAAACAGTCGATCAAAACCGCCGCCGCCAAGGTCCCATTGGTCAACACGTAGTCCCCGACGCTGACCTCCTGGTCGATCAAGTTTTCGCGCACGCGATCGTCGATCCCCTCGTAGTGGCCGCTCACCAAAAGCAGCCGCTCCTTCTTGGCGAGATCGCGAGCGAGCTCCGGCGT
>JBNKSG010000057.1:0-235 GCA_050297195.1 Opitutaceae bacterium | reverse complement strand
GTGAGCGGATCCCCGTCCGGAGCGAGGTAGATGCGATGCGTCTGCGGCGTCTGGATTTCCTCGATCGCGTCGAAAAGCGGCTCCGGCATCAGCACCATACCCGCCCCGCCGCCAAAGGGACGGTCGTCGACTTGGTTGTGCTTCCCCTTCGACCAATCGCGCAGGTTGTGCACGGCCACATCGAGAACCCCATGCTTCACCCCACGCCCGATCATGCTCTCGGACAGGAATCCGT
>JBNKSG010000056.1:0-19155 GCA_050297195.1 Opitutaceae bacterium | reverse complement strand
CGCTGAAGTAGGCGTAAACATCGACCTGGCTGACCGCATGAAGGGCGGCCTCAAGCAATCGCTCAAGAGCGCGTCCCGTCCTGAGGTTCTCGGCGCGGTAGGCGGTTTCGGCGGATTGTTCGACCTGTCCAAGTCAAAGTACAAGGAACCAGTTCTCGTTAGCAGTATCGATGGAGTGGGTACGAAGCTCAAAATAGCTTTCGAGTCCGGCAAGCACAAGAGCGTCGGCCTCGACATCGTAAACCACTGTATCGACGACATTTCGGTCATCGGAGCGGAGCCGCTCTTCTTCCTCGACTACCTCGGCCTCGGCAAGCTCGAGCCCAAGGTTTTCAAGCAGATCCTAGCGGGTATCTCCGAAGCGTGCGCGGGCGCGAACTGCGCCTTGATCGGCGGCGAAACGGCGCAGCTCCCCGATATGTATTCAAAGGGCGAGTACGACATCGCAGGTGTGATCGTCGGCATTGCCGAAAAGAAGAAGATGCTCTCCGGATCGACGATTCGCCCCGGCGACGTCGTGATAGGCCTGCCATCCAGCGGCCTGCACACCAATGGTTACACGCTCGCTCGCAAGGTGATCTTCGACAAGGCCAAGCTCACGCTCAAGGACAAGGTTCCCGGCACCAAGCAAAGCATCGAGAAGGCTCTCATGGCGCCGCACACGAACTACGCGCCGCTTCTCCAGCCCTTGCTCGCCAAGTTCAACCAAGGAACCTCCTCCAAGGTTCGCAAGGGCAACGGAGTCTTCGGCATCGCCCACATCACAGGTGGTGGATTCACTGGAAACATTCCGCGTATCCTTCCTGAAGCAGTAGACGTCGAGATCGAGACATCCGCTTGGGAGCCGCTTCCGATCTTCAAGCTCATTGGCGAGCAGGGCGGCATCGACTTCGACGAAATGTACGAAGTCTTCAACATGGGCATCGGCATGACGCTCATGGTGGACGGCAAGCAAGCGGACGAAGTGCTCGAGTTCTGCCACGCCAACGGCTGCGAGGCGGTGAAGATCGGCCAAGCGACCAAGGGTACGGGCAAGGTCCAGCTCAAGAAGTAGTTCCTTCGAACGCTTTCTCTATTTTCGAACCGCAGCCCGCAAGGGCTGCGGTTTTTTTCTCGTAGCGTATGAGCTTATTTGAAGACACGCCCTAGCCCGCGTCAGCGATGCAGGATCAATAAGCGTGTCGGCTCGAAGGCTCGGTGCTCTGTGGTCGCGGGCTGAAGTGAGGGTTGTCGCCTTCGGCTCGGATTCGCGCTGCGATTTCATTTCCGCAGATTGTGGTAGCGTCCGCTGTCCCGGCGGACAGGATAGAGCCACTCAAAATGAACAAGTCGCTACTTCCAGTTTTCGTCCTCGTTTCTCTCCTTATCGGGGCTTGCTCGTCGAAGCCCGTACCAGAGCCTGAAAGCCAAGTCGCCGGAGCCAAGTGGCTAGCGGTGGATGAAGGTGGCAACGTGTTCGATGTCCTGGCGTATCCATTGACCGAGGACGAGCTCGCCTATTTCGAGAGGGCTTTGCCGCAACTGGAAAAGGCCGCCCTGAAGTATCCAGATATTTGGTCGGACATCGCGTACGAGGAGGATCCGTCGGTGGTGGCCGCTCAAGGCAAGATCTGGAACGAGGCGGGACTGCTGGGCCGCGATGTGATAGCCGTGAATTTGAAGCTTACCTTCCTCAGCGAATTCGCGCCGGCGGAAGAGGGCATGGAGCAGGACATGCGGGAGAACTTGTCGTGGCTGGAAGAGCGGCTCAAAGGGGAGGACGCGACGGCGGAGCTTTTCGAAGCCGCGGATTCGATCCGTATGATCCTTGGCGTGATCTCGATCAATCGCGAGGCGGGAGCGTTTTCGTACTACGAGGAAAACAAGGTCAGGATGGATGCGGCGCTTGACCGGTTCACTTCGATTGGAGAACAATAGGCCGTAACTCGTAAACCGTTTTATTATGCTCGTTCACACAGTTCTCTTTAACCTCACTCCCGGCATGAGCGACGAACAGGTCGCCGCTTTCGAGAAGGACCTCAATTCCCTCGCCACGATCGACGTGGCGAAGGCGTGCTACATCGGCAAGGTCGCCGATACCGCGAAGCGTCCTGTGGTGCAGACGGATTGGGACTACATGTTGACGGTGATTCTCGAGAACGTTGCGGATCACGATATCTATCAGGACCATCCGACGCACCACGCGTTTATCGCGAACCAGAAGCAGTTCTTTGGGCAGGTCCGCGTTTTCGACGGCGAATAGGGCAGGCCGTAGCGCGGAGCTTTAGCCCATACGCGTCAACCTAAGGCCTCCAGCCGTTGAGGCAGGTTCCTCCTTTTGCGTTTGTCGTAGCAGCTGTGGCGAACGAAGTTATCGAGGTTGGCGGGGGTATCGAAGTAGGATTCGTCCAGCACCACGCCTAGGGCCTGCATTAGGCTGAAGAGCTTGAGGATGCTGAGATGGCCGGCTCCGGCTCCGCCGGAGCGAGCGCGTATCGGAGCTGCCAATACGCAGCCAAGCGCGATGCGGATCAAGTTCGAGAGGATCAGGCAACGCGCCAGTTCCTTGCCGCAGGAATGCGGGATCCGGTCCATGAACATGTGGCTCTTGAACGCCTTGAACAGGATCTCGATAGCCCACCTTTGGCTGTAGAGTTCGAAGACGGCCTCCAGGGGCAGTCGCTGTGGATCGCAGGTAGTCAGGTAGATCTGCCAGCCTTGGAGTTCGAGCTGCGAACGCGTGGCGCTGCGGCCCCGCCGATTCATGCTCGCCTTGAGCTTGCGGCGACGCTTGCGGGCCACCTCCTCGCCGACCGGAAACGCGACCAACCTCATGGGGAAACGCTTGCGCCCTCCGACCAGGACTTGCCGGTCGACCTTCGAGCTGCCCTTGAGCAGCTCGAGCAAGTCGAAGGGGCGCTTGCTGTCGGGATCGAGCAGTTGGACCTTCGGCTGCCAGCGCGACAGCGCGTCGGCTCCGCTTTCCTCGATCTGGCGGAAGGCGTCGATGCAGAAGTAGCCCAAGTCCCTGAGCAGCAGGTCCCCTTCGCCCAGTCCCTCGGCTCCCTCGCGCGAGTAGGCTTGGTCGGGCTCCCTGTGCTCCTTGACCTCGAAGTTGGCGAAGCGCCCCGAAAGCAGCTCGAAGGAAGCCTGGACTTTCGCGCCTGCCCTTTCCCCCCGGGCGTTCTTGGCGCCCTTGAAGGCCTCGAGCAAATGCTGCGGCAGGGCGATCGAGGTGCTGTCCTGGAGGAGCACCCGCTTGAAGCCCAGCGCGCTCGCGGCGGGGGAAAGTCCCGCCTTGCTCGATATCGCCTTGGCGAGAAGAGCCTCGAGCAAGTCGCTCGCCTTGGCGTTCACCTTCTTTTGCACGGCCTGCTTGGATACGCTTCGCTTGAGCAGGGAGCCTAGCAGGAAAGCGACGATCCTCAGCGAGGCCTCGCCCGTGTTGGTCGCTCCGAGCATAGCCGCGCAAAACTCGGCCGGAGCGATCTTGCCGCCCTCGCGTCGCTTCCACCCGCAGGACTTGGCCATCGCCTCCAAGTCGAACGAGGACAACGAACCAAGGGTCTTGGAGAGATGGCAAACATGGTTTAGCATCCGCCCCCATATAAGGACTTTTTAAAGAAAAGCGCTATAAATCGTAGTCGAAACTGAAATTAGTCACTGGATACAAGCGACTTACGCTTAGGTTGACGCGTATGGGCTAAAGCTCCGCGCTACGGGGGCTGTCCAACTCGAGTGAGCTCCCGGGCTCCCGGCGGCTTTGTAAAAGGAGGCTTGGCATGCAAGGTTATCTCCGCATCGTTCACGCTTGTAGTTCCATTAAGCGGCTTTGTGTCGCGGACCGCCCCAAATTTGACTGTATGAACCTTCCAAGACGTTTCTTTGCCACGATAGGCCTCGTTTCTCTCGCAATCGCCAGCTCGCTGCAGGCCCAAGACCGGCCGGTCATTTCTCAGCAGCTCGACGGCTTCAAGACTCCTACCGCCTCCGTTTTCAGCCCGGATGGGCGTTACCTTTTCGTGGTAAACCACGCCCAGGGCGAATCGGGAACGCTCAGAGGGGAGAGCTATATCAGCAAGCTCGCGGTCGATGCTCAAGGGCAGGTCACGGTCAATAACATGCGTTTCATCAAGAACTTGACGGCGCCGATCGATCTCGATTTCTCGCCGGTCCGCTTCGGAAATATCCCCAAGGGCGCGATCTTCCTAGCAGTTGGAACTCCCTTGGTGCAAGACGAGGCCGGGCGTCCGATGCGTGATCTTGCGCGGATTATGGTCGGGATCGTTGTCTTGGATCCGAATACGGGGCGCCAGATCAAGTCGATCGACATCGGTCCGAACAGTCGAATTCGTTTGAAAGACGAGCTCTCGCTCTTGTCGCCGTCCAGCATTTGCTTCGATAGCAAGGGGAACCTTTACATTGGAGAATCGGGAGTGGGTGGCCACATGTTTGAACGGAAGCAAGTGGGTCGTCCTGGAATCTGGCGTATCGAATCGGAAGAAGTTGAGGCACTGCTCATGGACCGAGCTCCCAAGAAGGCGGAGCTGATTCGCACCACTAGCCTGCCGACCGACATGACTTTCCGTGACAAGGAGGACATGCTTTATTTTGTGACGAACCACACGCAGGGGCGTCCGAGCGGCTCCGTTTTCCGCATCAGTTCCGGACAGTACGAAGGCATCTCGTCGATGCAGACCATCGTCAGGGAGTTGAGCGCCCTCACGGGGATCCAGATCATGCCGAAAGGGCGGGTCTTGTTGGCAGGCAATTCTGGCGAGCTCATGTTCCCGAGGGGCAAGAAGGATACGCGGCCGCTGCGTTTTCGTCCCCGCCACGAATTTTCTTCACCCGGCAAGATTGCTTTGCTGGAACTCAAGGATGGCAGCATCGTCATTGCGGTGCCCGAGCAGAGCAGCGAGGAAGCTGGTGGACGGGGACAACGGGTGAGTATCGTAAAACTTCCGTCCGAGTAGCAGCAAATGAGCAAGGGGTGGGGATCTCTGGGTAGGTTAGCGGTATTCGCGATTTCGATACTGCTTCTTCCCGTCTTTGCAGAGGCGAAGCGGGAGAAGTGGGCGCATGAAACGAGTTCGCTGAAGGCGGACGAAAGCATCGTCTGGGGGGAGTTGGACAATGGATTTCGCTACGCGTTGAAACCTCACCAGGCCAAGCCGGGTCTCGTCAGCATGCGCCTGATGATCAAGGTCGGGGCTTTGGACGAAGAGGAGGAAGAGCGCGGGCTCGCCCATTTCATCGAGCACATGGCGTTCGAGGGAACGCGCAATTTCAAGCCGGGGGAATTGATCGCGTTCTTCCAGAAGTTGGGCATGGGCTATGGGGTCGACGTCAACGCGTTCACCTACCAAGATAAAACGGTTTACCACTTGGAGTTGCCGCAAAACGATGCGAATCTGATTGAGCAAGGACTCGAGCTGTATCGAGATTATGCGGACGGAATTCTCTTCGAGGAAGATCGCGTGGAAAACGAGCGGGATGTGATCTTGCGCGAGAAGCAGGCTCGGGATTCTCCGAGCTCACGCATTTCCGAAGCCTCGTTCCAGTTTTCGTTTGCCGGTACGAAGCTCGCCGAACGAAGTCCGATCGGTCTGGAGTCTGTCATCAAGGAAACTGCCATCGATGAGCTGAAAGCGTTTTACGAGAAGTGGTATCGCCCGGACCTGATGACCTTGGTGGTCGTGGGGGACATCGATACGGAATCGTTCGAGACGCAGATCGCGGACGCCTTTGCGGACATGGAAAACCCACGCGGTCGCGTTCCGAAACGGAAGATAGGACGCCTCGAGCGTTCGAAACCCTTCCGCACCGGGCATCTCTCGGTGGAAGGTGTCGAGCGATATACCTTGGAAATTTCGCGCGCGTGGATGGAACGGAAGGTCGGCGACAGCTGGGAGCGGCGCAAGGAGGATGCGGCTCGTACCTTCGCTACGTCGATTTTCAACGAGCGCTGCCGCGAATTGATCGATGGCATGAGCGACGATTTTGCGAACTACAACCGTATCTTTGGGATCCCGTATTGCCAGCTGAGTATCAGCTCTGGCGGCGATTATTGGTGGGATGCCTTTGTATGGATGGACCAACTACTGCGCCAGGCCTTGACCTATGGATTCACCAAGCAGGAGCTGAAGTATGTACGCAAGGCGTGGCTGCAATCCAGTCGCGCGGCAGCGGCTCGCTACGAAACGGCGGAGCCTCGCTTGTTGGTTGACGATTTGGTGGAAAGCATTGCTCTCGATCGCGTTTACGTTTCAGCGACCGAGTTTTCCCAAGAGATGGACCGCTACATCGAATCCCTGACCTTGGAGGATTTGAATAAGGCTTTTAGGGATGTCTGGTCGCTCAAGCGCATGTCGTTCTTCATGGCGGGCGATCTGAGCGAATCGCTAAATGGCTTGGCCTTGAAACGTCGTTTCAACGAGGACCGGAAGTTCGCGGTATTGCCGTACGTTCCGAAGTTGCCGGCGAAATTTGAATACACCCAGCTCGGCGATCCAGGCACGGTTTTGGAGTCGGATACGATCGAGCAGATCGGGGCGAAGACCTACCGGTTTTCGAACAATGCGCGGCTCACTTTCCTGAAGACGGAAAACGAGAAGGGTACGGTGCGAGCTCTTGTTCGCGTGGGCGGTGGAATGCTGGCGTTTAAGGACTCCAATCCAGGGACCCATGCCCTTGCGATGGGAGCGCTTTTCCGGAGCGGCTTTGGAAGTCATGACATCGAGGACGTTTACAAGGAGCTGCGCTCCAACGTGAGCTCGTTCATGTTCGGAGTGGAAGACCACGATGCTTTCACCTACCGCGGGGTGACGCAGGTGGACGGGCTCGACGAATTCTTCAAGATCGTCTCGGAGTTTCTGCTAGATCCTACGGTGGACGAAAATGCGTTTTCCGTGGCCCAGTCGAAATCTATGCAAAGTCGGGAGCTTGAGCCGGACGGCATGAAAGAGGGATATCGCGACCTGTATCGCTTGCTTTATCCCGGGCAGCCGCGGTTCCACGCGCCTTCGATCTCGGACCTCGGAAACGTGCAGCGGGAGGCGATTCAGGATTGGCTAGAAGAGCCGCTACGTGAGGGTTATCTCGAAGTAGCAGTGGTCGGAGATGTCGAGGAAGCGGAGTTGGTTAAATTGTTTAGCGAAACGATCGGAGCCTTGCCGGAGCGGCGTGAATCGAAGGGCGATTTCGCTGCCGCGCGCTCGCTGCGGACGCACCCGAGCGCTGGAAAGCGGACGATCGAATACAAAAGCGGAATGGGCGATAACGCGGCTTCGGTTGTGGTGTGGACGATCCAGGACGAGGTTTCGGTTCGCGAAAGCGCGGCCCTTTACGTTTTGAGCAACGTATTTGAATCAAGAATACGAAAGCGGGTTAGAGAAGGAATGGGGGCAACTTATTCGCCATCGGTTAGCTATGTCACTTTTTCCGCTTACGACACGCTGCGTCATATTCGAGCGGATGTTGATTGCTTGAAAACGGATGCCAGCGACCTTTTGGATGTCGTGCTGGATATCTCGGATAGCCTCCGTTCCAAAGCGGTGAGCGAGGATGAAATCCAGTCCGCGGTTGCTCCCTTGGAGGAAGGGTTGAGGCAAGCATGGCAGGACAACGGTTACTTGCTGGAGCATGTGCTCTACGGGGTGCAGGAGTATCCCGCTGTCGTTGAACGTGCGATACAGTACAAGGAAGGGTTGCTGTCTACTATCACGGCGGATGACTTGCTGAAGGTTGCTCGCAAATACCTTAAATCGGAGGAGGCGCTCGCGGTGGCGATCGTGCCGTCCGATCCTTCGCATTTGGCGCGGGCTCCCAAGTCGGAAGAACCGGCTCGAGCGGGCGCGATCAAGTAGGCGGGCCGCTCAATCCAGTTCTCTGCTGTTGCTGACAAAGGCGATGTGGCTGCTGTCCGGCGACCAGCTGGGCACGTTAATCGATCCTTGTCCACCGTACAGGTACGCGATGGTTTTGGGTTCGCCGCCGTTGACGCTCATCTGCCTCAGGTAGACTTTCTTGTAGAAGGGGTGGTCGTTGGGGTCGATGTCCGCAGGAAATGCGAGGTAGACGAATGTCTTTCCATCAGGGGAAACGTGCGGAAACCAGTTGTTGTAGGAATCGAAGGTGAGCTGCGTTTGCTCCCTGCCATCCGCGTTCATGCGCCAGATCTGCATGTTGCCCGCGCGAACGGAATTGAAGTAGATGCGCTGTCCGTCCGGCGCGTATTCCGCACCGTCGTCCAGCGTTTTGAAATTGGTGAGAGCGGTTTCCTCTTTGGTCTCAATGTCGATGGTCCAGATGTCGTACTGCCCATTGCGGTGGCCTGTGAATATCAGCTTCTTGTTATCGGGCGACCAACCGTGCAGGTAGGAGTGGCCGTTTGCGGGGTCGGTTATTCGTGTGGGGCTGTCACTCCCCGAAACCGGTAAGGTGTAGATCACGGAAGTCCTCGAGGTGCCCCAATGATGGCTGATGCCGATTTGGCTGCCGTCGAATGAAAGGACATGGTCGTTGTTGTTGTCCGTGGCGTGGCCCGTATCCAATTCCGAGATACGTCCGTCGTTTAGGGAATAGTTGTACAGTTTTCCTTCTGAATTGTAGATGAGGGTTTTGCCGTCCGGCGTCCAATTGGGGGCTTGGATGGAATTTGGGAAGCTCGCGAGCACCTTGCGCTTCCCGCTTGCTACTTCCATGATTTCGAGGCGACTGCCGATGTAGTCCTGGTACGGCCTGAAGTCGGCGGCGGCTGGCAGTACAATTCTCACGTTGGTGAATCGCGCTGTTTCTGTTACGTTTGGGTTGTGGGAGCAAATGAAGAGTCCCACAAGGAGGTCGTCGTTGAGATCGAGCTCCTTGCTGACGGTCTGGTAGCTTTTGCCAAAAGGAGCTGCGGAAAAGGTGAAGTGGTTTCCCTGGCGCTGCAGCTCGATTTCGGTGGGACCTTTTAGGTCTGTGACAACTTGCTGAGTTGCTCCGCCTTTGGTTTCGCGGTATTGGAGCGAAGTCAGCCCGTCACCATGCACGCAGGCGTCGGCGTAGGCTGAGTCGCCATCGAGCGTGTTTCGGGCGATGATTCCAATCTTGCGATGGGGATCGACGCCTTCGCCCACGAATTCGATGGTGGCTCGGACTATGAAGTCGCCTTTTAGCTTTCGGTAGGCGAATTGAAACTGGTCCTGTTCGGCCCACATATTTACGCCCGAGCCGGAGAGCGTGTAAGTCTGCGTCTCTGCGGAATAGGAAGAGGAACCCGGACGTTCGGGATTTCCGACGTCTCCGCTGTGGGTGAAGTCTCCGACGGCAGCTGCATAGCCGTCTGTGGTGAGAGGGCAAAGGGTGACAAGTCCTATTGCGGTGTTGATAAAGGCGCGAGTGGTCATGGGATTGGTGAGGGGTTCGAATCTGCGGTAGACTAGAGTATAGCAGAGGAATTGAAAAATCGCCCGCACGGGTAACACTCTTACTAAATAGCCTTCGCGATGAAAACGCGGCCGAAGCCTAGGTGTTTGACTACCCTGTCTAAGGAAAGAATAGACATATATTTGTGAAGATTGCGGTCGTAAGCGCCAGTTTGAATCCGGATAGCCGTAGCTCTTTGCGATGGTGGGGCGGCTTACGGCGAGCCCTATGTCATCGACTCGAACAATCGTTTGGAAGCTGCGGACGCGTTTGTGTTAGCGTCACCAATTTACAACTACGATGTGAATGCCGCCCTTAAGAACGCTATCGAACTAGCGGGGCGGAAGATGGAGGACAAATTGCTCGGCTTCCTCTGCACGGCAGGGGGTGGCGCGATGAGCTATATGTCGGTGATGCCTTTGGCGAACAGTTTGATGTTGGATTTTCGCACGATCGTGCTGCCGCGTTTCGTGAATGCGGCGCCGGAGGATTGAACCGGCGAGACTATGAGCGCAGGCACAACGATCGCGGGCAAGTTGACGGCTTAGATCAATGTGATTTCGGAATCGTCTTCTAGGTTCAGCGAGATTCGGGCGCTGCCAAGGTTGACTGCGATCTCGAGGAAGCCGCCAGAGCCGAGGTAGGCGATGGGCTTGCCTTTCTTGACGCTGTGGAAAGAGAGGCCGAAGGGGATTTTGTCTCCATTTTTCAATACGACTGCGGTAGGCTTGGGGCTTGAGCGGGTGATGCGGAGACTTGTGATCGCGTTTCCGAATTGATCGAAGTACAGGGCGTGACCTTCTATGGGGAGGTCCGTGACTTCCGGAAAGTTGATTCCCTCGTGGGCGAACTTAGGCAGCGCGGTGCAAAAGTCGCTGGGTGGAATTCTATTGGCGAGGAAGGCGGCGGCGGGAGCGAAGATGTCGCGGCCGTGGAAGGTATTGCTTTCGCGGACTTGAGCGTCGAAGCGATGCGGCTCGATTTCGTAGGTGCGGCACATGCCGGAGTCGAGTAGGGCGAGCAGACCGTTGTCGGGCGCCACGAAATAGTAGTCGCCGTCGAAGTGGATGATCGGCTTGCGTTCGGAGCCTACACCTGGGTCCACGACGCAAAGGAATACCGTGCCCCTTGGAAAGTCATGGTAGCACTGCGATAGGATGAAGGCTGCGGATCGGATGTTGCCCGGTTCCACCTGGTGGGTGATGTCGATGACCTTCGCTTCCGGACAAAGCCGTGCCAGCACCGCTTTGACGGAAGCGACATACCAGTCGCTTTCGCCGAAATCGGTGAGAACGGCAATGATCGGGGGAGTGGGAACCATGGCTATTGATATCGTCGGGGAGACGCTTGAGGTTTAGCCGATTGGGAGAGTTGGCGTGAGGACATAGTTATGCTAGGGTTCGGCTTATGAGTTTCAACGTGAATATTGGGGCGCTGGTTTTGGCGTTTGCGGTGTGGATACCTCAAACATGGGGGCAGGAAGAGGCGCCTGGTTTTCGCGAGCCGCTTTTTTATTCGGAAGTCGACAAGGATATGCGTACACCGCAGGCGGTGAGGGTGGGCGGAGTGGTATTCGTCTCGGCAACGAGCGCCCCGGGCGAAACGCTGGAGCAGCAGTTGCGAACCACCTACATTCGCTTGCAGTCTGTATTGGGCAACTACGGACTACGCATGGCGGATGTGGCCCAGGAGCGAATCTATCTCAAGGCCGGAGAAAGCTACGAAGCGGCTAGGGCAGCCCGTTTGATCGTGTACAGCGAAGGCGGTGGCCCGGCGTCTTCGGTCGTGGAAGTAGCGGGTTTTGGGAATTCGGATACGCTTGTCGAGATCGAGCTGATTGCGGTGGCGACCCCGGAGGTGGAATAGAGGAGCGATGAGCTTGGGCAACCTTGCTTTTTTCCCTGAATCCATAAGTCTGCGATCCTATGAGTTATCAGCCTTCTGACGAAATCCTAGAAAAGTATGCGGACGTTATGATCAACTTCGCTCTCAACAGTGGAGAGGGTGTGAGGCCTGGCGAAGTCGTCCAACTGCGTGTGCCCGAGGTTGCGAAGCCGTTCCTGGTCGCGCTTCGCAGGGCGGTTTTGAAAGCGGGAGCTCACCCGTTGGTCTTTTTCACTCCTGACGATATGGCCCGCGAGTTTTTCGAGCTCGCCAACGAGGAGCAACTGAACTTCTTCGCGGAAAAGTATCATAAAGGAACGGTTGACCAGATTGATCACACGGTGGCGATCTTGGCTGAAACGAACAAGAAGGAGCTCGACGGGATCGACTCCAAGAAGATCATGGCGGCGCAAAAGGCGTTGAAGCCGTACATGGACTGGCGCCGCGCCAAGGAATCGGCAGGCAAGTACACTTGGACGCTTGCCATGTGGGGCACCCAGCAGATGGCCGACGAGGTGGGCATGAGCCTCGAGGAGTATTGGGAACAGATCATCGAGGCCTGTTACCTGCGCGAGGACAAGCCAGCTGAAAAGTGGAAAGCCCTCTACGAGGAGCTTTATTCCTACAAGGACAAGCTCGATGCGCTCGCCATCGAAAAGCTGCACGTGGAAGCGGAGAACACTGACCTTTGGGTAAAGCTCGGCGACAATAGAAAATGGCTCGGTGGATCCGGTCGCAATATACCCAGCTTCGAGCTTTTCGTTTCTCCGGATTGGCGGGGAACGGAAGGACGTATCCAGTTTACGGAGCCGCTCTATCGCTATGGCGCATTGATTGAAAATGCGTATTTGGAATTTAAGGACGGACTCGTTGTGAAGGCGACCGCGAGCAAGGGGGAGGACCTGCTCAAGGAAATGATTGCCGTTGAGAATGCGGACAAGGCGGGCGAATTTTCCCTGACTGATCGTCGCTTCTCTCGTATCACGAAGTTTATGGGAGAGACCTTGTACGATGAAAACGTCGGCGGAAAATACGGCAATACCCATATCGCTGTGGGCTCCGCCTATCGCGATTCCTACACGGGCGATCCGTCCAAGGTTTCTGAAGGAGAGTGGGCGGCCATGGGGTACAATAACTCCGTGGTACACACCGATATCGTAGCGACCTCCAACCGTACCGTGACGGCCTACTTGAAGGACGGAACCAGCACCGTTATCTACAAGGACGGCCAATTTACCATATAGGTCCCTACCAAATCACTCCATGTACTCCTCTCCGCTAAGGTATCGCTTGCTCTTCCTGTTGGGATTCCTTCTCGCGGCCTCTGCGGCTTCCGCAAAGCGATTCAGTATTATCGTGAACGCGGAAGCGGAGGAAGAGTACGTCGAGCGGGCGGAGGGTCTGGAGTACCAGACCTACCATTTGATCAAAGGCAAGTACCATGGCGGTTCGACCCGTGATCGGGAGCTAGAAACGACCCGCTTCGAGGATCTCTTCGAATCGCTGGCGGAGACGCTCAAGAAGCGAAGCATGTATCCGGAGCCGGATCGCCAGAGAGGGGACCTGTTGATTATGGTTTCTTGGGGGCGTACGTCATTGGATCCCGATTGGGGCGAGTTGCAGGGCATTGCTGGTGCGAGCGACTTGAGTAGCGAGACAGCTTTCGACGAAGCGGACCGTGACGGGACCCCTGTTCCCTCCGGCGCTGGCCAAAATGCGGTCATGGTTCCTGCCCAAACGGCGCTCTCCGTTTCGGATGCTGGCGGCGGACTCAGCTGGGTTTCGGAGAGCAGTTCCCAACGTTCCAGGAATATGGCTTTGCTGGGCTTGAGTGGTAAGTTGAGGAGCCGAAATTTTTTTGGCTTCACGCCGGACGAAGACCTTTGGCGAGCATTGGAGGAAGAGCGTTACTTCGTCATTTTGAACGCTTTCGACTATCAGCACTTGCTCAAGGAGAAGCAGCTGAAGCAGGTTTGGCGGGTTCGCTATAACACGCGGGCAATCGGAGTCGGATTTGAAAACGCCTTCGAGTCGATGAACGAAGCCGTTGCGGGCGTGATCGGAATGCAGATGGACAAGATTGCGACCGTGAAGGGTGACACCAAAGGCAAGGTTTCGATGGGGGAGGTGGAAATGATCAAGATGAGTGAGCGGGAGAAGAAAGAGGTGGACGAGTAGGCGCGGCTCGTGAGTCGGAGATGAGACCTCGGTTATTGCTGGCTACGGCTTGTTCGGTCCTATTGGTTGCCTGCTTGGCAGCCGACGATAAGGCTCTCTTGACGGAGATTGAGGCCTCCTTCGAACGCGACCTCGTGGACGCGTGGTATCCGCGTTCTATCGACAAGGAATTCGGCGGATTCGTGACCGGCTTCGCTGGCGATTGGGAACCGACTGAGGAGACGGGCAAGTTTTTGGTAGGGCAAGCCAGGCATGTTTGGACGTTGTCGCGCTTGGCTGGATTCAAGGAGGACCCTGCCTACGCGGAGTTCGCTCGTCAGGGTGTTAGGTTCCTGATCGATGTGATGTGGGATCGAGAACATGGCGGCTTTTTCGAAGGCGTTACCCAAGACGGAAAGCCGCTTCCCGAGGAAGGGAAGTCGGCTTATGGGATGGCTTTTTCCATTTATGCTCTATCCGCCTATTATGCCGAAACCAAGGACGAGGAGGCTCTAGACTTTGCGAAGCGAGCCTTCCGCTGGCTCGACAAGCACAGTTGGGATTCCCGCGAGGGTGGATACGTCGACGATCTGTCGCTAGCTGGCGCTTGGCGTCCGAAGCGTATTGGAAAGGATGATACCTTGGAGCTTGGCGCCAAGGACTACAATTCATCGATCCATGTTTTGGAAGCGTACACGGCGCTTTTTGCGGTTTGGCCTGACGAGGCGGTGAGGCTCCGCTTGCAGCAAATGTTGGAAATCGTGCGCGACCGTTTCGTGCAAGAACCGGCGTACCTGCATCTCATTTTCGATCGTAACTGGAAGAAGGTGAGCTTTCGCGAGTCCGGTAGGGACGTGGTTTTGCGATTCCGTTTTTACGACCATGTCTCTTGGGGGCACGATTTGGAAACTGCGTTCCTCATTTTGGAGGCAGCTGAAGCTCTGAATGGAGAGGTCGACTCTCGCTCGTCCCAGGTAGCGAAGGCTCTGGTTGACCATTCTCTGGCGACGGGTTGGGACGAGGCCCGAGGGTCGTTTTACGAAGGTGGCTACTATTTCGAGGAAGGTGGGGAAATCGAAGTGATCATGCCCGAAAAGGTTTGGTGGATTGCTGCAGAGTCGCTCAATGCGACGCTGCTCATGTCTCAACTCCATCCGGACGAGCCCAAGTACCGGAAAGCCTTTGAAGCTCAATGGATTTATATCAAAAAGTACCTCATCGATCACGAGCATGCGGGCTGGATGGCGACGGGCTTGGACAGTGCGCCCGACTCCGCTTCCTTGCCGAAAGGCTTCCGCTGGAAGGCAAGTTACCACGACGCTCGAGCCTACATGAACTGCATCGAAATGTTGCGCGGGACCTTTCCACTGACGCGGCATTAGTGGGTTGCGATTTCTAAACGGGCTTGACATCGGAATGCTCGAAACTCTTTTTCGATTCAACTTTTGTCGGACTTGTCCGATGAAATTCGAGTCAACCTCGCAAGATGAACCCATCCGCAATCAAGCCATTCAGCCTTCTCAACCTCGTCCTAGTGAACGTGGTCGTAGTGGTCGTGGTCGGATGGACCGCGTCAGCGAGAGGTTGAACGAAGCACAGAGCTTTATCGAAACAACCCCGCCGGCGCAATCCGGCGGGGTTGTTCGTTTTCGGACGCCTTCGTCGGAATCAGTCGGTGATCAAACCTTCAAATCAACTGAATCCGAAAATGAACTACACAGGCGCAGAAATCCTCATCAAATTGCTCGAACGACAGGGCATTGAACGAATCGCGGGCATTCCCGGCGGAGCGAACCTCCCCATGTACGATGCCTTGTCACGGAGCGAATCGATCCGGCATATCCTCGCTCGCCACGAGCAGGGGGCCGGCTTCATCGCGCAGGGACAGGCCAGAGTTACGGGAAAGGCTGCGGTCTTCTTCGCGACGTCCGGACCGGGAGCCACCAACACGATCACCGCCCTCGCGGACGCAAAATTGGACTCGATTCCCGTTATCTGTATCACGGGCCAAGTTCCTAAGAGCTTGATTGGCACGGATGCGTTTCAGGAGATCGATACCTTTGGCTTGAGCCTTCCCGTTACGAAGCACAGTTACTTCGCCCAATCCGCGCAGGAGTTGCTCGAGATCATACCGGAGGCCTTTCGCGTTGCCAACTCAGGGCGCCCAGGACCCGTTTTGATCGACATCCCGAAGGACGTTCAGATGGAGCGGATCCAAGTCGAGCAATGGCCAGAGCCAGGAAAACGTGAATTGGAATCCGCTATCGATCCGGCGGCAATCGAGGCGGCGGCGCGCATGATCGACGAAGCGAAGCGTCCGATCATCTACTTGGGAGGTGGCGCTGTTCATGGGGAGGCGGAGGCCCGCACTTTGGAGTTTGCCGAGCGTATTCACGCGCCGGTTACGACGACCTTGATGGGCTTGGGAGCCTTTCCGGCCGGTCACCCGCAATCCATCGGCATGCTGGGAATGCACGCCGCTCGCTATACGAACAAGGCCTTGGAAGAGTGCGACCTCTTGATTGCTCTCGGCGCTCGCTTCGACGATCGTGCGACGGGCAAGGTTGCCCAGTTCTGCCCGGATGCGAAGATCGTTCACATCGATATCGACAACGCCGAGCTGCACAAGATCAAGACAGCCCATATCGGCATTCAAGCCGACTTGAACGCAGCCCTGGCTGATTTGATTCCTGCGACAGAAGCGCGTCGTCGCGAGGACTGGATGGCGAGGGTTGCGGAATTGAAACGCGATTTCCCTATGGAGATGCCCGATGCGGATTCTCCGACCTCCGCTTACGGAATAGTACGCCAAACGCAGTGTATTTGTCCTGGGGATACGATTGTCACGACAGATGTTGGTCAGCATCAGATGCGGGCAGCTCAAGCCTTTGCCTTCGAGAAGCCACGTCGTTGGTTGACCTCGGGCGGTTTGGGGACGATGGGCTTTGGATTGCCGGCGGCGATCGGGGCGGCTCTGGAAGCCCCTGATCAACGGGTTGTTTGCTTTTCGGGCGACGGTAGCTTGATGATGAATATCCAGGAATTGGCGACCGCTGCGGAGGAAGGGGCAGACTTGAAGGTTATTCTCTGCAACAACAATTCCTTGGGCTTGGTTCACCAGCAGCAAACCTTGTTTTATGGAAAGAACATCTTCGCCTCCAATTTCAGCAGCCATCTCGACTTTTGCATGATCGCTCGCGGATTTGGAGTTGCGGCCTATGACTTGGGGAAGACGGAAGATCCGGGCGCTCTTTTAAAGGAGGCCTTGAATGCGAAGGGCACGGCTTTGATCAACGTTCCGATCGATGTTACGCATAAGGTTTTCCCCATGGTTCCGCCGGGCGGCGCGAATTCGGAAGCGATTCACGAGCAAGTCGAGCAGGAGGTTGCGATCTAGAATGACTGGAGCGAATCAGTAGCGCTGAGCTTTAGCCAGCGACCGCGGAGAATTGATCTTCCAATGCGGACGCGGGCTAAAGCGCCGCGCTACGGGAGCCATCGCTCGCTAGATGAGCTCTTTGAGGTCTTGCAGGGTGATCTTGGCGTTGGCGGCTTCGCTGGCTTCGAAGACGTCGGCGAGGAGCTTGCGCTTTTGGTTCTGCAGCTGGAGTACCTTTTCTTCCACGGAATCGCTGACGATGAGCTTGTAGCTCGTGACCACCTTGGTTTGACCGATACGGTGGGCACGGTCGGTGGCTTGAGCTTCGGCGGCGGGATTCCACCAGGGGTCGAAGTGCACGACGGTGTCGGCGGCGGTGAGGTTGAGGCCGGTGCCGCCGGCTTTGAGCGAGATGAGGAAGATCGGAATGTCGTCGCTATCGTTGAAGCGGTCGACTTCGGCCATCCGGTTGCGGGTGGAGCCGTCGATGTAGCAGTAGGGGATGTTTTGCGAGTCGAGCTCCTCTTTGAGTATCGAAAGAAGGGATACGAACTGGGAGAAGACGAGGATGCGGTGGCCGCCGTCCATCGATTCCTCGAGAAGTTCGAGGAAGGAATTGAGCTTAGAGGATGCAGCGGCTTCGAGTTTGTCGTCGAGGAGTCTCGGATCGCAGCAGGTTTGGCGGAGGCGCAGGAGCTGGGTAAGTGTCTTCATGCGCAGCGCTCCTTCGCTGGCTCCGCTTTTCTCGAGCTGGGAGATTTCCTGTTCCGCGTGTTGGCGAGCTGCCTCGTAGGTCTTCTTTTGGGCTGCGGTCATCTCCATGAAGAGGACTTGCTCGATCTTTTCGGGAAGCTCGGTCGCGACCTTGTCCTTGGTGCGTCGCAGGATGTAGGGGGCGGCTTGGTCGAGGATGCGGCGTTCGTGCCAGCGGCGCTCGTCGCCGCGGGCTCCGGTGGGAATGGGCTTCCAGCCGCCGGGCATGATGAAGTCCAAGAGCGACATGAGATCTTGGATACTGTTTTCGATAGGCGTACCCGTGAGGAGAATGCGTCCTTCGGTTTGCAGGGAGGTGAGGGCTTTGGCGTTTTGGGTACGGCGGTTTTTGATGTGCTGGGCTTCGTCGGCGATGACGCAGAGGAAGTTGACTTCGGCGAAGCGTTTCTTGTCGCGGATAAGGGTGCCGTAGGAGGTGATGATCAGGTCGTAGGCGAGAGCTTGTTCGGGCGACTTGATGCGGTTGCTGCCTTGGTTGACGAAGACTTTGAGTTCAGGCGTGAACTTGGCCGATTCGCGGCGCCAGTTTTCGAGCAAGGAGGCGGGACAGACGATGAGGGTGGGGCATGGGGGAGAGAGCGTCTTCGGGGAAGCCGCGCCACCTTTGAGCGACGAGATGAGGGCGAGGGCTTGCAGGGTTTTACCGAGGCCCATTTCGTCGGCGAGGATGCCGCCGAGCTTGTGCTTGAAAAGGTGATACAGCCAGGCGACTCCGGTTTTTTGATAGGGACGTAGGGTGGCTTCGAGGGCTGCTGACAGTGGCGGCGCTTGCAGTTTATCGAGATGCTTGAGGGCTTCGCTGCGGGTGCGCCAAGTGGAAGGCGGCTTGAAGTTGGGGTTGAGCTCGGAGAGCGGCTCTTCGATTTCGAGGCTGCGGGAGTAGGGGATCTTGTAGCTGCCGTTGTGCAGGAGCGGGGCGTTGAAGTCGCCGGTGAGCTGTTTTTGGACGGTATTGAGGGTGTCCAGTTTTGAGCGTTTGATGAGGAAGACTTTGTCGCCTGTTTCGATGTAGCGCTTGCCGGTGTTTAGGCTTTGGCTGATTTCGTGTTGGGAGGCTTGTCCGGCGCTGATGGATACGGTGAGGTTGTAGCCGTTTCTTTCTTCGACGACTTCGGTCTTGATCTTGGCTTCGGGCATGGAGCCGACGCGTTGCTCGAAGTTGGGGGTGAAGTCGGCTTGGTATTTGTCCTCGAGGTCGGTCCAATACTCGCCGAGGAAGTTGAGGGTTTGATGGCGGTCGCGCAGCCACCACTTGCGGTTGCCGGGTTCGAGCTTGAAGCGGTAGGTTTGCAGGAGTTCGCGGATTTCTTCGTAGTAGGGGTGCTCGCGGGAGGGGAGCGAGATGGAGAGGTAGTGGGAGGAGCCGTCGACGGTGAGGGGTTTGCCGTCGAAGATGAAGGGTTTGGGTTCCGAGGGGGGGGGCTCTGGGGCGGGTGATCGCGACGCAAGGTCGCTTCCCACAATGCTCTGAGAGTTGGCCTTCCAGAAAGTCGTCTTCGGATAAGCCGACCCACCTTATGCGACCACTTAAAGAAAAACGCTGCTATTCGTTGTCGATGGTTTGTCCTTGG
>JBNKSG010000055.1:0-19258 GCA_050297195.1 Opitutaceae bacterium | reverse complement strand
TCTTCGATGTCGCCGTGGATGTACTCGAGGTTGTCGAGTTTGTTGCGTTTGGCGAGCTCGGTGCCGACCTCGACCATGCGAGTGGAGCTGTCGACGCAGTAAACGTGTTCGGCGTGGCGAGCGAGCAGTTGGGAGATGAGCCCTTCGCCCGCTCCTAGGTCGACGACGCGAATTTTTGGGACGAGGTAGAGGAGGAAGTGTCCGATGCCTTCCCAGGAGCGTCCGGGGCAATAGTTTTTGCCGAGGCGCCCGGCGATGAGGTTGAAGTACTCTTCCGCTTGGCGGCGTCGCTTGGCGATGACGTGGTCGAGGTTCGCGGTATCCTCTTTGATTTCAGGCGAGTCTTCGGCTGCGGAGAGGGCTGCTTTCAGCAGCGCGTTTTCCGAGGCAGGAATATTGGGGGCGAGCGAGTAAAAGGATTTCTTGCCTTCGCGCCGGTCGGCGACGAGCTCGGATTGGCGCAGGACGGCGAGCTGGGACGAAATGCGGGACTGGGCCATGTCGAGGGCTTCCTGTAGCTCGGCTACCGAGAGTTCGTCGCGGGAGAGCAGGTTGAGGATGCGAAGGCGAGTCGGGTCGGCAAGGGTCTTAAGGGTATCCCAGGCTGGTTTCATGGGTGGAGAGTGAAAGGTGAAGGGGGAAAAAGGGGAAGTGAAAATGTCGCGTCGCGTTGGCTTCTCTACGAAAAACGCCGCTCCGGTTAGGGAGCGGCGTTTGGAAAGGATTGAAAGCTTGGATACGGCTTACTTCGCGTCGATGTAGCGAGTGATGTCCGTGATGGTGAGCTTCGTCTCGTTGGAGTCGACGGATACGGTAACTTCGTCGCCGATACGCTTTCCGAGCATGCTCTTACCCAACGGTGTGAGGTAGGAGATGACGAAGTTTTCTGGATCGCCGTCCCAGGCGCCGAGAAGCGTGTAGGTGACTTCCTTGTCGTCGGCATCCTTGAGCGTAACGACGTTTCCGATACCAACGGTTTCGGTGGTCGCGGAAGTGAAGTCCGTGATTTGGGCGCGCTTGATGTCGGCTTCGAGAAGGTTGCGGCGGGACATGAGGACTTGTTGGTCCTGCTTTGCCATCTTGTACTCGGAGTTTTCCTTGAGGTCGCCCAATTCGCGAGCTTCCGCGATTGCTTGGGAGTTCTCTGGAATCTTCTTGGTGACGATCTCGTCGAATTCCGCGACTGCCTTCTCGTAGCTTTCCTTGGAAACCATGAGGCCTTGGCTCTCTTGTGTGTCGTCGGAATCGAGGAGGGACTGAACACCTGGGAAGAGCTTGATGAAGCGCGCGAGCAGCGACTTCTTGGTGAGTTCTTCGAAACCTTGATTGAGCAGGAGGTTGTTCGCGAGGTCGCGAGCGGTCTCCGCGTCGGCCGTAGCGAGGAGGTCAGGGATGAGCTCCTTGTCGTCGCTGAGGATATCGGCGAGCGGGATACGGCGGGAAGTGGAGGACTGCAGCGCTTCGTAGTCGATCGCGAAGAAGATCGAGTTGAGGAGGCGGGGCTGGATCATCTCGTGTACGAGATCGGTGTACTTCTTGGAGTTACGGTTCTTAACGATCCAGAGGAGTACGGGCTCCTTGAGGTTTTGCTCGGTTTGCCAGCGGATGAAGGTGTCCTTGATTTCTTGGGCGAAGCCGTTTTCGACGAGGAAGTTGACGCTGTCCGTGGTGAACTTGCCGGAGCTGTTCTTGAGAAGCGCGAAACAGATTTCCTTCCAGTCCGCCGGGTGGGAGGCCTTGATGGCCTTGAGGGCGCGACCTTGGGAGTTGGTTGGAAGCTCGTCGATCAACTGGTCGAGGCCGTCGATATCGGATAGGATTTGAACGACGGATGGCTCGAAGGTTTCGACGTCGATTTCGAGCAGGCGAGCGATGTCGTTGCGGATCCAGGCTCCCTTCAGCTTTTCGGCTGATGTGAGCTGGTTGGACTCGCGAACGGCGGTCGCTAGGGTGTGGAGGATGAGGCCGAGGGCGTCGCGGTGTTCCTCGAGTTTGTCCGCTACGGTGTCGAGAAGCGCTTCTGCTATGATGACGCGGCGCTTTGCGGACTGGGTGGAGTTGTAGTCCTCGATGAGCTCTTCTTCTAGAGTGACAGGCTCGTCGCGGAGGATGTACATGCCTGTCTTGCGGGCTGGCACGGAGATGCGTGGGTCCTTGGCGAGAAGCTTCTTGGTGGCTGTCCACCACTTCTTGTACTTGATGGGGCCGATGACGCGGGCGAGCACGCTTTCGATTTCTGCGGTGCTGGCGGCGTTGTTCGGGTACTGCTTGAGGAGGTTGGCGATGAGCTCGGCTGGCTCTTTCGCGATGAGCTCCTCGACGGCTGCGGGCTCGAGCTCTTTTTGTACGAGGATGTGGTCAGGGAGGAGGACCTGCATGGTGTTGACGCAGAAACCTGGGTCCATGCGGTGCCCTTCTTTACCTTCGAAGTCGATGACCAGTTTGTTGTCAGGCGCATCGTAGTCTTTGATCTGACCGAATCCCCAGCTTTGGTGGATGCAGTAGTTGCCCGGCTGCATAGCCTCCAGTTTGGCCTTCGCTGCCTTCAGCTCCGGCTTTCTCGAAATGATTTCCAATACGGCTTCTTCGTTCATCGTCGTGTAAAGAGACTAAAGGATTAAGAGAGGAGCCTTTTTATGGAGTTGTCAATGAGACAGGCAGATCATGAATAGGGAGCTTCTTTTTATGAGCGATGATTCTTGGAGTGTAGCGGTAGAACTAGTTGCGAATTTTTCGCGTAAACCGGCGCGCATGTCGCACTTGCTCGAGCGGATGCCTGCTGATTGGGACGCTGGGAAACGCCGCGCTTGCCAGTCGTTGCTCTTCGGCACGATTCGCCATATCCGCTTGCTGGAGAAGGCGCTAGACGAATTCCTGCGTCGGCGTCCCAAGCCGCTTGTTTGGGCGAGCCTCTTGGTCGCGAGCCGGGAGTTGATGGAAAATCCGGATCGTGGAGCCAAGATTGTGCACCACGCGGTCGAGCGTATCGGGAAGCGGTTTAGCAAAGTGGAAAAGGGGCTTGCCAATGCGGTTCTACGTAAAATCTCCAAGCGATTACCGGAGCTTTTGAGCGTGGTTCCGAGCGATTTAAAGGACCTTTCCTGGCGTTACAGCCATCCGAAATGGTTGGTGAAACGTTGGCTCGAGCAGTTCGGTTTGGAGGAAACGCGGGCCTTTTTGGAGTGGAACCAATCGGAAGCGGGAGTCTTCGCGAGGTGGCAGCGCGAGCCGGAGGAATTGGAGGCTTTGACGCCCTTGGGGGAGGACTCGGTGTTCTTTCGAGTGGAGTCGGGGCGCTGGCAATCGATCTCTTCTTATATAGAAGCGGGCCGGCTTTATGTTCAGAATCCGGCAGCGGGGATCGCGCCGAAGCTATTGTTGGATGCGGTCGGTTCTGGAGCGGTACTCGATCTGTGCGCAGCGCCAGGAGGCAAGGGCTTGCTGATGGAATCGTATGCGGGACCGGGAGTGGAAAGAATCGTTTCGGTAGATTTGGCGGGACCGAGGTTCGAGCGGATGAAGGGGAACTATGAGCGCTACGGGGCGAAGCGTCTGGAAGCCTTTGCGGGCGATATCTTCGAATTGGATGAGGCAAAGATTGGGCTATTCGACGGGGTCTTGCTCGATGCTCCTTGCAGCAATTCAGGCGTGTTGCAGCACAAGGTAGACGCACGCTGGCGACAGTCGCCGCAGGGACTTAGGGACTTGTTGGAGCTGCAATCTCGTTTGCTCGCGGCGTCCGCCCGTTTCGTGAAGCCGGGTGGAGTTCTCGCTTACAGCACTTGCTCGATCGACGCGGAGGAAAATGCCGGGGTGGTCGAGGCCTTTCTGGAAACGGAAAAAGGCAAGCTCTTCGCTCTGGAGGAGTCGAAATCGAGCTTGCCTTGGAAAGATGGCCGGGATGGGGCAGGTGTGTTCCTGCTCCGTTGCGCGGAGGGTTAGTTCCAGAAATCGTCGAAGTTGTCGGCGGGGCTGGAAGACGCCACGGGCTGTTGCTTGCGGGAAACTGTGAAGGGATCAGCGATTGGAGCTCTTGATCTTGCGGGTGGCGTGAAATGTGTTTGGGGAGCGGGCCGATTGCTGGTGTCGCCGGCGAGGTGGAGAAGTTCGTCCACGACTGAGTCCAAGTTTCTGGATTGGTCTTGGAGGCCTCTGCAGGAGGAGACTGTTTCGATGGCGAAGCGTTTGTTGTTTTCAGTGCTTCCGGAGAGTTCCGTTATCGAAGCGGTCATTTCCTGGATGGAGGCGGCTTGTTTGTCGGTCTCGTCCGCGATCTCGCGGATGTGAGTGCTGACGGTTTGCATCATGCCGGAGACTTCGTCGAAGGAATCGCAGGTTTCTTTCACGATTTGACTGCCGCTTTTGATGTTTTGGGCGGACTTTTCGATGAGCGTGGAGCTGTTGTTGGCTGCTTCGGATGAGCGGATCGCGAGGTTGCGGACTTCGTCGGCGACGATGGCGAACCCGGCCCCAGCTTCGCCCGCTCGCGCGGCCTCGACGGCGGCGTTCAGGGCGAGAAGGTTGGTTTGGAAGGCGATTTCGTTGATGGTATTGATGATCTTCTGAGTTTCGGCTCCGGACTCAGAGATTTGCTGCATGGACTTGTCTAGTTCGAGAATGGTGTCGCGGGTTTTTTCGAAGCGTTTGAAGCAGTCGGAGGTGATGTCGTCGGCGGCCCGGGAGTTGATGGCGGTGGTTTGCGTCATGTTTGCCTGGCTCATCATCGACTCAGTCGTGGTAGCGAGGAGGCTGGCTCCGATTTCGCTGGACTGTGAGGAGCGTTCAGCCGCGTTTACCAGTTCGTCCGCTGTTTGGGAAACGCGTTGAGCGCTGCCGGTGAGCGACTTCAGCGAGTGGGCGAGTATGCTTTTGGTCTTGAGGGAGGCGAAGGCGGAGAAGACTACGATAAGCAAGGCGAGGGCGACGTTGACCACGCTGAAGAGCGAGATGTTTGAGGAGAGCATCTCGAAGCTGTCGGTTGTGGTCTGGACTGACTGCGCGTAGATGGCGTTCACGGCGGTTTCCCCTTTCCGTACGGCGGAGCGGAGGTTTGCGTTGAGGGTGGGGATGTCTTTGTCCCAAAGCTCGACTGCTTCGAAGAAATTGTCGTCCTTCAGGAGTTTTCGTATCGTTTCGGTTTTGTTCGCGTAGGCGTTGAAGGCCGAGCGGATGGACTTGATATGCGCGGCTACTTCTGGAGCGGTGGTGATGGAGTCGAGTTCGTCGATCGACGCATGGGCCTGTTTGGCGAGCTCGATGGCTTCCGCTTCCTTGGCCTTTTTGACTTCTTCGGTTTGCCCGAAGATGTAGCCTAGGTTTGCGATTTCGAATTTCAGCGAAGTTTGCTGCAGGTTGTTCAGCAGATCCTGGCTGGGGACGCTCTCCCTTTGGAAGTCGTTGACGATTTCACCTCCCGATCGCGTGGAGCGAAACATGTATACGCCTTCGATGACGATTAAGACTGCGAGAATTGCCAACGCTCCGTTGATGAAGCGAAAGCAGTTCTTGAGATTCAGGTTTTTGAGTGAAGTCATTTGACTGTGGTGAAAGAGAACGTGTGTGGTTGTGCTGGTGTGGCTTAGTCGACCTTCTTTACGCCTGAAAGGTCTGCGGTGTCGCTTAAGAGACCGATGGCGCCCTTGTTGGCTTTGACGAAGTCCACAAGCGCGGCAGGGTCGGAAAATTGTTTTGGCATGGTGCCACGACCGCTGAAGGCGAGGCGTTGCCAATGGCTCTTGAAGCGGGAATCGTCCATTTTAGTGAATTTCTGGAGGGCTTCGTTGGCGTCGGCGTCGTCTTTTAGGTAAGCGATGACGACTTCGCTTCCTCCTTCCCAGAACTTGCGTTTGCCGATGAGATAGGCGGAGAGGGTGTCGGCGTCGACTGCGTCGCCGTTCTCGGAGTTTACGACGACTGCGGGAGCTGCATGTATCATGCTGGCGGATACCAGTACGGAAGCTGCGATGGCTAGACTTTTAATGAGTTTCTTCATGTTCGTGAGTGTCTGGAGTCCTTTTCAGCCTAGAAAGAGAAGGTGCTTTTCGTCGCGACCATGTTCCACTTCGTATCCAGCGGCCCTGCGTTTTGGCCGAGCTGGTTGAAGAGGCGATTTGTCCCGTTCATCATGTGAAATTCAGCCTTGAGCGACCAGTAGTCCGTCGCGTTGTAGCGGAGGGAGAACTGGGTGTCCTTTTGGTAGTCGGATGGGTTGGATTTGAGAGTTTTGTCGTTGTAGAACTCGGCGTAGGTCAGGCCTGCCTCGAAGCGGTCGAGGAAGCGGCGCGATGCGCTTGCGTACCAAGAGAGAGCGGTGGTTTTTCCGGGTATCGATTCTCCGGGAGTTCCCGGTATGGCGATGCGTTTGTCGCTCTCGATCGTCATCGTGTTGTATTCGGAAACGAAGGTCCAATCGCCGAGGAAGTACTCTGCCGAGAAGCGGTTTTGGTCGGCGCTTGCTATGGTTTCGATGCGCAAGGGCAAAGAGCCGTAGACCGGATGGGACATTGTTCCGGAAACGTCGAAAGTGAATTCGTCGTAGATGCTGAAGGCCGCTCCCAAGCGGAGGCCCGAGACGGGCGTGTACCACCAAAGCTGGGCTCCTGAGTTTGTGTGCGCGGTGATATTGTCGAGGGAAGGGGCTTGGACGCCTTGTCCTACTATTTGGCCGAGAGCGTAGGCGGCTACGCCGCTGTCTTTCGCTAGGTCGATTCCACCGTAGTAGAGAGTGTACTCGAAGGAGTGTTCGCCAGCTTGGAAATTCCCGTAGACTGAGGCTCCGTCGACGGAGGCGCTAAAGTCGCGGTAGCGAGCGTCATACATGCCGGTTGGCAGGAGCACGGAGGTACGGGCAACGTCGATGTCCTGGATATCGGTGTAGATGCCGACGGAGCGTTTGACGCGGCCGAGGCGCAGTCCTAAAGCCGGATTTGCGCTATAATCGACGAAGAGGTAGTCTACGATCGGTTCGAAGTTGCCATAGGGGCCTACTTCGAAAGTGAAAAGCTGTCCGCGTACGGTGGTGCGATCCATAGGGGACCAAGTGGCGTTTACCCCAATCTCCGCAAAGTCGAAGTCTCCGTCCTTGGAATCAACCAAGTAGTTGTTGGCGGAAGACTTTATGTAGCCATTGGAGAAGAAGCCTCCGAATGTGACGTCGCTCGCGAATGCCGCATTTGCAGTGATAAGCCCCGCTGTGGCGAGTGTGAGAATATGATTTTTGGTCATGTGTGGTCCGATTTGACTTATACCTTAGGCAACCTAGGTGGTCTGATCGGGACGAACCTAGGGGCCGTGCGCTTTTTTGCTTTGCGCGTATAGGCTCCGTTTATCGGACGAATTCACTTTCGATGAGCCTGTTTCGTCATCGTTTGTAAAATTCTTTTCTCCTTTAGACGTTTTTTACACGGAGCTGGGGAGCGGCTGGTTTATGATTTCCGGAGTTAGCTGCCCTGATATCGTACAGCAATTCCTGATCGGCAGGCACTGCGCTCAGCGTATCTGGAAGCGCCGATAGGAGCTCGGAGAGATCCTGCCCTCGCGCCCGCTCGAGCGAAGGCAACGAGCCTAGAAAAGCCTAGAAAAGCGGTTTAGGCGTTTTCTGTCATGTCAGGCTTGGGAAGCCTGAGGCAGAGGCTGGTGGCGATCAGTACGATAATGGCGCCTGCTATATAGAGCGTGTCCGAGCCGAACCACCAGAAAACGAAGCTGGCTGCGATGGGGCCAACGGCGCGGCCGAGGGAGCCGATCGAGCGGAAGACGCCCAAGGCTCGGCCTTGTTCTTCCGGCAAGGCGTAGAGGGAAATGAGCGAAGTGAGGGTCGGGCTGCAGAGGCCGGCTCCGAATGCCATGAAGGCGAGACCACTGTAGAGGGTGGTTTGCGTTTCGGCTTGGGACAGAATGCCTAAGCCGATCGCCACGAGGCTTAGTCCGCCGAGGGCGGTAGCCTTCTCGCCGATCTTTGGAGCGAGTCGACGTACGATGCCGCCTTGGACGAGAATGAGGATGAAGCCGATGAAGATCATCATCTTAGTGATGTCTCCGGGAGTGTATGCAAAGCGTTCGACGCCGAGGAAGGAGAGGGTGAACTCCATGCCGCTAAAGGCTAGGATGTAGACCAGGTAGGCGAGGTTCGTGCTCCGCACCGGTTTGGACTGTGGCTGCAGCAGGCGAGCGATCGGGTTGCGGACGATCTTGCTTTGACCTCGCTTTTCGGGTGGGAGCGACTCGGCGAAACGGGAGCGAATCCAGAGGAAATTCACCAGTGACAAGAGGACCGCAACCAGGGCCACGGTGGAAAATGGATTGATGCCAAACTGGGCCAGCTCGGGCTTCCACTCGAGCGGGTTGAAGAGGATGCAAACTCCGCCAATCGCTGGACCGATTACGAAACCGAGACCGAAGGCGGCTCCGATCATTCCCATGCCCTTGGAGCGGTTTTCCTTGGTCGTGACGTCTGCCACGGCGGCGGTGGCGACGGAGAGGTTGCCGCTCATGGCGCCACCTACGAGACGGGCGATGATGAGCAGGGCGAAATTGCCGGCGAACAACCAGAGCACGTAGCTCAGGCAGGTGCCTAGGGTGGTGATGAGCAGGATGCTGCGGCGTCCCTTCTGGTCTGACAAGCTGCCCCAAATGGGAGCGAAGAAGAATTGCAAGGTCGCGTAGAGAGAGCCTAGGACGCCGCCGAAAAGTACTGGAGTGAAGCGTTCGCCGCCGCCGGTCGATGCGGAGAAAGCGGAGAGCTGCTGGAGAATCCAGGCGAGCGTCCCGTGATCGCCGTCTTGGGCGAGGTAGTGGTCGAGGATCGAAGGGAAGAGCGGGAAGATCACGCTGAAGCCAACGAGATCGATGAAGATCGTCAGGAAGATTACTCCGAGCGATAGGCTCTTGTTGGGGGACTTATCCATAGGCTGGCTCAAGGGCGACGTTTATTAGGGGGCGAGATTGGGCAGGCAAGCGCAAAGGCGGACCGCTTCTCCTTCCTCGTTTTCTCAGGGATTCGGCGGTTTCCCGTATTTTCCCGTTGAGTAAAAAAGCTGCAGCCAAAGCGGGGCTTTCGGAGTATATCTTGCAGGGCTTGGACTATTTCGCCGGGCCCTTTCCTGCTTATCCCAATTCGAAACCTATACTTATCAATGAACCGAACGACTGCTTCCCTCAAACGCGCCGCCTTGTCTGGACTGGCGCTTGCCGTAACGCTCGCTGCCAGCGCGCAGCTGAAGACGCCCGCTGCCAGCCCTCACTCGGCGCTCGAGCAAGTGGTGGGATTGACCGAAGTCGCCATCGACTATTCGCGTCCGAGCGTGAAGGGCCGCGAGATTTTTGGCGGCCTCGTACCGTTTGGGGAGGTTTGGCGAACCGGCGCGAACCAGCCGAGCAAGATCAGCTTCAGCGACGACGTAGTCCTGGGAGGCGAAGCGATTCCCGCTGGGCAATACGCCTTCTACACTATCCCCGCTCGGGACGAGTGGACGATTATTATCTACAAGAACACGGACCTTTGGGGGGCCATGGGCTACGATCCGAAAGGAGATCTGGTGCGTTTCAAGGTCAAGCCGACCCAGCTGGCCCAGCCCGTGGAATCGATGACCTTCCGCATCGACGCCCTTCGTAATGACGGGGCCTTGCTTTGTTTGGAATGGGATCGCATGCGCATCGCGATACCGCTGGAAGTTCCGACTACCCAGAAGGTGATGAGCCAAATCGAAGCTCTCAAGGGAACGCCTGCTTTCGAGGATCCTGGGGTTCTCTTCAGCGCGGGCACCTTCTACCACGAGTCCGGAAAGGACTTGGAAACGGCATTGGCTTGGGTGAGCAAGGCCTGCGAATCGAGCGAGCAACCGGCTTACTGGATGTTTGCTCGCAAGGCTCGACTTGAGATGGAGCTAGGAAAGAAGGCTGATGCCAAGGCTTCCGCTGAGAAGACTCTGGAGCTCGCCACTGCGGGAGGAAATCCGGACTACCAAAAGATCGCCCGAGACATACTCGCCAAACTCTAGACGATACCTTCCAAATCCGCCGCTGGCTTCCGCGGCGGATTCGCCTTTTCCAAGATCCTGTCCCGCCCAATCCCAATATGCCCTCAGACCTTTTTCGAAACGTGAGCTGCTGCTTGCTCTCGCTGGCATCGACCGCGAGCCTGCTGCAGGCCCAAGCTGTAAGCGCTCCGGAACCGCAAACGGGATCGGAAATCCTTTGGTCGCTCCAAAAGCTGGATACGCTCGGCCGTGCTCTTTACGTGGCCGCTCATCCGGATGACGAAAACACGAACCTGATTTCTTACCTGTCGTTGGGACGCAAATACGATACCGCCTACCTTTCGCTGACGCGTGGAGATGGAGGGCAGAATTTGATCGGCCCCGAGCTGCGGGACAAATTGGGCGTGATTCGCACCCAAGAGCTTTTGGAAGCGAGAAAGGTGGACGGAGGACAGCAGTTCTTCAGTCGAGCCAAGGACTTTGGCTTTTCCAAACATCCGGACGAAACCTTCCGTATCTGGGATCGGGAAGAGGTTTTGGCGGATACGGTTTGGGTGATTCGGAATTTCCAGCCTGACGTGCTCATCACGCGCTTTAGCGCGGAGCCAGGCCGCACGCACGGTCACCACACCGCATCCGCTATTTTGGCTTTGGAAGCCTTCGACGCGGCAGCGGATCCGGACCGATTTCCGGAGCAGCTCAAGTATGTGGATACATGGCAGGCAAAACGGGTTGTCTGGAATACTAGCAGTTGGTTCTTTCGAGGCAATGATGCTGCCTTCGACGAGGACAAGTATTCCCGTATCGACGTGGGAGCCTACGATCCGTTGCTCGGGAAGTCGTACAACGAAATTGCTTCCGCCAGCCGCAGTAAGCACCTGAGCCAAGGCTTTGGTACGAGCATCGATCGCGGATCGAGGATAGAGTACTTTGAGCATCTCGCAGGAGCTCCGGTCGAAGAAGATATTTTCGGTGGAGTCGATACGACTTGGGGCCGTGTCGAAAATTCGGATACTGTTCAATCTATGCTAAAAGCGCTGATTGCGGACTTCGACGTGACTGACCCGTCGAAGTCGGTTCCCGCTCTTCTCGACTTGCGAAAGGCGATCGAATCGCTTCCCGAGTCGGATTGGGCCCTGCGCAAGCGCGGCGAGCTGGATAAAATCGTCCTCGCCTGCATGGGCTTGGATGTCCGAGCCCTCAGCGCGCTGCGTTACGTCCGAAATGGGGATAACCTGAGTCTATCCGTGGAGCTCATCAACCGTTCGCAAGTGCCGGCCCGCTTGCTTGGCCTAGCGGTTCCTTTTGCCGGGCAGGTCGAAAATCCAAATTTGGATTTGCCCTACAACGAGCGTATCCGCCACTCGATTACGGTATCCATTGATGCTGCGACGCCTTTGCCTCAGCCGTATTGGCTGGAGAGGGAGGGAACGCTGGGGATGTTTGAGGTCGAGGATCAGCTGCTGGTCGGCAAGGCGGAAAACGATCCTGCCTTTTACGCGGAAGTAGCGATCGAAGTCATGGATAGCGCGATCGTGGTCGGTTTACCGATCGAGTATCGCGATGTGGATCCGGCGAAAGGGGAGACGATTCGGCCAGTTTTGAACCTGCCCTCCGCAGCAGTGGAATTTACCAGTCCCGTCAGTCTCTTCCCTAACTACAAAACCCGAGAGCTAGAGGTTTCGGTGGCAGCCTTGCTGGACGATGTATCGGGACGCCTGTCGCTCGACTTGCCGAAAGGATGGAAGGTGTCGCCCTCGTATTACGATGTGGATACGATCCGCAGCGGTGGATCGAGAAACTACTTGTTTTCTGTAACGCCTCGTCCTGTCTCGGAGCAGGTCAGCATCCATGCTCGCTTGTCCACGCTGGCGGGAGAGTTCGACAAGTCCGTGGCCCAGATCGAGTACGAGCACATTCGCGAGCAAACCGTATTTGCCACTGCGGCGACGAGAGCGGTGAGTCTGAAAGTGGCGCGAACCGGCCAGCGTGTCGGTTATTTGCCAGGCGCGGGAGACGTCGTACCGGCCAGTATTCGTGAGATCGGTTACGAGGTGGTCGAGCTTTCAGCGGATGGGTTCGACTCAAGCACGCTCGACGGAATCGACACGGTAGTCGTGGGTATCCGCGCCTACAATACGGTTGAGAATATCGATGCGATCATGGAGGACCTCTTTCGTTTCGCGAAGGAGGGTGGCACGGTTGTCGTGCAGTACAACACGAACCGAGGGCTCAAGACCGATAAGCTTGCTCCCTATGCTCTGGGCCTGTCTCGAGATCGGGTGACGGACGAGAATGCGGAGGTGCGGGTGATCGCTCCGAACCATCCGGTTATGAATACTCCAAATCGCATTACGGCCCGCGATTTCGATTCGTGGACTCAGGAGCGGGGACTCTATTTTCCGGATTCCTGGGATGCTGCGTTTGAGCCGATTTTTTCGATCAACGATCCCGGCGAACCGGAGCGCAAGGGGAGTTTGCTCGTCGCGAAGTACGGCGAGGGATGTTTTGTGTATACCGGAATTTCTTGGTTTCGCCAGCTTCCGGCTGGAGTGCCCGGGGCGTATCGAATTTTCGCTAACATCTTGTCTCTCGGGCACGAATCCAATTCAAGCGACCAACTCTAGAGAAACATGGTAGAAAGGAATCAGGACAAGCAAGAGCCGGAGGGACCCCCGGTATTCGGTAGCTGGAGACGCGTCTATTGGTTCGTGGCTCTCTTCTTTGCGGTGGAAGTGGTCGCATTCTATTTGTTTACCCGGTACTACTCGTGAGCACTCTCGATTATGTCGTTTTAGTAGGGACGCTCGTGGGAATCGCGGTTTACGGAATGTGGCGCTCGCGAGATAGCGGCGGACTGCAGGGGTACTTGAAAGGCGATGATTCGATTCGCTGGGGGACGATTGGCTTGTCGGTTATGGCAACCCAAGCCAGCGCAATCACCTTTCTCTCAACACCCGGACAGGCCTATGAGAATGGGATGGCCTTTGTGCAGAACTATTTCGGGATGCCCTTCGCGATTATTATTATCTGCATCTTCTTTATCCCGATCTATCGAAAGCTGAAGGTGTACACGGCTTATGAATACCTCGGGCAACGCTTCGATTTGAAGACGCGTTTGTTGGGGGCTTTTCTTTTCCTGGTACAGCGAGGTTTAGCGGCGGGGATTACGATCTATGCTCCGGCTATTATTGTATCCACTCTTTTGGGATGGAATCTCGATATTACGATTGTAGCGGTCGGGGCTTTGGTGATCGCCTATACCGTTTCGGGCGGAACGAAGGCGGTGAGCATTACGCAGCGCTACCAAATGGGAGTGATCTTAGTGGGCATGGTGATCGCCTTCGGCATGATTTTGAAGGGGCTGCCGGGCGATGTCTCGTTTGGCGACGCCGTTTCTGTTGCGGGAGCGATGGGTAAGCTCGAGGCGGTGGATTTCTCCTTCGATCTCGACAAGCGCTACACGTTTTGGTCGGGCATATTGGGAGGTTTGTTTCTTTCGCTCTCTTATTTCGGAACGGACCAATCTCAGGTGCAGCGCTATTTGGCAGGGACTTCGGTGAGCGCCAGCCGCTTCGGTCTGCTTTTCAATGCAGTCGTGAAGATCCCGATGCAGTTTTTCATCCTGTTCGTAGGCGTGATGGTATTCGTTTTCTACTTATTCGAAAAGCCGCCTGTTTTCTTCAATCAGGCGACTCTCGATTCCGTGGCGCAAACGGAATACGGGGATGAGTTGGCGAGCCTTCAGGCTGAGTATCAGGAAATCGCAGAGGCACGGGCGGATGCTACGAAATCGCTTGCCCTTGCGATGCGCGGCGCGAATGAAGGGCTCATCGCCGAACGTTCCGAACAAGCCGTGGCTCTGGAAGAACGTTCCAAGGAAAAGAGAAGCTCCGTGAAGGCGTTGATTTTAAAAGCGCTCCCCGATACGAAGACGGAAGATTCGGACTACGTTTTTCTGAGCTTTATCGTTAATACGCTACCAAAAGGGTTGGTGGGATTGCTGGTCGCGGTGATTTTCTGCGCGGCCATGTCTTCGACCGCGTCGGAGCTGAACGCGCTCGGATCGACGACCACGATCGATTTTTACGCGACCTTGAAGAAGGGCGATATTAGCGAGACTCACGAAGTGATCGTATCGAAGCTATTGACCACCGCTTGGGGGATCGTGGCGGTGGCCTTCGCCTTTTTCGCTAAGCTGACGGAAAACCTGATCGAGTGGATCAATATTCTCGGTTCCATATTCTATGGAGTGATTCTCGGGGTTTTTCTCGTGGCGTTTTTTATTAAGTTTGTGCGCGGGACAGCTGTGTTTGTTTCGGCGGTCATTTCACAGTTGATGGTGATCGTCTTGTATTTTGTTCTCAAAGATCAAATCGGCTATTTATGGTTTAATCTCATTGGTTGCTTTTCCGTGATATTCATCGCCTTCATCATTCAGTTAATAATGCCTAAGGAGGTCGCAAAGTGAGCTCGCCTATTATTTGTTTTGGGCAACAGCCATCTGGCTTTTTCCCGAAGCGCTTTCTGGTATCCAAGATTTGGACGGCTCGCCGTTTGCAGCAGGAAATCGGTGGGGAGATCGTTTTCTTCTATCACGACTGCGATCACGATCCGCGCGAGACGCAAACGAAACTTAGGCATCTGAAAACGGGCGAAGTCCAAAGTTTAAACTTCGCTTTCGAGAACAAGATCCAGAAGAAGTATTCGCCGCTTTTCGCCAAGAGGGTGGACCGCGAATGGCAGGCGAATATGGCCCGGCAGTTGCCGCAGTTCGTGGCTGCGGAATTGGTGGATTTGTTTGCTTCGATCCGAGCGGAGAACGCGGCGGACTTTTGCTTGGAGATGTACCGTGGCATGGGCTTGCTCGAGGGGATGCGTGTCGAGCGTTCAGGTTCTGAGGCGTTTCGGCGGAAGGCGATTTCGGTGGACGACTTTTTTGTGGATACGATGTTGGAGGGTGAGCTCGTAAGGGCGCGCAAGCATGGCGTCGGCTTTGCGCTTCATCGCGGGGGGAATTCTTATTTGCAGGTGGAAGCGGACGCGAGGGACAAGGGAAAGGTCACGCCGACGCGCGATACGCGCTTGCGGTGGATGCAGTCGGTTTTGCGTTGCACGCACTACATCGCCGGGGCGGGGGAGATTAAATACTTGAACAAGGGCGACGCTCCTGAGATCGAGTTTATTGAACGAGACCCCATTGACCGCAGTGACGAAGCCTATGTCGGAGAGTAAGGAAACATCTATCTTAGTGGTAGGAGCGCATCCCGATGACATCGAGTTTGGCTGCGGCGCGATCTTGCTGAAGGAAGCCGAGGCAGGGAGCCGTATTCATTTTTTGGTTTGTTCGAAAGGGGAAGCTGGGAGTAGTGGCTCTCCGGAAGAACGTGAAGCGGAGAGCGAAGCCGCTGCGGCTCGCTGTGGCGCGAGTTTGGAGTTTGTTGAATGTGGGGGAGATGGCAAAATCCTTGCGAGCCCTGACAATGCCTTGCGGATCGCTCGCGCGATTCGGGAGTCGAAGGCGAATCTGTTGCTCGCTCCGAGCGTTGAGGAGAATCAGCACCCGGACCACGCTGCGATCGGCAAGGTGGCTCGGGATGCGGCTCGTTTGGCCCGCTACGCTGGGCTTGCTGACCTTTCGGATCTGGCTCCGCATGCGATCGAGTCGCTTTATTTTTATGCGATCACGCCGGGGGCTGAGCCGCGGGTTCAACAGCCTTTCGTTTTCGATGTCTCTCTGCAGGTCGATGGCTGGCGCGAGATGATGAACTGCCATGCTTCCCAGATGAAGACGCGGCGCTACTTGGAGCTGCAGGTGTCGCGGGCGCGGACCTTGGGGCTGCAAGCAGGGTGCGAGTACGCTCAAGCCCTCTGGCCGAACGATCCCGTTCTGGTGAATGGCTTGAATTCGGCGCCGCGTGGAATTCGTTTGTTTTAGGTGGACTCCAATCAACCGCTCAAAATCGGCATCGCGTGCTATCCGCTGGTAGGCGGGAGCGGGATCCTTGCCTCGGCCTTGGGGACGGAGCTCGCGGCCCGCGGGCACGAGGTTCACTGCTTCAGCTATGCGAAGCCAGTCCGCTTGGATACGTCGCTGCCGCGTATCCATTTTCATCCGGTCGCCGTTTCGAAATATAAGCTTTTCGAATACGCGGACTACACGTTGCCGCTAGCGGTCAAGATCGCCGAAGTTGCGGACCAAGTGAACCTGGATATCATACACGCTCACTACGCGGTGCCGCATGCCACTGCGGCGTACATTGCCAAGCGGATGGCGAAGCAGGATCGTTTACGAATCGTCACGACCTTGCACGGAACGGATACGACTTTGCTCGGGCGCGATCCGAACTATCGGCGGGCGATCGAGTATTCGCTGCAGCATTCGGATCGAGTGACAACCGTTTCGGACAGCTTGAGACGGGACACGGAAGATGTGTTCGACGTAGGCAAGCCGGTGGAGGTGATCCATAATTTCTATACGCCGGGTCAAGCGACCAAGACGCGCGAGCAGATGCGGGAAGAGTTGGGGTTGGGAGATTGCTTCACCCTTTTTCATGCCTCGAACCTTCGCGCGGTCAAGCGGATCGACCTGATGCTGGAAACGATTGCCCGCTGCAAGAATCGCTCTCGCTTGAAGCTCGTTGTGCTCGCCGGAAACTCGTTTGAGGAATTCGATGGGAAGGTCGCGGAGCTAGGCTTGGAGGACACGGTAATCGTTCGCCAAAATGGGTATCCGATCGAGGACTACATTGAAGCGAGCGACCTCGGTATCTATACTTCGGAGACCGAGAGTTTTTGCCTGAGCATTTTGGAAGGCATGTTTCTGGGGAAGGCGTCCCTCGCGTTTCGCGTTGGCGGGATTCCGGAGGTGATGGAAGAGGGCAAGTCGGGACTGCTGTGCGCGTTTGGCGATTGCGATGCGATGGCTGCCCGAATCGACGAGCTAGTCGAGGAACCGGAGCGAGCGAGGCGATTGGGGACTGCAGCGAAGGAGCGAGCGTTGTCTCGCTTCACGGCGGAGAAGATCGTTCCGCAATACATTGCCTGTTACGAGAGCGCTTTGCTTTCCAAGTAGTAAAAAGGATAGCTGGGCTTAGGTGGCTTTACTTAAAAACGCCTCTTAACTCGCTTTCTCCCAATGTATCCGTTGAGTGATTACCTATGCCGGACACGGATAAGGACACGCCAATCTCTGAGTTGAAAGTTCGAGTGGCTGATTTCGCCAAGGAGCGGGATTGGGAGCGGTTTCACACTTTGAAGAACTTGAGTGTCGCCTTGGCAGGGGAAGCGGCGGAATTGATGGAGCCATTCCAGTGGCTGGAGGGAGCGGGCTGCGAGGAGCTCTTGCGGGATCCGGCCAAGCGGGAAGCCATCGAGGACGAGCTGGCTGACGTGGTGATCTACGCCCTGCAGTTCGCGAATCGCGGAGGAATCGATCTGACGGTCGCAATTGATCGAAAAATGGCTAAGAATGCGCTTCGTTACCCAATCGACCTCGTCAAGGGGAAGTCCGACAAGCGCCCTTAAAACATTCCACGATGCTAATCCACAGTAGCAACAGTCCCAACGCATCCGCCCTCGCTTCGAGCCTGCGAGCGGTGTCCTCCCAGTCGGGCGTGGCGTCTCTGCTGGTTTTGGCCTGCGACGGAAACGGGTATGCGAAGGAGGAGTTGGCCCCGATCCTGCAAGCGCAAACACTGCCGTTGGCGGGCGGGATCTTTCCGCAGATCATTTTGGGTACGGCTCTCATGGACAAAGGCCACATTGTGGTAGGCTTGGACGAGTCTTTGCAGGTGGAGACCATATCGGGCTTGAGCGACTCAAGCGATGACTTCGAGGCGCGTTTGGAGGCTTTGGATATCGACCTGTCGCGGACGCGTACGGTGATGGTGTTCGTGGATGGCTTGTCCACGCATATCAATCGTTTGGTGGAGGACCTGTTTGCGGTTTTCGGCCTGGAGGCGAACTACATTGGCGGAGGAGCGGGCTCGCTGAGCTTGGAGCAGCGTCCTTGCCTGTTCACGAATCGCGGGCTGGTGAAGGATTGCGCGGTGTTGGCGTTTACGAATCTGCAGACCGGCATCGGGGTGTCGCATGGCTGGCAGGAATTGGGAGGACCGTTTGAGGTCACCGAGTCGGATCGGAACAAGCTTGTATCGCTCGACTGGCAACCGGCTTATGAGGTGTATCGCGAAACGGTGGAAGCCCATGCGGGAAACGTTTTCGCCAAGAAGAAGTTCTTCGAGATCGCTAACAGCTATCCCTTCGGAATCAGCCGACTTGCTGCGGAGAAGATCGTGCGCGACCCGGTTTCCTTGGGGCCGAACAAGGAGATCGTCTGTATCGGCGAACTGCCGCAAAACGCGTTTGTCCACATCATGAAAGGGGATCCCGCGTCTCTGGTGGCGGCGGCCAAGGAAGCGCTGCGTAGGGGACGTGGCTCCTACGATGGAAGGGTGGACCGGCGGGCGGTTTTCCTGGTCGATTGCATTTCGCGCTACTTGTTTCTCGGGGAGGAGTTCGAGCAGGAGCTGAAGGCCTTGTCGATCGACTCAGAGACGCCGACCTTCGGGGTACTCAGCTTGGGCGAGATTGCGAACAACCGGAAGGACTACTTGGAATTTTATAACAAGACCGCAGTGGTTGCGGTCATGGAAACCTGATGTTGCCTCGCGCCGAAGAACAGCAGATCTACTACGAGATCTCGATGTCGATTGGAATCGGCTTCGATTACCGGAAGATGCTAAGGGAGTGCCTAGGCAAGTACTTGCGGAAGCTGAACCTTTCGGCCGGCTGCGTTCTGAGGAAGATCGAAATTGGGGAGGACGCCATCGAGTTCGAGCCGTTTTACATGTTGCCCAAGAAGGCGGCGGCAAATCGGGCGATCCACATCGTGAATACGCGTCTGGAACCGCGTTGCGATGCCGCTGGGGCTGAGGCCCTGCTCGGTGAGCTTCCGTTTTGTCACAATACGCCGGACGACGAGTACGCCTATTTTTTCTCGCTGCCCGAATTTGGCGTCTTAGTACTAGTGAAGAGCGGGGGGCCGCTGGACCAGCGCACGATCAACTCGCTTGGGGCGCTGAATGCCAAGCTCGCGAACGCGCTCAACGCCTGCCTGCAAAAGGAAGCCCTCTCGGATAGCGAGCAGCGCTTGGCGGAAGCGAACGAGCGGCTCGCGGAATTCGACGCGGACAAGCTCGCTTTTATCCAGTACATCTCCCACGAGCTCAATACGCCGCTCAATTGGATCGGTTGCCTGAACATGATGGAGCCGGGCA
>JBNKSG010000054.1:0-19366 GCA_050297195.1 Opitutaceae bacterium | reverse complement strand
CACACTGATCCAATCAGCGACTTCTTAACGCGAATCCGTAATGCGTCTCGTGCCGGCAAGGCGGAGACGTCCGCGCCGCACTCAAAACTAAAGGCAGCTATCGCCAAGGTCCTTCTCGATGAAGGATTTGTCAGCGAAGTGAAGGACGGTACCGACGAGAATGGCCACAAGACTATCGTGGTCAGCCTCAAGTACGTCGATGGGGAAGCCTCCATCAACGGTATCGACCGTGTCTCGAAGCCAGGTCTTCGTCTCTACGCTAAGAGCACTGAGATCCCTCGCGTTCTCAACGGCCTCGGCGTCTGTATCCTTACCACTCCTAAGGGAGTGATGAAGGACCGCGATGCTCGCCGCCAGAAGCTTGGCGGTGAACTGATCTGCAACGTTTGGTAAGAAAGGAAAACCAGAAATGAGCAGAATCGGAAAACTTCCAGTCGCTATCCCATCTGGCGTCAAGATCGACGTCAGCGGCACTACCGTTAAGGTAGAGGGCCCCAAGGGTAAGCTCGAAAAAACGTTTAACTCCGCGGTAGCTATCGTTGTTGAGGACGACCAGATCAAGGTCAGCCCAGCGGATAGCACCCGTTTCGCCAACGCCATGTATGGCACCGCGCGTTCCATCATCTCGAACATGGTGCAGGGCGTAGTCGAAGGCTTCTCCAAGGATCTTGAGATCTCTGGGGTTGGTTTTCAGGCGAACCTTCAAGGCGATGTACTCAACCTTAAGCTCGGCTACTCGCACGACTGTAACTACAAGATCCCAGCAGGGGTTACCGTTACTCTCGATGGCAGCACCAAGGTGAAGGTATCGGGTATCGACAAGCACATGGTCGGTCAGGCAGCCGCTTCTATCAAGAAGTTCGCTCCAATCGAGCCGTACAAGGGCAAGGGTGTTCGCATTGTTGGCGAGCATGTAATCCGCAAGGAAGGCAAGTCTGTCTAAGCGAGGGCTTAGGACTTGAACCGCAAACTCCAAAGGAAGAGTTAACAGATGAAAATTCAGAAGAAAAACGACCTATTGCAGAAGCGCCGCTGGCGCGTGCGCAAGAAGGCTATCGGCACTCCAGAGCGCCCACGCCTCAGTCTCCATCTCAGCAACAAGCACATCTACGCGCAGGCCATCAACGACGAGTCAGGTACAACCCTCGCTTTCGTGTCCAGCCTTGGCAAGGACGTGCGCTCCCAGAACCTCAAGGCCAACAACGCTGGCGCTGCCGCTCTCGGCAAGCTCTTCGGCGAAAAGGCCAAGGAAGCGGGTGTCAGCAAGGTCGTATTCGACCGTAACGGACGTAAGTACCATGGCTGCGTCAAAACTTTCGCAGATGCCGCTCGCGAGGCCGGCCTAGATTTCTAATTGCCCTATGATGACTTCACAGCAAAACACAGGCGGACCAGGTCGTTCTGGTCCAGGTGGTAACCGCGGTCCAGGTGGCCCAGGTGGCAATCGTGGTCCAGGTGGCAATCGCGGTCCCGGCGGCAATCGCGGCCCGGGTGGCAATCGTGGTCCTGGCGGCAATCGTGGCGGACCACGCGGTCAGCGCGAAGAGCGCGAAGATGATGGCATTTCCGAAAAGGTAGTCTTCATCAACCGTTGCGCGAAGGTTGTTAAGGGCGGACGCCGTTTCAGCTTTTCCGCTCTCGTTGTCGCAGGCGATCAATCCGGTAAGGTTGGCATCGGCTACGGCAAGGCGAACGAAGTACCTGAAGCGATCCGCAAGGGCACCGAGCAAGCTCGCAAGAACCTCGAGCCCGTAAAGCTCAAGGGTGACACTATTCCTCACGAAGTTCTCGGCGAGTTCGACGGTGGCAAGGTTCTCCTTCGCCCGGCGACGACTGGTACGGGAATCATCGCCGGTGGCGGTGTACGTGCGGTACTCGAAGCAGCTGGCGTTCACAACGTGCTCACCAAGTCTCTCGGTTCCAACAATCCGAACGCTATCGTTCTCGCCACGCTCGATGGCCTCAAGAAGCTCAAAACTTACGAAGACTATAAGCGTCTTCGTGGTTAATTCTAATTTAACTACAGGAACTCCTCAAAATGAGACTCCATAATCTATCTAATGTTAAGGGTGCCACGCACCGTCGCAAGCGCGTCGGTTGCGGTGAAGGTGGCGGCCATGGTAAGACTTCCGGTCGCGGCGGTAAGGGACAGACAGCTCGTTCGGGCGGTGGTATCCGTATCGGCTTCGAAGGTGGCCAGATGCCAATCTTCCGTAAGCTTCCGATCCGTGGCTTCAACAACAAGAACTTCCGCACCGAGTATGAGACCGTTAACGTTGGCGAGCTCGCTAAGCTCGACGACTCCGTAACGGAAGTGGATCGCGATGCTCTCGCGGTTGCTGGCCTCGTTCGTTTGAACGACAAGCCGCTCAAGATCCTCGGCGAAGGCGAAATCACAAAGGCGCTCAAGATCAAGGCTGTTAAGTTCAGCGGCTCCGCTAAGGAGAAGATCGAGAAAGCCGGTGGTGAAGCCATCGTAGCTGAAGCTTAATCCCCGCACTGATCCCCGACTTACTAAAGCATGCTATCTGCGTTCACCAACTGTCTGAAGATACCTGAGCTACGTCAGAAAATTTTTCTGATGCTCTCTCTTCTGTTCATCGCCCGTATTGGCGCGAACATCCCGCTTCCTGGCCTCGATATGAAGCCGTTGCAGGACTATTTCGCCGAGCAAACAGCTTCGGGTGGCGGCAGCTTGGTGGGACTGTACAACATGTTCACTGGTGGCGCGTTCTTGCGCGGCGCAGTGTTTGCCTTGGGGATCATGCCTTATATTTCGGCTTCCATCATCTTTCAGCTGATGGGAGCGGTTTTCCCGGCTCTTGCTCGTTTGCAGCAGGAAGGGGAGGCGGGTCGCCAGAAGCTTTCACAGTACACTCGCTACGCAACGGTGATCATCGCTGCGGTGCAGGGTGTGCTCTTGATCTTGGGTCTGCAGAATCCTGGCACTCTGTTTCCAGGGTTCTCAACAGATGCCTTCGGCGATATTATCATCGAGGACAAGTTCTGGTTTCTTTTGTCTTCGACCGTCCTGCTAACAGCGGGTGTTGTCCTCTTGATGTGGATTGGTGAGCAGATCACCAAGTTGGGAATCGGCAACGGTATCTCAATTCTCATCACGATCGGTATCATCTCCGATTTGCCAGGCGCGGCCAAGGCGACCTACGATCTCTTCTTTGGTCCCGTTGGCGTTAAGAAGCTCGTATTCGGTCACGGTATTTTGATGGCGGCTCTGCTCGTGCTCGTCACGGCTGGTTTGGTCGCGGTCATTCAGGCCATGCGAAAGATCCCCGTGCAGTATGCGAAGCGAGTAGTGGGGCGGAAGGTTTACGGAGGGCAAAGTTCCTTCATGCCTTTGAAGGTGAATTACGCAGGTGTCATGCCTGTTATCTTCGCCTCCGCGCTCCTGTCCTTCCCGCAGCAGATCATTTCCCAAATCGGTGCCGCTCTCGAGCTTCCGTGGTTGGTTGATGCCGCGAACTACTTGGTGCGTGGCTCGACTACCTACTATATCGTGTTCGGGTTGATGATCCTCTTCTTCAGCTACTTCTGGGTTTCGGTCATGTTCCGTCCGATCCAGATCGCCGACGACCTCAAGAAGTATGGCGGCTATGTTCCAGGCGTACGTCCGGGGCAGCCAACTGCCAAGTTCCTCGATTTCGTGATGACTCGTCTCACGCTCGCGGGAGCTCTCTTCCTGACGATCATAACCGTTTTTCCAGACGTATTGCTCTTCCTCTATGAGATCCCGATGCGTGTCGCCATCTTCTTTGGCGGTACCGGTATGCTCATCACGGTGGGGGTTGCTCTGGATACCATGAAACAAATCGAGACACATCTGTTGCAGCGTCACTACGATGGCTTCCTTAAGAAGGGTCGCATTCGTGGGCGTAACCAAGCTCGTGGCGCCGAATCAGCACTCGGTGGTGCAACCGAACTAAAGAATGTAGGCCAGCTCTATGCGGCGGTGCTTATCATCTTCCTCGTAGGCCTCGCGGCTTATTTCATTCAGATAGCAACAACGACAAATTAATTCTTTACTTTCTTTGGAAGAGGGCTCATTTCGTTGCTCTTTTTTCTTCCGGCGGCGTGTTTCGCTCGGGCGACGACTTTCCTCATTCAAGAAACAGGCGATCTTTAGCGTCAGGCGACGCGGATTTGCCTATCTTCACAAATACTTTTAAACCAATAACTTGCTAGAACCATGCCACGTATCCTAGGCGTTGACATTCCAGCCAACAAGAAGCTCGAATTCTCTCTCCGTTACATCTACGGTATCGGACCAACACGTTCAAAGACGATCCTCGCAGAAACTGGAATCGATCCAGACATGCGTGCCAAGGACCTGGACGAGGAGCAGATCAATGCCATCATGAGCAAGATCCAAGAGCTTCAGTTCGTCGTCGAAGGTGATCTCCGCCGTGAGCTCACCGGTAACATGAAGCGCCTCCAGGCCATCAACTGCTACCGTGGCCTCCGCCACCGTCGCGGTCTTCCTGTTCGCGGTCAGCGTACGAAGACCAATGCGCGTACTCGCAAGGGTAAGGTTAAGACTCAGGGCTCGCTCCGCAAATAACATAGGACCATCTAGTCATGTCTGAAGAACAAGTAAAAGCTGAAGAAGAAGAAGCGAAGGATGTCGCTGCAGAAGGTGCAGAGGCGGAAGCTCCTGTAGAAGAGCTCATTGGTGGTGTTAAAAAGCAGCCAACCGCTCAGGATCTCCTGAAGGAGGAGATCGGCGATCTCAAGATCCGCAAGGCGAAGGGGAGCAAGAACATCACCACTGGCATCGCCAAGGTAAGCGCGACTTTCAACAACACCATCGTCACCATCACCGACCTCAAGGGAAATACGATCTCTTGGGCGAGCGCTGGTAAGATGAACTTCCGCGGTTCCCGTAAGTCCACTGCTTACGCCGCTCAGATCGTTACCCAAAACGCAGCCAAGGCTGCGATGGCGCACGGCCTTAAGGAAGTAATGATCGAAGTGAAGGGACCTGGAATGGGTCGTGACTCGGCGATTCGCGCGTTCCAGACGCTCGGTCTCGAGATCTCCTCGATCACTGATACGACACCAATTCCTCACAACGGCTGCCGTCCACCTAAGCGTCGTCGCGTCTAGTCGCGAATCGCTTCAATCTCTGAAATCTCAAATCTAAGAAGATCATGGCTCGTTATACCGGTCCTACTACCAAGATCAGCAGACGTTTCGGACAGCCAATTTTCGGCTCTTCCAAGTCTCTTGAAAAGCGCAACTACCCACCAGGTCAGCACGGACCTCGCCTCCGCCGCAAGCAGTCCGAGTACTCGATCGGCCTCGGCGAGAAGCAGAAGCTCCGTTTCATGTACGGCCTGATGGAAAAACAGTTCCGCCGCACTTTCGACAAGGCAAAGGCTACTCGTGGCGTAACAGGTACTATCTTCCTGCAGCTCCTCGAAACACGTCTCGACAGCATCGTTTACGATCTCGGTTTCACCAAGACTCGTAAGGCTGCTCGTCAGTTCGTGAACCATGGCCACATTTGCGTGAACGGCCAGAAGGTCGATATCCCTAGCTACCAGGTCAAGGTTGGCGACGAGATTGAAGTTCGTAACTCGACCTCTTCCCGTCAGCTCGCTACCCGCAACATGGAAGCGAACCGCATGCGCAACGTACCAGATTGGATGACCCGTCAGGACGAAGCGTTCCGCGGTGTCGTTAATCGCGAGCCGACTCGTGAGGAACTCGAGCCAAGCATCAACGAGCAGCTGATCGTTGAGTTCTACAGCCGCTTCTAATCGCGACTGTCCTTATTCATCTATTTTCACTCCGACCAACTAATTTTAAGCCCATCCGTAGCCCATAACGCAACATGCCGAAACGTATTGGAAAGTTCGAACTGCCAAACCGCCTTGTTAAAGTAGAAGAGGGTTCCTCTTCAACTTATGCGATGTTCCATGCTGAACCCTTTGAAGCGGGTTATGGGCACACCATTGGCAATTCGCTGCGCCGTGTTCTCCTCAGCTCGATCGAGGGCGCTGCAATCGCTTCGGTCAAGATCGAAGGGGTAAGCCACGAGTTTCAGAGTGTGGACGGTATCGTTGAAGACATCACCGATATCGTTCTCAACCTGAAGAAGGTTCTGCTCGTTTGCCACAAGCGCGAAGGAGTAAGGCTGATGATCAACACGAACCGTTCGGGCGCGATCACTGCAGCGGATATCCAGCCGGATTCCAATGTAGAAATCGTCAACCCTGACCAGATCATCTGCACGCTCGACCGCGAAATGCCATTCACGGCTGAGCTTGAAGTTAAGGTAGGTCGCGGCTACTGCCCGGGCGACGACAACAAGGATGAGGAGGATCCTATTGGCGTTATCGCTATCGATTCTCTTTTCTCTCCTGTTAGCTTGGTTAAGTACGCTGTCGAGGCGACTCGCGTTGGACAGATTACCGACTACGACAAGCTTCTCCTAGAAGTTTGGACCGATGGACGTATCACTCCAGACGACGCCCTAAAGCAAGCCGGCGCGATCTTGAAGCATCACCTCGATGTCTTCGACAACGTATCCGACGAAAACTACGAGTTTGAAGACGAAGGTGGCGAAGTAAGCGAAGAGCAAAACAAGCTCCGCAAGCTCCTCAACATGAGCGTCAATGAAATCGAACTCTCCGTTCGCGCTGCGAACTGTCTCAACAACGCGAACATCACCACGGTTGGTGAACTCGCGATGAAGAGCGAACAAGAGATGCTCAAGTACCGTAACTTCGGTAAGAAGTCTCTCAACGAAATCAAAGACAAGCTCGAGTCCCTCGGTCTCTCGCTTGGCATGAAATTTGACGAACGCCTCCTCGATAACAAGAAGGAGCTCTAAACGTAACCTTACACTCTAGACAGCCATGCGTCACCGCAAGCATCGTAATCAACTCGGCGTAAAGAAGGAGCACCGCGAAGCTCTCCTCGCCAATCTTTCAACAGCGCTCATCCAGCGCGGCCGCATCAAGACGACTCTCAAGAAGGCCAAGGCTCTTCGTCCATTCGTTGAAAAGGTCATCACCCTCGCTAAGAAGGGAACGCTCCATGACCGTCGTATCGCGATCTCTCGCGTTCGCGACGTAGGCGTCGTTCACGAGCTTTTCGAAGAGAAGGTTGAGCAGTTCAAGGATCGCAACGGTGGATACACACGTATCTACAAAATCGGTACACGTCGTGGCGACGCTGCCGAGATGGCGCTTATCGAGTTGATCGACGCGGACGACGAAGGCTACGCAAAGAAGAGCAAGCCCAAGGCTAAGAAGGCTGACAAGCCCGCCGCTGAAGAAGCAACACCGGTTGCGGAAGCTGAAGAAGCGCCAGCAGAAGACGCTCCAGCGGCAGAAGAGACCAAGAAGGACGAAGAGGCCAAGTAAGGCTCCTCTCAAATTCTAATCTTTCCTTTTTCCTGAGAATGCGTTCTTCCGCGAAGAACGCATTTTCGCGTTTTTACAACCAAGCTATTTCGTGCATCCCTTTACCTGGTTCCTCATCCTATACACTGGCTCGGCTCTGTTGGCTATTGCTGGTTTGTGGTTCTACTACGAGAAGAGGGAGAAGCGAGTGTTCGATATTCGCCGCAAGCGGCGGGTCTTTCACTGCGTGAAATGCGGCGAATTGTATTCCGTTCGTAAGAAGGACGTCTCCGAAGGGCAGGAATGTCCAAAATGCGAATACAACAACTACGAACTATCATTCTAACTTATCGGCGCTCGCTGAATACGAGTGACAAGCGCCCCCGCAAGTATCTTTAATCCTCATCTTTATCATGAAGCACCAGACCATCGCGGTACTCGATTTCGGATCCCAATACACACAGGTAATCGCCCGTCGCATTCGCGAGTGCAATGTGTACTCGAAAATCTACTCTTACAAGACGACGGCTAAGCAGCTGCAAAAAGACGGTGTGATCGGAGTGATCCTTTCCGGTGGTCCATCTAGCGTCTTAGCTTCGAACTCTCCGCAGGCGGACAAGAAGATCTTTTCCCTTGGAGTGCCTGTGCTTGGAATTTGCTACGGAGTGCAGCTGATTGCTCATTTGCTGGACGGCAAGGTTGAGAAGAGCAACGAGCGCGAATATGGGCATGGCACCTTGACCGTCTCGAAAAAGGGAAACCTGTTCCGCGGTCTGCCGAACAAGCTGCGCGTTTGGAACTCGCACGGTGATCGCCTCGCCAAGATGCCCACCGGATTTTCAGCGATCGCTTCAACGGAAAATTCGAGCTTCGCCGCAATCGCGGACGAGAAGCGCAAGATCTACGGTATCCAGTTTCACCCGGAAGTCGACCACTCAGAAGGCGGCATCAACATCCTGGAAAACTTCCTGCGCAAGATCTGCGGGTGCACAGGCGATTGGTCGATGGCTGATCTCGCTCGCGAATCGATCGAAAACATACGCAAGGTGGTCGGCTCAGATCGCGTCCTGCTTGGGCTCAGCGGTGGTGTAGACTCTTCCGTCGCGGCCGCTCTGATTCACAAGGCGATTGGGCGTCAGCTCACATGCGTATTTGTGGACAACGGTCTGCTTCGCCTGCACGAGCGCGAACTGGTGGTCGACCTTTACAAGCGCAATTTCAACATGGACGTGCGAGTCGCTCGCGCCGGTTCGAAGTTTCTCTCCGCTCTGAAGGGGGTCACCGATCCCGAGAAGAAGCGCAAGATCATCGGCAAGACTTTCGTCAAGGTGTTCCAAGATTCGCTCAAACGAATCGGCGACGCGAAGTTCCTCGCCCAAGGTACGCTTTACCCAGACGTCATCGAAAGCATCTCCATCGACGGAAACCCTGCGGCAACCATCAAGAGCCACCACAACGTCGGGGGCTTGCCGAAGAGCATGAAGTTCAAGCTTCTCGAGCCGCTTCGCGAACTCTTCAAGGATGAAGTTCGCGCTTTGGGAACCGCTCTCGGTTTGCCGAAGGAAGTTGTCTGGCGTCAGCCATTCCCAGGTCCAGGCCTCGGAGTTCGTGTTCTCGGCGAGATCAACAAGCGCAACCTCGACATCCTCCGCAAGGCGGACGCTGTCCTGCATGAGGAGATGATGTCCTCGGAGCTTTACTACAAGGTTTGGCAGTCCTTCTGTGTATTCCTACCGGTTCGTACGGTTGGCGTCATGGGCGATGAGCGGACCTACGACAACGTGATCGCCCTGCGTATCGTGGAAAGCAAGGACGCAATGACGGCCGACTGGTCGCGCGTTCCTTACGAAGTCCTGCAGCGCGTTTCCACGCGGATCATCAACGAGGTGCAAGGCGTTAACCGTGTCGTTTACGACCTGAGCTCGAAGCCTCCTGGCACCATCGAGTGGGAATAGCGTATCCGCTTCGGAACTACTAACTTTTGGCGGAGCGGGGGATATCCTGCTCCGCTTTTCAATCTCCAGAATTTAAGCCCCAATCATCTAATGAAACGAATCCTCCCCAACGCTATCTCAGCCCTAGCGGCTTTTGCTGTCCTCGCCACCAACCTGTCCGCTCAAAAGGCGTCGGAACTTTCCGACGCGGAAAAGGCAAAGATCATTGAAGAAACCGTGGCCCTTGGGCGCGATTACATGGGAGGCGATTCCAAGCTGGACGCCGTTGAGTCCGTTCGTTTCGAAGGCGTCCTCGTGCAAGCGGGCGGCCTATCCGGGACGGTGGAGTCGGTCATGACGAAGCCCGGATATTACCAGTTCATCTCTTCGATCGGTGGTGTCCGGGAAACGTCTACCCTGAACCCAACCAGCGCTTGGAGAAAGTTGGAGAACTTCAAGCAGCCGGGCGCCTATTCCTTGAGTTTCTACGAGATCGAGGAGCTGCGCAATCTGGAGGCGACTATCGCTGATAGCCTTGGTTTCTTGAAAGCTCCGAAGACTCGGAACGGACGTATCGAATTTGTTGGCAAAGGAAAGGTCCGCGGCAAGTCGGCAGTGATCTTGAACTATGTCTACAGCGATCGGATCTGGTTTCGTCGCTACTTCGATCCGGAAACGGGCCGCGTAATGTTTATGCAAAGTTCAAAGGGGATGGTCTTCACCTACGAGGGCGACCTCGAAGTCGACGGTATCCGTTTTCCCAAGAAGGTGCTCGTGACTTACGTTTCGCAATACGGTGAGTCGACCATGGAGATTTCTTACTCGAAGGCGGAAGTTAATATCGACCTCGACCTGGAGCGCTTCCGCGTGCCTGTCGTCGGAGAGTAGGGGAAGCTTAACTTTCTCTTTGCCTTGCGCGAAAGCGCATAGCAAAAGTGTCGCCATGGCAGACTTGGCCTACAGTTCACGAACCTTTTGGGATAAGCTTTCCGCTTTCTGCAAATCTGCTGAGGTCCCTCAGTCGATCGTAGATACCGTGTCTTCCGTGCTCGGAGAAGTACGCGAGCAAGGAGACGCAGGCGTTGCGAAGGCCCTAAAGCGCATCGACAAGGTGACGCTTGCTCCCGACTCGTTCCCTATTAGCCGCGATGAAATGAAAGCGGCAGCGCGACGTCTCCCCAAGGGAGATGTCCAGGCGATCAAAGATGCAGTCGCTTCGGTGACTGAGTTTCATAAGCACGCTCTGCCCAAGTCTTGGACCGCCAAGAATGCTCACGGAGCGACTATTGGCGAACGCTTTTACCCGCTCGAAAGAGTCGGGCTCTACATCCCGCGCGACCTTGTTTCCACCGTTGTCATGACAGCGGCGCTTGCCAAGTTGGCAGGGGTAAAGGAGATCGTAGCTTTCACTCCTTGTGGCGCGGACGGCAAGGTCAACGATGGCTGTTTGGCGGCCATGTATCTCTCCGGTGTAACCGAAGCCTACCGTTTCGGCGGTATCATGGCGATCGGCGCGGCAGCTTATGGCACCGAATCGATCCGTCCGGTGCTCAAGGTTTATGGCCCGGGCAACGCCTTTGTGGTGGAAGCCAAGCGCCAGGCCTACGGGACGATTGGGGTCGATTTATTGCCCGGCCCCAGCGAGCTGCTGGTGATCGCCGACGACCATGCCGATGCTGACTTCGTCGCTTCCGACTTGCTGGCCCAGGCCGAGCACGGATCGGGCCGCGAAAAGATTTTTCTGGTCAGCTTGTCCAAGGAAAAGACCAAGGCGATACGGGCGGCGATTCGCGAGCAGATGAAGGGCTTGCCGCGCAAGGATGCAATCAAGTCCGTGCTGAAAGATGGTTTCTTTTCTGTAATCGTTAAGGACTACAAGGAAGCGGCCTCCGTAGCGAACTACGTGGCGCCTGAGCACATGGAGTTGGAGGTCGATCCCAAGCAGTTCGGCCAGCTGATCAAGTCGATCACTACCGCCGGAGCCATCATGCAAGGCGCTTGGTCGGCGACTGCTCTCGGCGACTTCGTCGCGGGACCAAGCCACGAGTTGCCTACCGGTCGCTCGGGCCGTCACTTCAGTGGCCTGCAAATCAGCGACTTTATGCGCCGTTCTAGCCTTGTTCGTTATAGCAAGTCTGCCTTGAACAAAGCGGCGTCCACGGTGGAAGCCTTCGCTCGTATGGAAGGGTTGGAAGCGCATGGGCGTTCGGTAAGCTCTCGACTTGGGAAAGAAGGATGAACACAATGAATTCACCTTTTGGATACGCTTTGCCTCACATCCAGAAGCTGCACGGCTATACCCCCGGCTTTCAGCCGAAGGGCGAAGGATGGGTAAAGATCAATACCAACGAGAATCCATACCCGCCCAGCCCGGCGGTAGATAGCGCGATCCGGGACGCGATGGGGGGAGCCTTGCGCCTTTACCCGGATCCTCGCAGTTCCGAACTCCGCGAAGAAGCCGCCAAACTACATGGCCTCACGCCGGAGCAAGTTATCTTTGGCAATGGATCCGATGATATCTTGAATCTCTTGGTACGTGCCTTCGCCAACGAATCGCCGGCTGGCTATTTGTTGCCGAGCTATTCCTTGTATCCCGTTTTGTGCGGTATTCAGGATTCGGGTACGATTGAAATTCCTTTCGACCGTTCGATGGAACTGCCCGTCGATGCCTTGGCCAAGATCGACGCCAAAATCCTTTTTATCACTTCTCCGAACGCCCCGACAGGGGTGGGCTTCTCGAACGCGGATCTCTCGCGAGTCATCGAAGCCTTCGATGGAATCGTGGTGGTGGACGAAGCGTATGCGGACTTTGCCAACGAAAACGCGACCGAGCTGCTTTCCAGGTATCGCAACCTTGTGGTGACGCGTACCTTTTCGAAGTCGTACGGCCTCGCTGGACTGCGTCTCGGTTACGGCCTTGCCGACAAGGAAGTCATCGACGTCCTCGATCGCGTTCGCGACAGCTATAACGTGAACCGGCTTTCGCAAGCCGCTGGCCTAGCCGCTCTCAAGGACCAGAGTTACCTCAAGGCAGTCGCGGCTAAGATCTGCCGCACCCGCGACTACTACCGGGCGGAGTGGGAGAAACTCGGTTGGTTCTGTTATCCCTCGCAGTCCAATTTCCTTTTTGTCGAACCGCGCAATGCGGCCGGCGAAGCGGGGCCGCAAGTGGCGCAGGCGCTTTTCGAGTACTTCAAGGCGAACAAGATCCTTGTCCGCTATTTCCCCTCCAGTCCCTTGACTGACTCCTTCTTGCGAATCAGTGTGGGCGACGAAGATCAAATGCTCCGAGTGAGCGAAACCATCCAAAAATGGCTGAAGAACGCATAGCATCCCTCAAGCGCACGACGAAGGAAACTTCGATCGAGGCGGAGCTGAACATCGATGGAACGGGTATCGCCAATGTTGATACTGGCATCCCATTCTTCGATCACATGCTAACGCTATTCGCGGGACACGGTCTCTTTGACCTGACGGTGAAGGCGGAGGGCGATATCGATGTCGACTACCATCACACGGTCGAGGATGTAGGTATCGTGTTGGGCGACCTTTTCAAGCAAGCGCTTGGCGACAAAGCGGGGATCACGCGCTACGGATTTTTCATTCTTCCCATGGACGAGTGCCTCACGCGTGTCGCCATCGATCTTGGTAACCGTCCTTTTCTCCAGTACAACGTTCAGTCGCCGACGAACTACGTTCGCGATTTCAATATCATCTTGATCAAGGAATTCTGTCGCGCGTTTTCGAATACGTTGGGATCGAATCTCCACATTGAGCTCGAGTACGGGGAAGAGCCGCACCACATCGTGGAAAGTATCTTCAAGTGTATGGCCCGCGCCATCGACGCAGCTTCTCGAGTAGACCCGCGTATGGAAGGCCGCCTTCCATCGACCAAGGGGATGCTATAGCATCGCTTGAAACACTAGGATATTTAAAGATGAGCAAAGATATTGCGGTCATCAATTACGGCATGGGCAATCTGCGCAGCGTGGAGAACGCCCTCGCGAAGATCGGCGCTAAGCCTCGAATCGTAGAGTCTCCCGACCAAGTGGGGGAGGCGGATGGCTTGGTCCTGCCAGGCGTGGGCGCTTTGCGCGACTGCGTAGACGGGCTCAAAGCGGTCAAGTTCGATGCGTTCATCCATTCTTGGGTCAAGGAGGAGCGTCCCTTCATGGGAGTTTGCCTTGGTTTGCAGGCTCTTTTCGAGCATTCGGAAGAAGACGATGTCAAGGGGCTCGGCGTTTTGCCCGGCAAGGTGGTTCGCTTCAAGTCGCGTCCCGGTTTGACCATCCCGCACATGGGGTGGAACCACGCAAAGCTGGTGCAGCCGGGCTCTCCCTACTGGGCTGAGCTAGACCCGGAGAAGGACCGGTTTTACTTCGTACACAGTTATCACATCCAGCCGGAAGACCCTTCCATCGCCTTGACGACGACAGACTACGATGGCGAGTTTGCGAGCTCCGTAGCAGTTGGATCCTTGATGGCGAGCCAGTTCCACCCGGAGAAGAGCCAGGCAAAAGGCTTGCAGCTGTACGCCAATTTTGTGGCCCAATGCTCTTAGATTAGCGAAATTGCTGAATAGCTGTAGTTTAGCTAATATTGAGTTTCCTCTTAGCCTGCCCTTTACAAGGTAGGTAAGGCGGGCTAATTAGTTATGTTTCTTAGAATCCGCATTGTTTGGTGCGGACTACCGCCAAGATCCATAACCTGACTTCAGCCTGACAATGAGCAAAGAGGCCATTCTCAAAATCGACGACACTGAACTCGCTTTCCCCGTTATCGAGGGAACTGCGAACGAGAAAGCAATAGATCTGCGCACCCTGCGTGCCCAGACTGGTTACATAACCTACGACGAGGGGTTTGGGAATACGGGTTCTTGCCAAAGCGAGATCACTTTCATCAACGGCGAAAAGGGGATCCTTCGCTACCGTGGCTATCCGATCGAGCAAGTTGCCGAGAAGTCTGACTTCATCGATTCCTCGCACCTCATCATTTATGGTGAGTTGCCAACGGAGGAGCAACGTCACGAGTTCCTTCGCGAGCTGATCAAGACTTGTAACATCGACACGCGCATGGTGCGCCAGTTCGAGGCGTTCCCGCCATCGGCTCATCCGATGTCCATCCTTACTTCCATGATGGGCTCCTTGAGCAGCTACTATCCGGAGCTCTCGACTAACGACCGAGTTCGAGACCTGGAGAATTTCCACCAGTCTTGCGCCTCCGCCATCTCTAAGGTGATGACGGTTGCGGCAATGTCCTACCGTATCTCCAACGGCTTGCCCATCAACTACCCGAAGAAGGACCTCAGCTACGCGGAGAACTTCCTTCACCTCATGTTCTCTAGCCCGAACGACGAGTACGAGGCGCCCAAGGAAGTCGCTGAAGCCTTGGACCTCATCCTCCTCCTTCACGCTGACCACGAGCAAAACTGCTCCACTTCCACTGTTCGCATGGTGGGTTCCAGCGGAGCGAACCTTTTCGCGTCGGTCACGGCGGGCGTTTGTGCGCTCTGGGGGCCGCTTCATGGTGGCGCCAACATGGGTGTGATCAAGATGCTCGAGTCCATCCATGCTGAAGGCGACGATGGCAGCCGTTTCATCGAGGAAGCGAAGAGCGGCAACAGCGGAAAGCGTCTCATGGGCTTCGGTCACCGCGTCTACAAGAACTTCGATCCGCGCGCCAAGATCATCGGCAAAGCCTGCGAACGTCTCCTCGAGGCCCTCGGCACCAAGGATCCTTGCCTCGATATCGCTCGCAACCTCGAGAAGGCAGCTCTCAGCGACGACTACTTCATCAGCCGTAACCTCTACCCGAACGTCGACTTCTACTCCGGCATCATGATGCGCGCCATCGGTATCCCGCTTGACATGTTCACTGTCATGTTCGCGATTGGCCGCATGCCAGGTTGGGTGGCGAACTGGCACGAAGTGGCCTCCGCTCCTAAGGGTAAGATCAATCGCCCGCGTCAGGTATACCAAGGCCCGGTCGAGCGCGATCTGCCAGCGTCTTACAATCGCCGCGGCTAGGACTGCCCAGCACCTCCGCAAGCAATCTTACGAACGGCTTCTCTTCGCGAGTGGCCGTTTTTTTGCGTTTCAAGGTTTTTGGGGGAGTGACGGGTCTTAGGACCAATCGTTCATACAATTAGACTCGCAAGGTGTTGTGCACGTTTGTGCAGACTGATCGCAGCCGTTTCAGGATTTCGCTTTTGCAGTGTGGTGCTCGTGCAAGAGTCCCTCGAAATCGAGTCCGGTTAGCTTTTTGAGCCCTTTGACCAGTCGCCACAAGGCGTAGATGAGAATCGCCATGGTGGGCGCTGTGATGACAAGCCATGAGACCCAAGTGAGGGTGGCGATTTCTTGGTTGAAGGTTTCCGTGCCGCCAGGGCTTTTGACGATCATGGACGCGAGCACGAAGTTGAGGGCGGCGCTGATCAGGAAACTGAATACAAGCAGCCAGTTCGCGACTTTAAACTGGGAGTCGAGCTCGACTTGCTTTTCGGTGGTGTCGATGTGGCTCTGGATCTTTTCCACGTCGAAAATCTGGTCGTTGAAGAGAAAGGTCTTCAGCAGCGAGTTTTTGCGTTTCGCGGTGGCGAGCACTAGGACGCCGATCATCAGTGGCATCGCGGTTTCCTTGATCACGACCCATTTTGGCTCCGCTTCCATCAGTCCGATGCCGCCGGTCAGGAGGATGTTGAGAAACCCGAAGATCGAGATTATGTTGTAGTTCCGTCTTTGGGAGAAGTCGTAGAGGAAGTAGCCCACCGGGAAAGCCAAAGCGGCGACCAGTCCCAGTATCGGACCGAGCCGGTCTTCTCCGCTTGCGTACTTCAGCACCATGATCGGAAGAGCTAAGTTGCAGAGCAGGTTTACGAAGAAGTTCTCTTGTTTTTTCGGTGTGGCTAAGGGGGCGGGAGCGTCGCTCATTCTTTGGAAGCTTTGATTGCGTCAGGCGTAGGCGAGTCCTATACCTTGCGGAAAATACGAATATGTCTAGTAAAAGCATCCTCCTCGGCGTCAACATCGACCATGTCGCCACCATCCGCCAAGCACGATACAAGGACAGCCCTCGCGGCTGCGGCCAGTTCGTCGAGCCAGATCCTATCACGCTCGCTCTATTATGCGAGAAGGCGGGCGCCCAAGGGATCACGGTTCATCCGCGCGAGGACGCTCGCCACATCCAGCAAGCGGATGTGCGTCGCTTGCGCGAGTGCATCGCCACGCGGCTCAATATGGAAATGGCCGCGACGGACGAGATGCTGGCATTCGCCCTCGAAGTGCTTCCGGAGACGATCTGCGTGGTCCCGGAAAGCCGCGAGGAAGTGACCACGGAAGGTGGGCTCGAGGTCGCTGGGCAGTTCGGGCGTATCGAGCGCATCGTCAAAGCCGCAGCCGATGCGGGCATCGAGTCGAGCTTGTTCATAGACCCGGTGGCCGAGCAGATCGAGGCCTCCGCCAAATCGGGCGCCAAGTACATCGAGCTGCACACCGGGGCCTACGCCAACGCGTACTACAAGCCCGCCGAACGGCAGGCCGAATACGATCGTCTCGTGGAAGGAGCGAAGTTAGCTGACGAGCTTGGCCTCATCGTTAACGCCGGACATGGCATCAATTACGTGAACGTGAGCGAGGTCATCACCATTCCTTACCTTCACGAGCTCAACATCGGCCACAGCATCATTAGCCGCGCTCTCTACTTCGGCATCGACGAAGCGGTACGCGAGATGAAGGCCCTGATCGCGGGAGCGTAGATGGACGCGATCAACTTGCCGTTCAAGGGGCCCGTGCTTGGGATCGGAGTCGATATCGTATCCGTTTCGCGGATTCGCGATTTGATCGAACGGCAAGGAGATCGCTTTATCGAGCGAGTGTATACGCCCGCGGAACGAGAGTACTGCTCGAAATTCAAGGATCCGAGCGAGCGGTACGCAGCTCGGTTCGCGGCAAAGGAAGCGGTGGCGAAAGCGTTTACTACGGGGATTGGCGAACACTTGAATTGGAAGTCGATTGGGGTTGTATCCGGAGAACGGGGACAACCTGAAGTCGAACTCGACGAATTGGGCAAGGTCTTGCTCTACCAAGTCGGTGGCAACCATGTGGCAGTCAGCCTCTCGCATACGGAGGAAACCGCAATCGCCTTTGCTACGATCATTGGCTAGGGAAGTAAGCGAGCGTGGAAGCGATTATGCAGTGGCGGCTCGCTGCGAGCTGCGCTAGTTTTCTCTAACTGTTATGTCCGCAAACTTTTTTCACCCTGTTCTCAGCTGCTCGGATTCGCTCGACTTTGAGTCTCGGCTCTTGAAGTCCGACGAGGATTCTTGGGAGGCGATGTGCAAGGCGGGCTCCGCTCTGGGCAAGGCGCTAAGGGGCGCGTACGCGATGACTGGGTTTCCGCAAGAAGGCTTGCGGCTGCTGGGCTTGATTGGGAAAGGGCATAATGGGGGCGACGCGCTTCTGGCCTTTTTCGAGTTGGCAAAGATCGACGACTGCATCGCGGAGGTGACGCTTGTCTTATCCGCCCCTCGCTCCGAACTTAGGCCGCATACCGAACGCGCTCTCGATCTCTTGGAGCGGGCAGTCGAACTCAGGATTTTAGAGATGCCGAGCGAGGCGGCTCTCTTTATCGTTGCAGAAGAAGCTTTCGATATCTTGCTGGATGGATTGCTCGGCATGCAGTTTCGTCCACCTTTGCGCAAAGGGGTTCGCTCGCTGCTTGCGGCGGTGAATGCGTCTCGCTCGATTCGTTTGCGAGCGGCGGTGGACTTACCCTCGGGAGTCGGTGACGAATCGGATGGAGGGGCCTTTCAAGCGGACTTTACCTTTGCGACTGGGGTTTTGAAGGAGCCGCTTCTTTCCAGTGACCACGCCGGATCAGTGCGGTATTTGGATATTGGATTCTTCCAGAAACGCGTTGGGGCAAGTAGCGTTGTCGTTGCGGATTCGATACTGGATCCGCTTCGTTCGCTCCGTCCCGCTTCCAGCGAAAAGCGGCAGCGGGGGCATTTGGCGATCCTTGCCGGATCTCGGGGGATGCCCGGAGCTCTCGCGATGGCGGTTCAGGCTGCACTGCACAGCGGTGTGGGCTTGGTTACTGTGTTTGCTCCCGAGTCGGTGGTCTCGCAGTTGGCTTGTCAATTACCCGAAGCGATGTGGCGGACTTGGCCCGAAACGCCGGAGGGAGGGCTCGCTCTGGAAGGGCTTTGGCAGATCAAGTCGATCGTCGACAAGGCAAGCTGTCTCCTGGCGGGACCCGGCATGGGCAAAGAGTCCGAGACTCAAATTCTATTGCACGAGGTGGGGCGCATTTGGGACAAGCCAGTTGTTTTGGATGCGGATGCATTGTGCCCGGCTGTGGTGGAGGCCTTCTGCGAGTCAGGCAACCAGGACGTGATCCTTACCCCGCACGATGGCGAGTTTATGCGATTGAGCGGCGATTCGGATTGTTCGGATGGAGCGGTTCGCAGGTACGCCACGCAGAGGGGCCTCACGGTCGTGAAAAAGGGCTGCAATACGCGGGTGAGCGATGGTGAGCTACTGGCGATCAACCCGACTGGCAATGCGGTATTGTCTCGCGGAGGGAGTGGTGACTTGCTCGCAGGCTTGGCCGGCGGCTTGTTTGCTCAAGGGAATTCGTCCGCGTTCGAGACAGCTTCCAGATCGGTATATTGGCATGGTAAGGCATCCGATTTGTTGGCTCAGTCTCGCGGGCAAACGGCTGTTCGGACTACTGAAGTATTGGGATTTTTGGTACAAGCTCTTCGGAGCTAGTCTTTCTTGTAGATCGGCTCGATCGAGCGAATGTCGGAAAAGTCTGCGAGGAGGTCTTCGCGAGAGGAGGCATGGAGCAAGGGAAGGGCATTGGTTATGAGGGATTGAGCTTCCTCGTACCGTCCGCAACGCGCGTAATAGAGGGCGAGCGCGTGCGTGATCCCGTAGCTCTCCGGCGCGGTTTCGAGCGCATTTTCTAGGACTGCCATATGGCTGTCTTCCGGGTAGACCTCCGAGCTAAGCCAGACAGCTCCGATCCAGGTGTAGAGCCGTGGCAGGTGGCCAGCTCCTGCTT
>JBNKSG010000053.1:0-19766 GCA_050297195.1 Opitutaceae bacterium | reverse complement strand
CGAAGCGACCTGGATGTCCATCGACGGAGCATGGCTGGGACGCACGTCCCCTACCGAATAATCGCCCTCGGCGAAGAAACGGTGCAAAATATCGTTCTGGTTCGTGGCAACCCGGAAGCCATCCACGATCATACCTATGCGAGAGGCCATCCAACCAGCCAGCACGTTTCCGAAATTGCCGGTAGGCACCACGAAAGTCGCTCGCTCGCGACGTTCCGCAGGAAGCTTCAGGTAGGCGTAAATGTAGTACACGCACTGCGCCAAAATGCGGGCTAGGTTGATGGAGTTGACCGCGGAAAGGTGAACTTCCTGGCTGAATTCCTTGTCGCCAAAAACCTCTTTCAACGCAGCCTGCGCATCATCGAAGCTCCCCTTGATGCAAAGGGGAAAAACATTGTCCTCCTCGAGGCAGGTCATCTGCCGCTCCTGCAGCGGAGAAACGCGACCATCGGGATAAAGGATGAAAATATTGACGCCCTTCTTGCCCAGCAAACCATTGATTGCCGCCGCGCCGGTGTCGCCGGAAGTCGCTCCCAGCACGTTGATGCTCTCGCCCGATTGCGCCACTTGACGCTCGTAGAAACAGCCGAGCAGCTGCAAGGCAAAGTCCTTGAAAGCAAGCGTTGGCCCGTGGAAAAGCTCCTGCACGTAAAGCTTGTCGCTCAGCTTCACCAACGGCGCGTGCTCCTCGTGATCGAAGCGGCTGTATGCCTTCTCAACCAGAGCCTTAAGTTCGTCCTGGGGAATATCGGTCGCGAAGCGCTTGAAAAATTCGTAGCATAATTCCGGATACGAGAGACCTTCCCAAGTCGGAATTTCCGCGCTTAGGTCCGGCATTTGTTCGGGCACGAACAATCCCTTGTCGGGAGCGAGCCCGATCTTGACCGCTTCGGAAAAGCTGTGCGGCTGCGTTTGTCCTCTCGTGCTGACGAATTTCACTGGCAACTAGTCCTCGATCTTATCCAAGTCAAACGCGCTGTGAACGATACGAACCGCATCCTCGGCGCCCTCTTCGTCGATCACGACAGAGATTTTGATTTCGGACGTACTGATGATTTGGATATTGGACTTCGCTTCCGCAAGCGAAGCGAAAAGCTTGCTCGCTACGCCAGAGTGGCTGCGCATGCCGATGCCGACCACAGAGAGTTTAACGACCTCGCCAAACACGGCAACTTCGCCTCCGCCCAACTCGTTGAGCACCTTCTCGACTGCCGCCAGCGATCGCTTCGAATCGTCGCGCGTCACGGTGAAGGTAAGGTTTGCGACACCGTTGCGGCCGATATTCTGAACGATCATGTCCACGCAGACATTGGCCTTGCCGAGCGCCTCGAATATCTGGGCAGCCGAACCAGGCTTATCTGGGATATTGCTGACCATGATCTTGGCCTGGTTGCGATCGAGCGCGACGCCGCGAACGACGACGTCTTCCATTGAGCTTACTTCCTGTTTCACGATTGTGCCTGGGATTGAGGTGTCAAAACTGGATCGTACTTCGAATACGACATTGAACTTGTTAGCGAATTCGACCGAGCGGGCCTGCATCACCTTAGTGCCGAGACTCGCCATCTCGAGCATTTCTTCGTAGCTGATTTCCGGAATCTTGCTCGCCTTGGGAACGATGCGAGGGTCCGCCGTGTAAACGCCATCGACGTCGGTATAGATTTGGCAAAGGTCCGCCTTCAAGCCACTGGCGAGCGCGATGGCGGACAGGTCGGAACCACCGCGGCCGAGCGTAGTGGTCGTGCCCTCGTCGTTCACGCCTTGGAATCCCGCTACGATCACGACGCTTCCTTTCTCGAGAGCCTCTTCGATCCGCTCGCAGCTCATGCTGACGATGCGAGCGCGCGTGTGGAAAGGGTCGGTCTTGATTCCCGCCTGAGCTCCCGTCATGGAAATCGCTTCGATGCCGAGGGCGTGCAGCGCCATCGCGGTAAGAGCGATCGTTTCCTGCTCCCCGACCGCAAGCAGCACGTCCATCTCGCGATCGTTCGGCTGTTCGTTGATCGCCTGAGCGCGAGCGATGAGTTCGTTGGTCACGCCAGAGCGCGCCGATACCACCACTGCGACCTGATGCCCTTTTTCGACATCTTCCTTGATGATATTCGCCACATTCTTGATGCGATCTACGTCGCCCACAGAAGTGCCACCAAATTTCTTAACTATTCGAGCCATTGCGATTTGCTTCCAAATGTTGAATACGGATTAGCCTTCGAAGCTACTGATCGGCATGGTGAAAGGCTTGCCTTCCACGCAGGAGCTCTCCTCGAGCGCCTTTACCGCATCGAGAATCGCTTGTTCTGTCGTTAAGTGAGTTGTCACGATCAAAGTCGCGCTCGTCGCGTTTTCCTCGACCTCCTTCTGCGTCACGCTCGCAAGGCTGACCGCATGGTTCGCCAACAAGGAGGTAACCTCCGCCATGACGCCGGGTTTGTCTGCAACCTGTAGACGGACGTAGTAGCGGGACTCAATCTCCTCTGGCTCCGCCAACTCTATCGATTTGCCGCCACGTGGAGCCGGATCGACGAAGCGGCCTGCGCCACCGTTGACAATGAGCTTAGCCGCATCGACGATATCGGCAATCACCGCGCTCGCGGTAGCGTCGCGTCCCGCGCCTGGGCCGATGTAGACGGTCTCGCCCACCACATCACCGTGCACGGACACTGCATTGAAAACGCCGTCCACGCTACCGAGTACGTACTTTTTGGATACCAAAGTTGGCAATATGGAAATGTAGAGCTTGCCCGAGGCGTGCGCGACATCGATCACCGCCAACAACTTGATGGCGTATCCGTTTTCCTTGGCAAAAGCGATGTCGGCCTGAGTGACCTCCGCAATTCCCTGAACCAATAAATCCTTGAAAGGTACCCAGCGTCCGTACGCAAGGTAAGCGAGCACCACGGCCTTGTGGGCCGCGTCGATGCCGTCCACGTCGAAAGACTCGTCGGCTTCCGCGTAGCCGAGGGCCTTGGCCTCCGCTAAGATTTCCGCGTAGCCAGCGCCCTCGTTGGTCATGCGGGTCAGGATATAATTGCTGGTACCGTTCAGGATGCCGTAGATGCTATTGAAGCGGTTCACGACAAGGCTGTCCTTGATCGCTTTGATAACCGGGATGCCTCCCGCCACGCTGGCTTCGAAGAGCAGCTGCCCATTGCCTTCCTTGGCAGCCGCAAAAACAGCTTCCCCATGGTCGCAAATCAAGGCCTTGTTGGCCGAAACAACGATCTTGCCTGCTTTCAAGGCAGCGAGGGTCACTTCCAGAGCGAGTGTCGTCCCACCCATGAGTTCGCAAACAACATCCACCTCCGGATCGGTAGCGATCGAGACGGGGTCGGTTGTCAGGATCGAAGGATCGAAATCGAAATCGCGCTTCTTGCTCGTATCACGAACAGCGATACGCGTTACCTTTACCCGAGCGCCAAGCTGGTCGCTCAAAGCGTCCTCGCGTTGTTGCAGGTGGTTGAAAACTCCCTGCCCGACTACTCCAAAGCCGCATAGGCCTACCTTTATCACGCGGTCACTCATCTACTTCTTTGCAAACTTGTTTTCTTCGCCTCGTATGAGGCGAACGATGTTATCCTTGTGTCGCGCTACGACCAGCAGGCCGAGGGCCAGCGATACCCATGTCAGCGTGGTCGGGGCGCCGATGACGAGATTCGTAATCGGCAAACTAATAGCTAGGCAGATGGATGCCAGCGACACGTAACGGGAGGTATAAAAGACTGCGAGCCATACCAGCACCCCCACGAGGGCCGCCCATACCATCAAAGCGACAACGCCTCCCAGCATCGTCGCGACTCCCTTGCCTCCACGAAACTTCGTGAAGAGCGAAAAAGAATGTCCTAGAACTGCGAATACAAGTCCAAGCAAGCCATAGTGGAAAGTCTCGCCGACGAGCAGCATCGGCCACGCCGTGGCGGCGAAGCCTTTCACCGCGTCCAGGAAGAAGACGATATTACCCGCCTTCTTGCCCACGCAGCGCTTCACGTTGGTAGCGCCAGGATTTTTCGAACCGACGCTGAAGATATCAACGCCGTTCGCCTTTGCCACCAAATAGCCAAAAGGCAGGGAACCGATAAGGTACCCTGCTCCTGCGGCACTAAGTGCGACTATCAGATCGATAGACATTCTCTATATCCACGAAATGACTACAAGTGGACGATCTTCGCCTGCTTGACCGCCCCGATGGACTTGATTTCCGCCATGGCAGCTTCGCTCGGCTCGCTATCCAAACATGCGATATTGAGGGCGACGCCACCGACTTCGTTGCGGCTGAGCGACATGGCGGCGATGTTTACGCCGTCCTTGCCGATGATGGTTCCGACCTTGCCTACGATGCCGAGCTCGTCGCTATTGGCGAGGACCAGCATGCAACCATGGGGCTCAACTTCCACTTCACGACCGTTTATCGAAACGATACGCGGGGCGTTGCCCTTTCCTACCAGTGTACCTTCGGCAGAAACGCTTTCGCCGTTCGCGCAAACCGCTTCGACTTTAATCAGCTCCATGTAGTCCGTCTCTTCAGAGGACTTGAGAATGTCGACCTGAAGGCCAAGACGCTCCATGATTACGAGCGCGTTGACGAAATTGACGTTGCTGCTCACTTCCTTGAGGAAGCCCTTGAGGATGCCGCGCGTCAGGGAATTCGCGTCGATATCGACGACCTTGCCCGAGTAAGTGATCTTAACCTTCTCGACCTTTTCGAGGGCGAGCTGCTGCACGAGCGAACCGAGAGCGGAGCAAAGCTCGAGGTAAGGACCAACGGTCTTGAGCGTTTGCTCGTCGAGGGATGGCATGTTGATCGCGTTGCGAATGCCGCCGCCACGAAGCACGCTGGTCACGCTTTCGGCGATTTCGAGGCCGACACTTTCCTGGGCCTCTTCCGTGGAAGCGCCGAGGTGAGGCGTAAGGATAAGGTTCTTCTGCTTGCGGAAAGGATGGTCCTCCGCTGGCGGCTCGCTGGTGTAAACGTCAAGGCCCGCTGCCGCAACCTTACCGCTTTCGAGGGCTTCGAGCAGGGCTTCTTCGTCAATGATGCCGCCGCGAGCGCAGTTGAAGAGGCGCACGCCGTCCTTCATGGTCGCGATCGACTCCTTGTTGATCATACCGCGAGTCGCATCGGTGAGCGGCATGTGTACTGTTATATAGTCGGATTCGCGGAAAAGCTTATCGAGCTCTACCTGCTTTACGCCCATCGCCTCGGCCTTGCTGGCAGAAAGGTAAGGATCGTAGGCCAAGACAGTCATGCCAAATGCCTTAGCGCGCTTGGCGACTTCCGCGCCGATACGGCCCATGCCGCAAACGCCGAGCGTCTTCTTGAAGAGCTCGCTACCGCCGTAGATCTTGCGATCCCAGCGACCTTCGCGCATGGACTGCGCTGCCTGAGGCACTGGTCGCGCGCCGCAGAGCATATGGGTGAAAGTCAGCTCCGCCGTTGCAATGGTGTTGCCACCTGGCGTGTTCATGACGACTACGCCGAAGTCAGTCGCCGCTTCGGAGTCGATGTTGTCCACGCCAACACCCGCACGGCCGACCGCCTTGAGAGTCGGGGCAGCCGCTTCGAAGACCTCCCGATTTACCTTGGAATCGCTGCGCACGATGATTGCGGCCGCGCCCTTAGCGAGCTCGAGGAATTTGGAATAGTCTTCCTTGAAGGTGCCGTAGGCTTCTACGACTTCAAACCCTTCCTGTTGCTTCAGGAAGTCGACTCCAATTGACGAGATTTTGTCTGCTACTAGGATTTTCATCGGAAAAAAAGAGTGCCCATCAAAAGTGATGCCTTTCAAAAAGCAAATATAGAATAGGTTAGGTTCCAATCCCTTCCCGCAAAGGTGCTCAGCCCCCTGATTCTAGGCTACAAACCGGCTAAAAAGCCGCGGATCGACGCCCAATATTGCGAGCTTGCCCGGTCGACGAGGTCATTATGGCCCACGCCATCGACCCAAAGCGTCTTCAGCAGCTCCGGCGGGACCTTCGAAGCAAGAGCCTCCGCGTGCGAAAATCCGACCACCGCATCCTTGCGCCCATGGATAAAAAAGGTCGGGCATTCCAGCTTCCCCGCCTTCTTCGAATTGACGAACTGGTCTCCGGGCACCCAAGAGAGCGGCAGGTAAACCTGATAGGCGCTAAGGAAAGCGGATTCCAGGATCAGCCCAAGAGCTCCACGAGTCGTCGCCAGCTCCATCGCCACACCGCCCCCCAGCGACCGACCGTGCAAGACCAGCCTATCCGGATCCACTCCGAGCTGGGCGACCGCGTAGTCGAGCACCGTGCTGGCGTCTTCGTAGCAATTCCTCTCGCTCGGAGTTCCTACCGACAAACCGTATCCGCGGTAGTCGAAACTGAGAACGTTCACCCCTTGCAGGCGGTAGTTGCTCAACACCACCCCAACCTGCCCGAGGTCCTCCCCGTTTCCATGGAAATAGAAAACCGTCTTGGTCGCCCCGGGCGACGGCCCCCAATAAACCGCAAGCTGAGTCCCGTCCTCCGACTCGATGAGCTTGATCGAGTCATCCGCCTCGTAACTCGCAGGACCGGGCTGGAAAAGCAGCTGCTTGGTCACGACCTGGGCAAAAAGGAAGAAGAAGAGCACCGAAACGGCGACCAACATCAGCAGGGTGTTGAATCCGCCTCTCCGTTCCCTCTCCCTCATCGCCTCCAGAAACTAGACTAAACCAGTTCGCGAACCGCTTCCAGCAATTGGCCGCGCGGAATGTCCTGCTCGCTGCGATCCGCCAAGTTGCGTAGCTTCACGACGCCCTTCTCCAACTCCTCCGACCCGTAAATCAACGAGAAGCGAGCGCCCGAGGAGGCAGCCGCCTTCAACTGCTTGCCGAAAGCTTGCGGCTTGAGCTGGTACTCCGCCGAGTAACCGGCCTGACGCAACAAGGCCACATCGGACAACGCAGCCAATTTCTCGGCCTCGCCCCCGGTAACCGCGTAAAAATCCACCGTGTCCACGAACTCCGGCATCTTGCCTCGCGATTTGAGCAACTCGCCCAGAACCACATCGCCCACGCCGAATCCAACCGCTGGCATATCCGGGCCACCCATCTTCTTCACGAGAGCATCGTAGCGACCGCCACCCGCAAGAGCGCGAAATTCGCCCTTCTTGTCGAAGGCTTCAAAAACGAATCCCGTGTAGTACGCGAGCCCCCGCACAATGCTGAGGTCGATCTTGATGAAACCGCCGAAGCCCATCGCCCCCAAGCCATCCAGCACGACCTTCCAATCCGCCAAACGTTCCGCGAGTTCTTCGGCCGCCTCGCCAGCTCCCTGCAAATCGCCGAAGCAATCGCGAATCGCCTCCAGCGAATCGAGCTTGAGAAACGTATCCACACGCTCCTTCAACTCCGCAGCCTTATCGCCCGCCACTTCTTCGAGTTGGGCAATCAACTTCTCCTCGGGCATGCGTTCCCATTTGTCCACGATTCCAAGAATCGACCCAATCGCATCGCCTTCGTAGCCGAGGGCCCCAAGGTAGAGCATCCAAAGATTCCGGTCGCTCAGGCGAACGTAGAAGTCCTCCTCCGACAGCCCGAAGCCCACCAAAGTCTGCACAAGCAGACCAATCAACTCCACTTCCGCGCTCGGCCCTTGTTCGCCGAGCAGGTCCACTTTCAACTGCGTGAAGCAGCGCAAACGCCCCTTCTGCATGCGCTCGTAACGGAAGTTGTCGCCAATGCTGAACCACTTTATCGGGCGCTTCAGCCCGTTGGCCCGAGCCGCCACCATGCGAGCCAGCGACGGAGTCAGCTCCGGACGCAGTGATACCTGACGCCCGCCCTTGTCCTCGAAGCAAAAAAGCTGGCTCTCGATTTCCGGTCCGGACTTGGTCGTGAACAATTCCAGCGACTCGAGGATCGGGCCATCGAACTCCTGAAAGGCGAAGCGACGCGCAACCTGCCTCCAAATCTGGAAGATGTGCTTCCGCTGAGCGTAGTCCTCAGGGTAAAACTCACGAAATCCGGGCAATGTCTTAAAAGTGGCCATGTCTCTAAAATTTAAAACGCGGGACTATGCCCAAGCGCTGTCGGCAAATGCAACATTAAGCTGGCAGCAAAACGAGCGGGCACATCGCGACTACCCAAGCCCCAGTTCCTCGCCCCGTTCCGTTTGGATACAAAAAAAACGGCTCCCGAACAGGAACCGCTTCAAAAAGGAGGATGGCCTCTCTGCTTCCGATCAGTCTAGGGCATCGAGATCGATGTCCTTGATCTTCGCCTTGAGCACCTTGCCGGCCTTGAACTTGACGACCGCTCGGGTCGGAATGACGACATCCGTTTCGGGGCGGTTAGGATTGCGGCCGACGCGGGCCTTGCGCTTCTGGACTTCAAAAACGCCGAAGTTGCGAAGCTCCACATTTCGCCCCTCCGCCAATGCATCCAAGATTATGTCCAAAGTCATCTGAACAGTGTCCTGAATCTTGCTTTGAGGGATGTCCTTCGTCTTTTCAAAAATTCGAAGAACGATATCGCGTTTAGTGAGGTTGTTGGACATGGCGGCAATTGGAGTTTAAAACTCGTTACATAGTTGAGGGTAAGCTACTTCCACAGTTTAGGTTGCGTCAACCTCAAAGCCATCAAATATCCGCACCCAATGAGCAAAGACGATAAACCAAAAGACCCGATGGAAGAATTGCAGAAGAACCTGCAGGACCTTTTCAAGCAGGGAAAAGCCTTCATGCCCTTCGGCGGCCCCATGGGAGGGCCAAGCGGCGCGGCTTCCTCCGCGGGCAGCCCCCAGGCCCCTTCCCAAGCCCAAGAGGAAGAAGACGCCGAGCGGGCCGAAGCCCTTAAGCGAATCGAAGCCTTCAACCTCAAGCCCCGCGAAATCCGCGACTACCTCGATCGCTACGTCATCCAGCAAAACGAAGCCAAAAAAGTCATCTCCGTCGCCATCTGCGACCATTTCAACCACGTGAGACGCTGCCTCGAGCGCCCCGACCTGGCCGAACTCGACTACGCGAAGCAAAACATAATCCTCCTCGGCCCTACTGGCGTCGGAAAAACCTACCTCATGCGCAACGTCGCCAAGCTCGTCGGCGTTCCTTTCGTCAAGGCCGACGCCACCAAATTCTCCGAAACTGGATACATCGGGGGCGACGTCGAAGACCTCGTGCGCGACCTCGTCAAGGCCGCCAACGGCGACACCGAACTAGCCCAGTACGGGATCGTCTACATCGACGAAATCGACAAGATCGCCAACAAGGACAACGGCGGAGGCGGTCGCGATGTATCCGGTCGTGGAGTACAGATCAATTTGCTCAAGCTCATGGAAGACACCGAGGTCAACCTCCAGAGCCAGACCGACATGATGGGCCAGATGCAGGCAATGATGGACCTGCAGAGCGGAAAAAAACGCAAACGCACCGTATCCACCAAACACATACTCTTCATCGTCAGCGGGGCCTTCGACCAGATGGACCAATCCATCAAGAAACGTCTCACCAACACCTCAATGGGATTCGGAGCCCACCATGCCTCCGACGATGACGAAGACGTCAATTTCCTCGACAAGGTCGAAACCCGTGACTTCATCGACTACGGCTTCGAGCCCGAATTCGTCGGCCGCCTCCCTGTGCGGGTCGCCTGCCAGCCACTCAAGCCGGACGACCTCTTCCAGATCATGACCACCTCCGAGGGCAGCGTCCTGCGCCAATACATCTCGGACTTCGAAGGCTACGGAATCACCCTCGAGATGGACAACCCCTCGCTCAAGGAGGTCGCCGATCGCGCCTACAAAGAAAAAACCGGCGCCCGCGGACTCATGACCATCCTCGAACGCGCCTTCCGTGGATTCAAATTCGAGCTGCCCTCCACTAGCATCAAAACCCTCAAGGTCGACAAGGACACGATCGAAGATCCGGACAAGCAGCTCAAGCAACTCCTGCGGGCGAACCTCTCCAGCCAGCACGACGTATTGAAGAAGGAAATACGAGAGTTCACCGACCGCTTCGAAGTCCAGTACGGCTTCAAGCTCGCCTTCACTGAAGATGCCATCACCGCCCTCATCGAGGAATCGCTCGAAACCGACAAGACGATTCGCGGAATCTGCGAGCGAAAGTTCCAAGACTTCAACCACGGTCTCACCCTTATCAGTCGCAACACCGGACAAAAATCCTTCACCATCGACGCGGCGGTCATCCGAGACGCCGAAAAGTCGCTATCGAACTGGGTCGTAGCCAGCTATAAAGAAGAAGTGAGCGGTGAGCAGTAAGTAGTGAATTGACCACTCAAAAACCTCCCGCAAATTCACTCCTCACGATTCACTACCGACCACTCACAATTCACCACTCCCTCCGGTGCCGGACCCAGACAAAGTAAACTCCATGTTCAGCCGCATTGCGGCCAAGTACGACCTCGCCAATCGAGCCCTCAGCCTAGGGATCGACACCCTTTGGCGAGATCGCCTGGTCGACGAGGTCTGGCTGCGCAACCCCAGCCACATCACCGACCTGGCCACCGGCAGCGGCGACGTGGCCTTCGAGCTCCGCAAGGAGTTCGACGCCCGAATACGCATCGACGGACTCGACTTCTGCGAACCCATGCTGCAGGAGGCACGCAAGAAACAGGCGAAGGCCGGCTACCAAAACATGAGCTTCGAAGTCGGCGACTGCCTCGAGCTTCCCCTGCCCGATGCCTGTACGGATGCAGTCACAATCTCATTCGGCTACCGAAATCTAGGCGACCGCCACCAAGGCCTCCTCGAGATGCGACGCATCCTGCGGCCAGAAAACGGCTATCTTTATATACTAGAGTTTTCCCAGCCGCTCAAAGCCGTCCGCCCTTTCTACTACTTCTACCTCAAGACGCTGCTACCAAACATCGCCGGCGCCTTGACCGGCGACGTCAGCGCCTACCAATACCTGAGCGATTCCATCGAGGCCTTCCCACCCAAGGAAGGCATCACCGAGGAACTGCGCCGTGCCGGCTTCCGGGAAGTACGAGCCATCCCCATGACATTTGGCATGGTCGCATTGCACATCGCAAAAGCCTAGCCCCGACGCAGGCCAAAAAAGCCAGCTCGCCACCCTCCCAGGCACTCCAAGATCCCCTCCATCGCCCACCAGGACGCGCCAAAGCTTAGCCCACCGCCCTCCAGACCTCAACTCCCGCCAGCGAACTAGCCCGCCACCCACCAAAACTCACTCCTCAACACCACCCTCGCCCTGCGCAAAATTTCATCAACGTTGATATTATTTTGCGCAAGAGCTCTCGCGAGGCTCGAACGCTCCGAGCTTCGGTCGCGCCCGCTTCGCTTGCTCCACCATTCTGTCGCGCAAAAAAAACGCGGTCGCTGGACCGCGTTGAAAACTTGAGTCAGCTATGTTTCGCTAGCTGAACGACTTGCCGCAGCCGCAGGTGCTTTCCGCGTTGGGGTTTTGGATATCGAACCCCTTGCCTTGCAGGCCGTCGTCGAAGTCGATCTTGCTTCCGTCCATGTAGGCGAGGCTCGCTTCGTCCGTCAAAAACTGGACGCCCTCGCTCTCCAGCAGCTTATCCTCCGGCTTTCGCTCGTCGAACGACATTCCATACTGGAAGCCCGAACAGCCTCCCGACTCCACGAAAACGCGCAAAAGCTTCCCTTCGCCAGCGTCTTCCTGCAGCTCCTGAATCTTGGCAGCAGCTCTTGTTGTGAGTGTAATCATGCTAGGATCCTCTACCTATACCCAAGACGCTGTCAACCCATCGAACTCAGGATCCAGCGAAACTCGACGCACCAACTAGCATAAATCATGCTAATCGCACTCAAGCTGCTTGCATTTTTCAAAATTAACTCTTTCACTCCTTTCTGTTCGAGTCGATTTGGCTATGCGAGCCTACTCGTTCAGAATTCGATAACCCTTTTTCTTACAGCACCTACCACAACCATGGCCGCGCAAGGTTTCAACCAAGAGCTACGACAGAAACAAACCCAATCTCTCGTACTCGCGCCCCAGCTTCGCCAGTCGCTGAAGATCCTTCAGGTCGCCCAAATGGATCTGCGAACCACGATCCTAGAGGAGCTACAGACCAACCCTTCCCTCGAGGAAATGTCGATGGACACGCCCAGCCTGGACGAGCCATCGCCCAGCGATTCCGACTCGAACGACCCCAAGGACGAGCACTCCCAGAGCGAGGAGCTCGAGTTCGGCGAAAACTTCGAGATCCTCAACAAGCTCGACGAAGACTGGCGCGACTACATGTCCCAAGTCGGCGGAGCCCAGAACTACACCAGCGAGGATGCTGAAAAGCGCGAGCACTTCTTCAATTCCCTCGTATCCGAAACCTCCCTACAGGAACATTTGCTGGACCAAGCGTCCCTCTCCGACCTCGCTCCAAGCCAACGCGAGGCCATTGAGTATCTCGTCGGCAGCATCGACAACAGCGGCTTCCTTTCGACCTCCCTTTCCGATCTAGCCCTCCTCTCCGGACTCTCGCTCGGGGAAATGCAGGAAGCTCACAACATTCTTCGCACCTTCGAGCCCGCCGGCATCGGGGCGTTCGACGTGCAAGACTGCTTGCTGATGCAGTTGAAGGCCAAGTTCCGCGGCCGCTCCATCGCTGCGGAAATCATCCGAGACCATTTCAAGCTCCTCTCCCGCCGCCGCATTCCAGACATTGCCCGCCGCATGGGCATCGACGTCGAGGAAGTGCAGGAAGCCATCGAGGAGATCTCGCAGCTAGACCCCGCTCCGGGCCGCCGCTTCGCCGACGATACCAATCGCTCGATCATGCCCGACGTCATCGTCGAATGGGACGAAGACAAGTGGAAGGTCACGCTAAACTCCGACTACATTCCTCGCCTTCGCATCAGCCCGACCTACAAGGAAATGATAGCAAAGGGCACCGTCTCCAAGCAGGAAAAGGAATACATCCAGGAGAAGATCCGCTCCGGCAAATTCCTGATGAGCTCCATCGAGCAGCGCCAGCAAACTATCGAGCGCATCTCGAACGAAATCATCAAGCTTCAGAAGGACTTCTTCGAAGAAGGCGTCTCAAAGCTCCGCCCCTGCACCATGACGCAAGTCGCGGAAATCGTTGGCGTGCACGAAACCACCGTTTCCCGCGCCCTCGCCAACAAGTACATGCAAACTCCGCATGGTATTTTCGAAATGAAGTTCTTCTTCACACCCGGCTACCAGGGAGCCGACGGTGAGGCCGTCTACACAACTAGCGTTAAGGATATGATCCAGCAGCTGATCGCTGCAGAGGATACTTCCAAGCCGCTTAGCGACCAAGAAATCGTTACGCGGCTCCAAGAAAAAGACCTCAAGATCGCCCGCCGCACCGTGGCGAAATACCGCGAAGAGCTCGGCATCCTGCCCAGCAACCTACGTCGCCAGTACTAGGCAACTGGATACGCCGCGACCGACACGCGGCGCCCGATTCCAAGCGACCAGCCTCAGGGCATGTTGCTGGTTGGCGGAAAAGACATCCCTCAATCCCTCGAACTACGACGCAGCGTGCTTGCCGCAAATAGAATTAACTTTGCCAGAGTTCTACGAGTTCCCTTTTCTGCTCTCATGCTGCCCAAGACCGACCGACTCGCCCGCCAGATGGCCTTCATAATCGAAGCCGACAAGCTGAAAAACATCTTTCGCCAGTCATACATCAGCGACCAGTCGAGACGCGAGAACGACGCCGAGCACTCCTGGCACCTGGCTCTCATGGCCATAACCCTCTACGAGCACGCCAACGACCCCAAGCTCGACCTGCTCAAAATCCTCCGCATGGTCATCACCCACGACATCGTGGAAATCGACGCGGGCGACACCTACATCTACGACGAGGCCCACAAGTTGGACCAAGCGGAGCGCGAGCAAAAAGCAGCGGACCGCCTCTTCGGCCTTCTCCCGCCGGATCAAGAATCTGAATTTCGCTCCACCTGGGACGAATTCGAGGACGGCCAAACTCCAGAAGCTCGTTTCGCCAAAGCCATCGACCGCCTCCATCCCATGCTGCTCAACTACCTCGCCGGCGGCAAGACCTGGACAAAGCATGGTGTAGTTGCCAGCCAAGTACAGGCCATCAACCAGAAAATCGGAGAAGGCAGCGACACCCTCTGGGACTACGCCCAAGACCTCATCCAGAAAGCGATCGCGGAAGGAAACCTACCGAATCGTTGAGTTACTTCAAAATGACCGCATTCTACAAATACGGATTTTACACGCTCTTGATTACCTGCGGGTTTCTCGCTCTTTCAAAATTCTCCGCGCCTTTCCCGAACGAGACAGTGGAAGCAACCAACGAGGACGCGCCAGAGAACCTGCCGACGAGCGATCCGAAATCGCCCGCTCCACAGGCGAAAACGACTCTCCCAACAACCCTCGATTCTCCTAACGACGAAACAAGACCCATTAGCTTTGGCGAACGGTTCGACATCTTAGAGGATTTTTTCGAAAAGTCGGGTACTCGCTTCACTCACATACTTACCCACTCGAACCGAATCGAACTATCAGAGTCAGCGGTCCAACTATTCCAATTCACGGCCCAACAAAAAAGGTCCGTGAACGCGATTCTCGATGAAGCCAACAAAAGCTTATTAAAGGAGCGGAAAAAGCATTCCGAAACAACCATCCAGGAAGACGGAAAAGTAAAAATAACCATCCACCCCTTCATCGAAACGGGCGACTCCATAATGAAGGCAACCTACCGGGACTTAGAAAAGGCGATCGGATCCGAAAAATTCGACCGATTCGAGATGAAGCTTGGTGACGAAATCAACAGGAGCTTAAGGCAATTCGGCGCCGAAGTAGCGAGCTATACGCTCGAGGTTGAAACAGACCGGGGCGCCAGTCCAAGCATCCGTTATTCGAGACGAATCGAGCTAGAAAAAGGACACTCCTCTAGCGGTGGATCTATCAAAGACCTTGATCAAGACTTCTGGGCAAAAGAGGAGATCGGCGAACTCATTTCCAAAGATGCGAAGAGACACCTTGAAGACTTGATGAAGGCCGCGCGCAATGAACACGAGACAACTCATTGAACTCCCTCATTGCTCTCAGGCAACGAGTCTGCTTTGCTCAGTAGAAAACCACTCCCCTTCCGACAGCAAATGAAATCTCCCCTCGCAGGACTTAGCAAATTCGACTTTTTTGGCGTTCTTCTGCTCCGAATCGGAGTAGGCGCCCTGCTAGCCTTCCACGGCTACCCGATCCTCACTGGAGGCGGAACAGTCTGGGCCGACGTAGGCGAAGGCGCCGCCATCGCCAGCCTTCCACCCGCATTTTTCGAATATGCCGGCCTCGCCTCGGGCATCGTACAATTCATCGGCGGCATACTCCTCATCATCGGACTTTTCACCCGCGGCACCGCCCTGCTGCTTACGGTGATCGTCGGCTTCGCCCTCGCGAACCACATCGCCGCCAGCTCGTTCCAGCTCAGCTTCCTCGCTCACCTCGAGATGACCTTGGCCCTGCTCGGACTCGTATTCATCGGCCCAGGACGCCTCAGCCTCGACCGCAAGGGCATCTAGAGTCGGGCCCTCCCAACCCAACCCTTCCTGATTTCACCCTTCACTCTTCCCAAGGTGGGCTGGCGAATTGAACAAACGAACGGGCTTTTCCTGCCGGCCCTCGGCTGGCATCTGGACGCCCGCAAGCCTGTCGCTCGCTCCTTTGTTTCCCACGCCCATTTCGACCACATGGGCAAGCACGAGACGATCCTTTGCAGTCCGCCCACCGCAAAGCTGATCCAGCAGCGTCTCCCAGGCGAAAGAAACTGGATCGTCAAGGAATTCGGAGAGCCTTTCGAACTGGAAGAGGGAGTGGAAGCCTGCCTCTATCCCGCTGGCCATATCATCGGATCCGCCATGCTTTGGCTGAAAATGGAGGGACAGAGCTTTCTCTACACAGGCGACTTCAAGCTCACGCCCGGCATTTCGGCAGAACCCTGCCAACCTGTTCAAGCTGACACATTGGTTATCGAAACTACGTATGGACTTCCTCGATACACCTTTCCTCCAGAGGAAGAGGTCTATTCGGATATCATCCGGTTTTGCCGCGAAACCATTGAAAACGGCGACACTCCAGTCCTCTTCGGATACAGCCTTGGAAAGAGCCAAGCCATCCTAAGGGCCCTCACCGACCAAGGGCTCGAGGTTACGCTCCATCCCGCAGCCCTGAAGCTCACGCAATCCTGCCAAAAGCTGGGTTGGAAATTCCCCAGCTACCTGCCGTTCGATCCCCGCAACCAAAACGGCAAGGTCGTCATCTCTCCACCCCTTCCCAAATCCTCAGAGTGGATACAAAGTATCCACAATGCCAAGACGGCCATGATTTCCGGCTGGGCCATCGATCCATCCTCCACCTACCGCTACCAGTGCGACAAAACCTTTCCCCTTTCCGACCACGCCGACTACCTCGACCTGCAAAACTTCGTAGCCAAAGTCAGCCCCAAGGAAGTCTTCACCGTACATGGGTTCGCCAAGGAGTTCGCCGCTACGCTTCGCCAACAGGGCTACCAAGCGTTGGCATTGGGCAAGGAAAACCAGCTCGACCTCAACATTGACGAAGCGCCCGCAGAAGAGTCTCCAGCGACGCCACCACCGCCGCAAACAGAAGCAGCTACAGTCGAGCTCGAGCCCGACTCCTTCCAGAAGCTCGCGGAGCTCGCCGACGCGCTTTCCCAAACCGACAGCCAACAAAACAAGTCCGATCTCGTCGACGCGCTACTAGCTCCGCTCTCTCCGGAAGACGTTTCCCGTTGCCTCATCCTTCTGGATACGCCTCGTCCGGAGGCGCTAGACGAGCTCCCGCCCAAACTCGTCAAACAAAGCCTGATCCTTGCCACGGGATCGAGCGATTCGAAATTCAAAAGCTTGTATCACGATTTTAGAGACAACCGGAAAGTAGCCCGCGTCCTCTTCAGCCAAAACCCAAGCGTCCCCAGCCGAACGCTTTCCCAAATCGTCGCTTTCCTCGAAACGCTCCGCAGCGCGCCCAATCCAATCTTCAAGCAGTCGCTGCTCAGCGAGCAGTTCCGAAAGCTCACACCGACCGAAGGTTGCTTCCTCTTCGACTTCCTTTGCGGCACTTCGCAAAGCGGACTCAACTCCGGCCTGCTATGCCAAGCCATCGCAAACAGATTTGCCCAAGATTGTTCAGACGTCCAATCCGCCTACCTTCGTAGTGGGTGCTTGACCACAGTCTCGGCCGCAGCTGCGAACGGCTCGCTTTCCAGCATACGAATCAAGCCCTTCCATCCCATCGCGCCCATGGCCGCGAGCACGGAAGCCAGCGCGGAGGCCATCATCGAAAAGCAGGGGCTCTCCGTCTGGGCCGAACAGGAACACGACGGCCTTCGTTGCCAGATCCACAAAGACGGCGAACACGTCGACCTCTACAACAGGCAAGGCCAGCGGATAACGCATCTTTTCCCGGAGCTCGTCGACGACGCGCGCATGATCCCCCAGCATTTTATTTGCGACGCCGTAGTCGTGCCTTGGGGCTACGAAAAGCCCCTCCCACGCCGAGAGCTCGAAAAACGGCTCACCCGCAGAGCCGAAGAACTCTTCCTGGGAGAGGAGGTGAACGTCGTCCTCTGGCTATTCGATCTCCTGTCCCTCGCAGGCACGGACTTGCTCGACCTGCCGCTGGAGCAGCGACGCCAGCGGCTCGACACCTTTTCCGTCACCACAAAAATTCGCATCACCCCGGTTCAGCCACTCCTTGGCGCCGAGCAAATCGAGCATGCCCTCGAGAACGCGGCCAAGGGCGGAAACACCGGCCTCCTATTCAAATCCCCCGAAAGCCCCTACAACCCGCTGAGCAAATCCCCAGCTTGGCTAAGACTTCCCGCTACCGGGAGCGACTAGGCTTGCAGAAAGGGTGGAACTCCCCCACATCGCTGGCATCCAAGACCTAGAACAATCCGCCCCCTAGAATAGCCGAATCCATGTTCAAGAATTGCTTCCAGCTCATCCTTCCCGCCCTCAGCGCCCTTTTGCTATTCGCACCCGCGCCCCTGCGCGCCGGATTCGGCAACGAAGCCTTCGAAGACGACCCCGCCCTCCGCCAGCAGGACGACCTCGAATGGCCGGAAGTCGAGTTTCCTTCCGCCGAAACCAGAGGCCGCGGCTTCAAACCCGGCGAATCATTCGAGTACCGCGCCCAGTGGGGCTGGTTTCGCAAGGCGGGCCGCATCGCATTCTCTACCGAGGCCAGCGACGACCCCGAGCAGCCTGCCCTCATCGTAAAAACCGAGACATCCTCCGCCGGCTTGATCCGGAAGTTCTATCCGATGACCCTCGTGGCGACCACTATTCTGGACACGAAAAATTGGCGCATGCTTCGCAACGAGACCAAAGGCAAGGTCCGCTCCGACGAAAGCTCGACCATCACCCTTTTCGACTTCGAGCGCGACCTCATGAATTACGAGGACCAGATCGAGCCCGAGTACAACCACATCCGAGCGCTCCCCTACGACTGTCCCGTCGACTACTCCTCCGCCTTCCTCCAGCTGCGCGGCATGGACTTGGCCATCGACAAGACCTACCCCATTTTCGTCAGCACCAAAGGCAAGTTCTACTACGCCGTGCTCAAAGTCATGGAAATCGAGACCCTCGATACCGATATCGGCGAAATCGAATGCTTCCGCCTCGAGCCCATTAGCTCCTTTCCCGTCAGCAAAGTCTTCCGCGAAGGCGGAAAAATGGCAGTCTGGATCACCACCGACGACCGCCGCATTCCCGTCCGTTTCGACGTAAAAACCTCGGTCGGCAACGCCTCCATCCGCCTCGAGAAATATAAGCTCGCGACAGATTAGCGGACCAAGCGCCGGTCCCAACCTATTGCATAAGTGGACCTTATAAAAGCAAAGGGCCGCTATTTCGCGATTGATCGCGCGAATACTGCGTATTTTCTCCGTCCTGTTTACCGATTCCAACACCCAGTTGGCAATCCTACTTACAAGACTATGAAAACAAAAAAGACACTAGCACTCCTTGCCGCCTGCGGCCTCACCGCGACTGCCGCCTACAGCCAAAACGAGACAACCGAGGAAAACTGGCAAGCGGGCTTTGGCCTAATGCGTTTCAGCGAAGATTTCATCGATCTCGATGCAGCCTTTGCCTCCATCGGCTACCGCGTAAAGACCAGTGACAATTTCTACATCATACCCGAATTCCGTTTCGGTACTGGCCTCGGAAAAGACGAAGGCATCGAAGTTGATACCTTCTACTCGCTCGGAGCAAAGGCTCAATTCGAATTCGAATCCGGCTTCTACGCATTCGGATCCGTTTCATGGGGCGATTTGAAAGTTAAGTCGGACTGGGCCAGCGCTTCTGACGACCAAGTCGGTTTCGGAATCGGAGCCGGTTACGACTTTAACGAAAAGCTTGGAGCCGAGTTGTCTTGGGAAGATTTCGACGGAACCTCCCTCTACCAGGTCGGCCTCAAGGTTAAATTCTAGTTTCTAGCAGCGGCGAACAAGGCTGAAACGGCGCCTTCTCGCGCCCTAGCCTCTACGAACGCTATTTCCAGGCATGTTCCCTCCCGAGGGAACATGCCTTTCGCTTTTCGTGACTCCGAGATTTGGAGAACACGCCTACTAATCAAAGGCAACCAAGGCAATTAACTTGCCATCTAAGCCCTCAAACCTAGAACCGCGCGAATCATGAGTTCCGCAGACGCGACACCAAAGCTCGAGAAAAACGAGTATCTCAAAGAGGAGAGCAACAATCTCCGCGGCACCCTTATGGAGGAGCTGGCAGACACCAGCACCGCTGGCATCTCCACCGACGCCTCCCAGCTCACCAAGTTCCACGGCATGTACGTGCAGGACGAC
>JBNKSG010000052.1:0-20088 GCA_050297195.1 Opitutaceae bacterium | reverse complement strand
GTGGGTAGTGCTTGGTGGGTGGGCTGAGCTAAGTCCTTTTAGCTCAGCGCCGCGATCAGGGGTTGGGACCCGATCGCGGCTGTTGAAAAAGGTCATCGATTAGAGGGCCGTATTGGCCTCCCGCGTCGGTGATGCTTTGAGTGGAATAGGTGGTGTTTTCAGCCTGCGATCAAGTGAGCGAGATGAGCTCGTGCTTGATGGCGTAGCGGGTGAGGGCGGCTACGTCGTGCAGGTTGAGCTTGCGCATGATGTTCGTGCGGTGGTTGTCCACGGTGCGAACGGAGATGTTCAAGCGGGATGCGATCTCCTTGGTGGAGAACGACTCGGCCACGAGCTGCAAGATTTGCTTTTCGCGATCGGAAAGGGGGATTTCGCTGGAGGCAGCATCGGGGTTGAGGATGAGCGAGCGCATGACGCTGGCCATCTTCGGTCCGATGAAGGTGCCGCCGCCTGAGATGATATCGAGAGCCTTCTTGAACTCGTCGAATCCGTCCATCTTGTCGACGTATCCTTGCGCTCCGGCTGATAGCAGTTCGCGGATGTTCGCGGAGCTCGCTCTTCCGGAGAATACGAGAACTTTGACACCGGGTACGTGCAGGGTCAGGCCGCGCAGAACTTCTGTTCCGCTGAGCTCGGGAAGGCCGACGTCGAGGATAACGGTCTCGGGTTTTAGCTTAATACACCCTTGCAATCCTTCTTCTCCAGTCCCGAAGGAGCCCACTATCTCATAGCCCGGAAGCATGGAGATGAACTCTGAGACCATTTCTCGGATTGCGGTTTGATCTTCGATTATTACGACGCTTTTCATTATGAGAGATTTCCTTTTGCTCCTTTGTTTTACGGATTGGGGAATCTTTTCTTAAGCGCCAATGCGCAGGATCCTTGGAGTGATTGGCTCTAGAACGATGGGATTTTGCGGAGCGGGCGGTGGAGCGGATTGCCGTTTCGCCCCTAGTTTACGGGAGTTTAAGGGGTTTTCCTTAGCGTCGGGAGGCCAAGGTAAATTTCTTTAAAAAACTGATATCGGTAAGAGTAGAGGGTTCGCTGCATGGGGCAGCTCTCTGGCTGGAGCAGGGCTGGCGAGGTGGCAGGGGGCTTTCGGAGTGTGATTGGGGGTTGGCGCCTAGGCACAATAAAGGCGGGCCCCGGTTTCCCAGAGCCCGCCATCCTATTCCTGCACCACAAAATGTGAGGGGCGGTATTGCTACCTTGTCTTCTTACTACCTAAAAAAGGGGCTTATCGGAGCAGGGTCTGCCACTGGCGTTCCTTCGCTTGGAAGGCTGCGGTGATGGCGCCGGTCGCGACGCGGACCTTGTAGTCCTCGCCTACGCTGGAGACCTTGCAGCCTTCGAAGCCTTCCTCGGTGAGGAGCTTTTGGAGGGCGGCGTCCAGTCCCTTGATCATGCTGCCACCACCGGTGATGATGATGTTTTGCAGTAGGTCGGGGATGCTGTCTGGGTCTGCTTTGACGATGAGGGCGCGGACGGCCTCGTAGATCTTCTTGAGCAAGGTGTCGCAGGCGGTGCCGACGGCGTCGGACACTTCGAGCTGCTTGATCTTGCCGCTGATCATGACGGGGTGTGTCGCGTGTTGGGTGGAACCCTGTACGAAAGAGTGCTTTTCCTTGATCTCGCGGCACTTGGCGATGGAAATCTGGCTGTCTGGGTACTTGTTGAGGAGAGATTCCTGGATGGATTCGTCGACAGCGTCGCCTGCGAAGGCGAAGGAGATTTGGTCTTCGGCGGACGGGTAGTAGCCTTGGATGAGGCAGACGTCGGTGGAGCCGGCGCCGATGTCCACGAAGAGGGAGTTGCAGACGGGATCGACGTAGTCGGCCTTGACGAGCTGGGCTTCGTCGCGGCTGCCGAGAGCGGCGAGGAAAGGCTCAGGAATGAGGATAACCTTGTCGAAGATGCCAGTGACGGCGAGGCGAGTGTTTTCGCGGGCCTCGGTGTCAGCGTTTGCGGGCATGCCGATCACGGCACGGACTTCTGCGTCGGGAGAGATGCCGGCGGTTTCCTTGAGGTGTACGAGAAAGTCGCGGGCTGCATCCATGTCGGCGATGATGCCGTCGCGCAGTGGCTGGATGAGGTTGAGGTGCAGCTTGTATTTAAGGGCAAGCTGTCCGTAGAGGGCGGTGGCGTCTCCGGGGATGATGCCTGGGAGAATGCCTTCCGTGGTGTAACCTACGATGGAAGGGATGAGCTCGGAGGCGACGACTTTGCCGGTGGTGGGCTTGGCAACTTGGACGCAGGTGGTGTTGGTGCCGAGGTCGAGCCCGACAAGTAGGAGTTCCTGTTCGGTCTCCTTCGCGTTGGTTTTCTTGGGAGCGGTTTTGGATGTTGTGATACTCATGTTTTGTGGTCGGTTAGATTTCGTGTTGTTAATGCAGGGGACGTCTCGGGCGGAACTAGCCTTTGAGAATAGGATCGATTTGGGCGTCGTTCATTTCTTGCACGATGTCGTCGAGTGAGAGAATGGAGTTAGCGAGGATCTCGTTGTCGGCGTTTTGCAGGGCGTCGATCATCTCGCTGACGTCTCCGAGCTTCACGCGGCGGTCGCCGGCCTGGAAGCCGAAGGTGGTTGGCTTTTTCTCGTCGCTGTAGGAGGGGCGTATCCAGGAGCCGGTGAGCTCTTCCTGGCGTTTTGCCTTTTGCTGTTCCATCTTGGTGACGTAGAGGGAGCGGTACTTGGCGGCGATGCGTTCCTCGACTTGCGGGATGATACGCTTGACGAGGGTTTCCTTGAAAAGTCTTTGCAGCTTTTGGCCTTGGTCCACGATGCTTTGCTCGCGGGTGAACATGTCGCGCAGGTCGGCCTTGGCGTCCTCCTTCAAACCGGAGGGGAGCATCTGCATCCACTGTTTGATCAGCGGCGGGAGTTCCTCTTTAATGATGCGACGCGATTCCCACTCCTTGCCATCACGGTGGAGGATGCAGGCGTGGCGGAAACGCGTTACAATGGCGTCCCAGCGCTCCTGCGCTCTTTCTGTCACTTTCATCGATGCGATCATAAGGTTTACGGCGCCAAACTTAGCTTTGGTCGTGCCAACTTATGTAAGTCGCTGATTTACAGTGTCTCTTGCTTTTTAGGAAAAAAAGTCCCTGTGGAAAATCGGCAGAAGGGGACCGTTTTTTCCGCAAGCGGGATCGTTTTTGCCTAGGGTCTGGGGGCTAGGCTGCCTTAGAGCGGGGGCTGGTTATTCGAATTGAGCGCGGAAGGCGTCGAGCTCCTCGCGGAGGGCGGCGATGGCTTCCGCTTGCTCGGCCACGGTGGCTTCGAGGGCGGCGATGCGGGCTTCGGCCTCGGCGGGGAGGGCCATGGCGACGTCGACTTTGACTGGGGCGTTGCTCGTGGCGGTTTGCGTGGCGAGGGGTTCGGTGTCGATGGGGCCGGAGAGTAGGTGGGCGAAGCGGGCGTCTTTTTTGCCGGGTTGGCGTGGGAGTTCTATGACCAAGGGAGTCGGACGGGTGGCGAGCTGCTCGAGCTCGTCTCGCATGGTGTCGAGGTTCTCGAAATGGCTCATGCGCTCGCAGCGGGTGCGGAGTTCGCCGGCGGTTTGGGGGCCGCGGAGGAGGAGTTCTGCGAGGATGGATACTTGGGGTTCGGGCAGGGGGTAGTGGTTGTCGAGGCTGTGCTTGTATTTGGCGACTCGTGAGGCGGTCTGGGTGACGAGCAGGGCGAGGCGCTTGTGGCGCAGGGATTCGAGACCGGCGGACACGGCTTCGTCGTCGAGTTCGAGCACAGGGGCGCGGTTGCTCTTCTGGTTGCAGGCGTTGACGAGGCTGTTGAGAGTGAGGGGGTAGAGATCAGGGGTGGTGGCTTCCTTTTCGATGAGGCAGCCGAGGATACGTGTTTCGACCAGGGAGAGGGGGGCGTGGGGGAGTGGGTTTTCGTCGCTCATGGGAGTAGGCGCCAGCGCGTTTGCCTTGTGAGGTTGAACGTTTGTTTCGCTTAGGTTGCGGGAGATTGTGGGCGTGTTGTTCTGGGGAAGCGCAACAGTGTTGCAAAGCTGCCAGTCTGATAACACTTTACACTGTTGGAGCTTCTGTTTGGAACTCTGGTAGTCAATCCCCCAAAAAACTTAGAATCTATATTTGTTGTATGAAGAGGAGAAATAATTTTCGCGGTCGGAAGTCCGGTTTCACCTTGATGGAAATCCTGCTCGTGCTGGGCCTGATCGGTTTGCTGGTCTCGGTCGTGGTGGTGAACGCGGGCAGCATCTTCGGAGACCAGAAGGTCAGGATGACGCGTATGAAGATCAAGGACTCGCTGAGTGTTCCGCTTTTCAAATACATGACAGATACGGGGAGCTATCCGACGACAGAGCAAGGCTTGCAGGCTCTTTGGACGAAGCCGGGTAGCGATCGCGGACGTTGGCGTGGGCCGTATGTCAAGGACGAGGAGGCCCTTGTCGATGCGTGGCAGCGTGAATTTAAGTACCAGTTTCCAGGAACCAAGAACGCTGGCAGTTACGATCTCTATTCCTTGGGCGAGGACGGCGTAGAATCCGGCGACGATATTGGAAATTGGAAGCAGTAGGCGTCTTCGATTGAGCGGGCTTGCTGCTAAGACTTGCATGACGCGAATTTCCAGAGTCGGCCGAAGTGGCTTCACCTTGTTCGAGCTACTGCTGGTTCTGGCTTTGATCGGTCTGTTCTCGACCGTTTTCGTGCTCAACATAGGCTCCCTCATGAAGGATGGGGAGATGGAAACGCTCGAACGCGAGTATTGGCGGGCGGTGGAGTCGGCTCGTACGGGCGCTGTATTCGAACAGCAAGCGCACTTCCTGGAATGGGATCCGAAGGGGAAACGCTTTTTGGTTTTGTCGGGCGGAACGGCTCAGGCGTTTCCGGTGGAGATCGATTCTCCGGTGGATCTTGAGATCGATGTTCGCTTCGAGGAAATCGCTCCGGAGAACAGCTATGTGCTGATCGCGGGCCGGTTGGTGGAGAAGCGGGAGATCGTGAAGGTCGGCTTTTTTCCGGATGGGACCTGCTCGCCTTACGAGGTTTCGATGAAGATCGCGGATTTCGAGACGCGATTTCAAATGGACCCGTGGACGGGCGTGCAGCTGGTGAACCCAAACGAGAATGAGGCGGGGATCTAGAAAGCGTCTCAGGACGAGCCGCGCCACCTTGGGCGGCTTTACCTTGCTGGAGGTTTTGGTGGCCTTGGCCCTGTTTTTCATGGCGGTCACGTTTTTCTCGATGACCTATCTGAATACGTTGATGGCGATCGAGGGGACGCAGCTGAACCAAGGCTTGGAGCAGGATATGGCGGCGATTCGCCGGCAAGCGCTTCTGATCGCGGATGTGGAGGAGCTGGAAGATGGGGGCGACGTGGTGACGGGCGAGCATGGCTTGGCCCATTGGACGGTCGAGTACGAGCCCACTCAGGTGGCCGACCTCTTTCTCGTAACGCTTTCGGTGGAACTGGATCCGGACGACAAGGAGAAGGGGGTGCGCGAGGCGACGGAGCGATTTTACCTGACGCGGCCGAGTTGGTCGGAGCCGACGGAGCGTGAGGATTTGAGAGCTCAAACGAAGGAGCGGCTGCTGGAACGCCAGCTGAACATCAAGCAATGAGGTGGCCGGCTCGCAGATCTGCTTTTACCTTGCTCGAAGTCCTGCTCGCGGTGGCTTTGGGGTCGATGATCGTGGTGTCGATGACCGCTTTTCTCTTCAGCATGGCGGAACTTTGGGGAGTGGGCTCGAACGAGCGCCTTTTCGAAAAGCATGCTCGCGGGGTGTCCCGCTTTATTGAAAGCAGTTTCCGGAAGGCTAGCCAACGCTATGACGCGACGGGGGATGCGAACGAATCGCTGTTTTGGTTCAACTGGGAAGGCGACGATACGCGCCGCGAGTCGTTTTTGAGTTTTGAGCTGAAGGAGAGTCCCGGAGCCTTGATTTGGCCGGAAAGTCCGCTCCCGCACGTAGTTTGCTCGCTGGAGTTCGACGAGGACGAGGGCTTGTTTTTACTTTGGCGCTCGCGATTGGAGGACGCCTTCGACGAAGAGCCCCCGCGGCGTACCTTGATCTCTCCCTTTGTGAAGGAGGTCGAGTATCACTATATCAACTACGAGGAAGAGAATCCCGAATGGGAGATCGAAACGACTCCGTTGCAGGAAGCGGATGACTCATATGTCATGCCGGAGCGGATCGTCCTGAAGTTTCGTTTCAAAGGGGAGGAGATCACGCGCCAGCTGATTTTGCCCAAGATCATGGAAGGGACTCCTATCTGATGAAACGGCGCTTCGCGGAACGTCGCCAAGGGTCCATCCTCCTCCTGGTACTGGTGCTGATCGTGGTGGTCTCGTTTGCCCTGACGATGTTTATCGAGAAAGCGCAGGTGGAGATAAAGGGAGAGGGGTACTACGTGAAGCGATCCGAGCTACGCAAGGAAGCGTGGTCGATGATGGAGGTTGCGGTTGCGGTGCTTGCGGATGTGAAGGCGATCGATTCTGCGCTTTATTCGCCGTCCCAAGGTTGGGGAAATCCGTTGGAATACGCGGGGGTCACGCCGAGCGAGGGGTTGGAGGTGCGCTTCGAGTTCGTCGACGAAAGCGGTAAGGTTAATATCAATACCTTGGACCGGGACTCGTTGATTCTCTTGTTCGACGAGCTCGGTTTCGAGCTGGATATCTCTTCTCGCCTGAGCGATGTGCTGCTTGATTGGATCGACGCGGACGACGAGACGCGGATCGAAGGGGCGGAATCGCGCGAGTACAGCTCGCTCGAGTTGGACGTGCGTCCGGCGAACCAGCCGCTCAAGTCCCTTGACGAGCTTCGCTACCTTTTCGGCTTTCGGGAGTTGTTTTTCGATGAAAACGGATTGCCGTTGCCCGTTTTTCTACAGTTGGAGCAGGCCATGAGCATTTACGAGGTGACCTCGCTCAACGTGAATGCCGCGTCATCGCTCGCATTGCGGGCCATCGCGGATCTCGACGAGTTCGACAAGCAAGCGATCGACGAATTTCTCAAGGGCTTCGACGGTGAGCTTGGGACTGCTGACGACAACTATTTTGCATCTGCGGACGACGTGGGCGCCGTGTTGGTGGATATCCCGGAGGGGGCTCCGCTGGGGAATCAGATTTCGGTGCTTACGGTAAAGGTTACAGTCAGCGAAGGTGGCTACAGCTACACCTTGATCGGAACCATGAGCGTCGATACGGAGGCGCCAGCCTTGCAACAAAGCGGAGGGAATCTTCGCTATCCTTTCCTTTTCCTCGATTTGAGGGAACAGCCGGGCTCGAATAATGCTCGACCCTTATAAGATTTGCCTAGAGATTTCCGCCAGTCGTGTCCTTCCCCTCAAAATTTAAACCCAAAGCCCAAGCGTATGAGCTAGATGCCTTTATGGCTCCCGCTCATTGGTTCTTTTGTAGACGCATCAAAATTCCGTCCGATCTGGAAAAAGGAGAAGAGGAAGGCTTTGCTCTTTTGGAGCTGGAAAACCTCTCACCGTTTCCGTTGGACCACCTGCACTACGGGTACCGTTTGGACAAGGCGGGTCGCTTCGCATTCGTGTTCGCGGCCTACAAGCGTCGCTTCGAAAAGGTGGACCAAGCGGCATGGCGTCGGGGAGATGCGGTGTTGCCGGATTTCTTGTTGGGATTGCACGCGAGCTCCAAGAGCGAGGAAGGCCTAGTCCTTGTCACGGAGACGTCCTTAGTGGCCTTTTCCTACGACGAGCGGTCGGAGCTGCCGGCTGCCTTCTACGCGGAATCGAGGGTGTTTGACGAAAAAGAGGGCGAGGACGCTCCTTCGTTGAAAAGCCAGATCGACCGATTTGAGTCCATCGCCAAAAGCCGTTTGGGAACTTCGAGATTGCGTATTTGGCATGCGAATACTGAGGCTAAATGGGTGGGGCAAACCGCATGGTTCGGTGCTGTTGACGCCGAAGAGAATCCAGTCGCGCAAGTCGACTTCAGCCGAGCGCAGCTCTGGAAGGCAGACCTGCGCGATCCGGATCAAGTGGAGCTTGCCCAGAAGGACGAACGCCAAAACGCGCTGCTCTGGAAAGCCCTAGGAGGAATCGCGGCCTTAGTGGGGATTATCCTTTTAGGTGAGCTTTATTGGGGCGCGAGTTCTGCCTATCTATCCTACCGAAATTCCAAGATCGCCGAGCGAACTCCCTTGGTGCAGGAAATCCAAGGCCTGCAGGCTACGAGCAATACGCTGCGCGGTTTCTTGGAGTCGGACCTGCAGCCCTTCGAGATGATCGAGGCCTTGTTGCCGCTGCAGCAGTATCCAAATATTGTGTACAGAAAGTTTGAGACGGAGGGTCCGGACGTATTGGTCGTCGACGCGAAGGCGGACAATCAGACGCAGGTCACCGAGTTCAAGAAGCGCTTGGAACGCTTCGATAAGATCGCCTCGGTTGAACTCTCCAAGCAAGTCAACAAGCCATCCGGCTCGACATTCACCACGACGATTCGCTTCAAGTTCGGAGCGTTCTACCAGCTTGCGGGAGGGAATCAGTGATGAATCAGCAAGATACTGGATTGGCGACACGGCTGACTGCGTTCCTCATCAAGGCGCGACGTGGCTTCTTCAAGATGACGATGCGCGAGAAGGTTTTGGCCCTTCTATTCGCCTTTGCCCTAGTACTCGTTTGGGGCTCTTGGCAGCTGGATCGCCAAACGCAACTCAAGGAACGTCATTGGGATGCGAGCGTGGTCGAGGACGGCCAGCAGAATTGGTTGAACGAAGAAGCGCGACACCGGGCGACTTACGAAGAACAGAAGTCGGCCATCGATTTGGGCGACTTGCCGACTCGCGATGAAGTGAGCGGACAGATCGACGCCTTGGTGCGACGCTCCGGTTTTTCGACTTTCGACTTCAGCGAGCCCCGCACGGAAGTTGGCGCGGAAATGAATTTCCATACCTTTCAACTCGTCGTCCAAAAGGCGACCTATGCGAAAATCAAGAACTTCACAAAAACGATTAAAGCGGAGCTTCCATACCTAAGCTTGGAGCGGGTGGTTATCCAAGCTCAAGAGCGGGACGACGACTACCTGAATGTCCGCTACGTTTTTAAGTCTATCGAATACACGAAATGAGAATTTGGTTGAACAAGACAACGACTGCGATCCTCGCGATCGCCTGTGCCCTCGGCTCAGCCTTCAATATGCAAGCTCAGGACGAGAGTTTGGCTCGAGTGGTTCCCAATCCGGACGAGATAATAGAGAAGGGCTATAAGGGGGTAGACCAAGATTTGGAGCTTATCCTGGACGCTCTCTCGAAAATGACGTCGCGCTCCATCCTTCGCCCGCAAGCTTTGCCGACTCCGAAAATTACTTTCGACAGCGGCGGGCCGATCTCGGTGGGTGAATTGACCTTAGCTTTCGAAAGCTTATTGAGCCTGAACGGTATCGGTATTTCGCCACTGGGGGAACGTTTCTTGAAGGTCGTTCCGCTGAGTGAAATCCGCACTCAAGCGCCAGAGCTTGTGGTAGAGAGCCTGACGGAGCGTCCCGCCAGCGGCAAGGTCGTCAGCAAGCTTTTCCGTCTCCAACATTTGGATTCGCAAACCTTCCAGCAACAGATCCAACAATTCCTCAGCCCGGGGTTCAGTTCCATCATTCCGTTCCAGAATTCGAATGCGGTGATCGTGACCGACACGATCAGCAACCTCCAGCGTCTCGAGTATGTGGTGAGCGAGGTGGATAAACCATCGCGCCTCAACATCGAGCCCGCATTTTACACGCTTCAATTCGCCCAAGCCAGCGAGGTAGCCCAGCAGGTTCAGCAGATGATCGAGGATGCTCGCAGCCGTTTTGGAGACCAGGCGAGCAACAATAATTCGGGACGGAATAGCGGCGGTCGTCGGATCGATATCGAAGGCGAAGCTGCGACTGCGGTCGTTGCAGGCGAGGGAGGCTCCATCAGCCAGATCCTCTTTGGCTCGAACACGGCGATTTCCGCGGATGACCGTACCAATCAGATCATTATCATGACGGCCCCGAGCAACTTGAAGTTCTTTGAGGACATCATTCAGAAGCTCGACATCAAGGCGGACCCATCGACTCGCATGGAAGTAATCCCGCTCAAGCACGCAGACGCAACCGATGTGGCGTCGTTGCTCAGTCAGTTCGTTTCGGGCAAGACGAAGAGCGACACCAATGACCGTTCGAATAGTAATACGAATACGCGGAATAATCGCAACGGCGCGGGTAACCCCACCTTCAATGATAGCAACAACGATTCGGCTCTGGTGAACAACCTTGCTCGTAACAGCACCCAAAGTAACGCGAATGCAGGAACAGGCGAAGACCGTGACAGCCAATTCAGCACGTTCATGACCATCCTCGCTGACGAGCGCAGCAACGCTTTGGTAATCTCTGGAACGCGGAGCGACTTGGAGCTAATGAGCGCTTTGGTGGGTAAGATCGATGTATTGCTACCGCAAGTACGCATCGAAGTGATCATTGCCGAAGTTAACCTGAACGAGTCGCGTGGCCTGAACCGCGGTATGGATGCCTTCACGGTTAAATACGACGAGCAAGCCGATGGTTCCGGAAATGTGGAAGTTCCAGGGATCAATCTCTTGGGGCTAGGGATGAGTGGAACGTTCAATTACGATGACGGAATTATCTCTGACCTGTCGTTGACCACGATTTTGAACCAAGCCCGCACGGATTCGGACGTGCAGCTGCTCTCGGTTCCTACCTTGGTCACGACCCACAACAAGGAAGCGAAAATCATCGAAGCGGTTTCATATCCGATCATCACCAGCTCTCAAAATTCGTCGATCTCGGACACGTTCAGACAATCCGTTCAGTACCAGAATATTGGTATTGAAATGGTGGTGACGCCATTGATTGGGCCAAACGATGTTATCCAACTGGAGATCGATCAGACCATCGACGACATTTCAGGTAACGTGACGATTGGAGGAAACGAGCAGCCGATCATCAGCAAGCGCCAAGCGACTTCCTACGTCAGCGTATCCAACGGGGAGATGGTGGTCCTCGGAGGCTTGCAGAAGAATAAGCTGGATACGGACCGTACTCGTTCGAACTTGCTCGGCGACATTCCGGTGCTCGGAAGGCTTTTCCGCACGAAGACGAAGGAAAGCACCAAGAGCGAGCTTATGGTTTTCTTGCGGCCTCAGATTATCCGGACGACAGATGACGTGAACAACGACGCGATGAAGAAGTTGCGCGAACTCGAGGGTGCGAGGGCGATTCAGGACTTTTTGGAAACTGGAAATATTGATGTGACCCAATCGAGGGACGAGCCCGGTGAATCGAGGTCGGCTCGAGCCAAGGGCAACTAAATCAGTTGGGGGAGGAATCGTATGATCGGGAGATTGATATTCGCACTCACACTAGCTGGAGCAACGCTTGCGACAGCTCAGGTTTCGGATGATGGCGCTACTGACATCAATCCCTTCAAGACGCCTACGCCTCAATCGTCGAATAACTCGGCCATTGAAAGTACGATACCGACTTCTCTCGATCAGTTTCAGTTCAATGGGATGATGGAGTGGAATGGGAGAATGCGTGTAAGTGTTTTCGATGCGAAGGCCAATAAGAGCTACTGGCTTAACGAAGGTGAGTTAAACGAGTTGGGGCTTAGTTTTCAAAGATTGGATTGGGAGAACGATACGGTGGTGATTTCGCAGGGTGGTGTGCAAAAGAAGCTTGCTCTTAATAAGATGAAGATCGAGCCACTCAGGATTGCAACGCCGCGAACTCCCGCTGTGATGCCTCCCGCTTCTGGTGCTGTGACGCGTGCTGCTCCGGCTGGTAATGTGGAGACGGACGAAGAAGCTCGGGCTCGTATCCAGCGGGTTGCGGAAGAAATTCGTCGTCGACGGGCTGAGCGCCGGAAACAGCTGGAAGAACGAAATAAGGGAGGTTCGAACTAGAGGCGTATGCAGCTTGTTGATACAGCATTCGAGGATCGGTTTGAGCTGACGGAAGAGCAGCTCACGGAAATCGCCGAAGCGAGGCGTGGCGAACGTTTGGAGCTAATCGCTCGATACGCGGGACGCAGCTTGAATGAGCTCGTTTCCGAATTGGCCGAGTTTTGCGGTTTTGATCAGGTGGAGCCAGGTCGCTTCGACTTGAAAGCCTTGCAAAAGGTGCCGCTGCGAATCTTGCATGAGTTTCATTGCGTACCGATCGGATCGGAGGACGAAGAGGGCGACGGAATTCCATTCACCTTGGCGACGAGCTGGCCGATTAGCGGGGAGATGGATGACTGGGTTTACGCTGCTTGCGGTGAACGTCCGATTTGGGTGATCGCTCACCCTGAGCGTATTTCGAATTTCATTACGCAAAACCTAGGTGTGGGAGCGGAGAGTTTGGATGACTCCTTCGACCTTGAGGCAGAGCTTGCTGTCGAGCAGGTTGAGGAAGAAGAGGACGAAGACGCGGCGATTATTCGCTTCGTGAACGAAGTCTTTAACCAAGCTATTTCTGGCGGGGCGACGGATATTCACTTCGAGCCGATGGAAGACCACCTGCGGATCCGTTACCGTATCGATGGCTTACTGGTTCCGGTTCCTGTACCCGAAAACTTGAGACGCTTCCAGGATGCGATCGTTTCGCGTTTGAAGATCATGGCGAAGCTGAATATTTCGGAACGTCGCTTGCCGCAGGATGGTCGCATCAACCACCGGGTTGGCCACACCACTTTGGATATTCGTCTTTCGACCATGCCGGTGATGTATGGGGAGAGCATAAGCTTACGCCTTCTCAACAAGAAGGACAAGCCGCTCAGTCTCGCCCAGCTTGGCATGTCGGACCGCGATTCCGAAGTGGTGAATCGCGTGCTGAATTTGCCTCATGGCATCATCTTGGTCACGGGCCCGACTGGTTCAGGTAAATCGACATCGCTCAACGCTTTTATCCGCTCGATCAATTCCGACGATCGCCGCATCATCACGGTCGAGGACCCGATCGAATATGAGGTCGCGGGCGTGAACCAGATCCAGGTGAAGCCCGATATTGGCTTCGGCTTCGCGGAGGCCTTGCGTCACGTTCTACGTCAGGATCCGAACGTAATCATGGTGGGTGAAATTCGCGACCGCGAAACGGCGGACATCGCGGTGCAGGCTTCGCTCACCGGTCACTTGGTTTTCTCGACCTTGCATACGAACGACTCCGCAGGCGCGATCACACGTTTGATCGACATGGGTGTGGAGCCGTTCTTGATCGCTTCCAGCGTGGAGATGGTGATTGCCCAGCGATTGTTGCGTCGGGCTTGTCCGTCGTGCATGGGAATGCGGGCGGCGGAACCGCAGGAAGTGGAGGACGCCTTGCGCGTCTTGGATTTGGATCCGAGGCTAGCGGAAGGAGTGACGCAGCTGCCCGAGAGCGGTGGTTGCGAGACGTGTCGGGGAATTGGATACAAGGGGCGTATCGGAATATACGAAATCTTGCGTGTGACTGAAAAAATGCACGATCCCATCGTGCGTCGGGAAGCTGCTCCCGTGATTCGTCACCTCGGCTTGCAGGCAGGGATGGTTTCCTTGGGCAAGTCCGGTTGGAACTTGGTGGATCGAAAGCTCACGACCTTGGAAGAGGTGGTCCGTACGATCTCCGTGAAGGAAGGCGAGTAGGGGAATGCTTGGTAGCGCAAAGCGAGTCGTGACTAATGCAATGATGGATATCGATACGGATTTGGAGTGTGGTTCGAACTCTCTCCTCTCTCCTCACCACTCACTCCTCTAAGCCCGTGCCGATTTTCAAATACAGTGCGAGGGATGCTTCCGGCGCTTCGATGCGAGGCGAGATAGACGCTGCGTCGCGCAAGTTGGCCGTGCGCAAGCTGAGCGCTCAGCAGCTGCGCCCGATATCCGTGACGGAGAGCGGCGCTACGTCAGCGAGTGATGGGAAAAAGGGAAAGGGGTTCAGTTTTTCGTCTCTCACTCGTTCCGGCAAGGCCGGCAAGTTGGACCGCAATGTAACGCTTCCGTTTCTCACCGCGTTAAAAGAGCTTTTAGCCTGTGGCGTGCAGGCAGGCGACGCGCTGCAGCTGATGAGCTCTCGGTTGAACGACGCTTCGCAGAAACGATTGGCGATGGTGCTTTGGGACGATGTGAGGCAGGGGCGTTCCCTGTCGGAAGCGTGTCGCAAGCAGTCCGGAGTTTTCGACGACAGCATGGTTAGCCTGATCGAAGCCGGGGAAGCGACGGGCAACTTGAACAACGTGCTGGGGCGCTTGGTTGCGAATCTTGAGGAGACGAAAGCGATCAAGGGTAAGCTGAGCGCGGCGATGGCGTATCCATCTTTCCTGATGGTAGTGGCATTTGGTCTGGTGCTGCTCTTTCTGTTTTTCTTGCTGCCGCAGATCGAGGGCCTGCTGGCTTCGCTAGGTGGGGACCTGCCGATGTCGACGAAGTTGCTCATCGGAATGGCTGACTTGGCGTTGAGCTACGGTTGGCTGGTGGTGATCGCCACCGTGTTTGGCGTGACGGCCCTTTTGTCCTGGCGAAAAACGAAGGCCGGGCGGGTACGTTTTGACGAAATCATCCTCGGTCTGCCTCTGCTGGGACATTTTTTGCGGGATGTGCAGGTGCTGCGATTGGTGCAGGTGCTCTCCCTCCTCTTGGAGAACGGGATTACGATGGTGCAGTCGCTGCAGATGTCGGAGCGGTCCTTGACGAACCATGCGATGCGGAAGCGCTTCGTTGAAGCGCGCGGGAAGGTGACGGAAGGTTCGTCGCTCTCGGGCGCCTTTAAGGGAACGGGTTACTTGGATGGCATGGCTCTGGATATTTTCACGGTTGGCGAAAACACGGGTAACATCGTTCCCGGGTTGAAGCAGCTATCGCGTCAGTACTCGGAGCGGGTGGACAAGGCGATCAAGTCCTTCATCGGGGTGGTTTCGATTGGGGTGCTGATTTTCGTGTTTCTCTTCGTCGGATTGGTGGCCTTGGGAATTATCTCCGCAGTCTTCCAGTTGAGCGGAAGCTTGTCGGGGTAGGTTCGCAATTGCTGCTCCTTGCCGGCCAATCCGTTGGCAGCTTTAAACTTGTGGTTGAAGCTCGGGCTCAAAGTCGCCTTTCTGTGCGTTTTCCCAAATGAGTCCTAACATTCAAATCGCCACCCGCTTTCTTCTGGCGAAAAAGCGTTCCATGCTGATGAGCCTTTGCGGGATCGCTTTCGGAGTCGGCTTTTTTATCGTGACGCAGGCTCAACTTAGCGGGTTCGAGGAGTTTTTTATCCGGACGATTTTGGGAACGGATGGGGCGATACGCGTGGAGGACAAGTTCCAGACGACGCTTGCTCAAATGGAAGCGGCTTCGAGCTCGCGTGCGGGGTCCAAGTTTTTCGTAGCGGATCGGGGCAATCGTCGCTACGTCGAGGGCATCGAGTATCCGGAGAAAGTTATCGATGCCTTGCGGACGATTCCCAATGTGGCGGCAACCTCTGCGGTCCTGAAAGGGCGGGTCGAGGTGCAGAGCCCGTTGCGCTCGGAATCGGCTCAGGTGTATGGGATCGAGCTGAACGACCACCTTGCGGTTTCGGATCTGGAGGAGCAGATCGTTTTTGGAAGCATAGACGATTTCAGGCAGGCGCCCACGGGCATTTTGATTGGGCGAAAATTGTCGGACCGGCTGCAGGCGCGGGTGGGCGACTCTATTATAATAGAGAGCCGCGGTGAGCAGAGTCGCTACCGCGTGAGCGGCGTCTACGAGACGGGCGTTTCGGACATCGATCGAGTGCGGGTTTTTATGCATCTGGACCAAGCCCGTTCCTTGTTGCGTCGCCCGCACGGGGTGAGCTTTGTCCAAGTCAGCGTTTTCGATCGCGATCGGGCTGAATACGATGCTTTGGTGATCGAGAACCTGGTCCAGCACTCGGCGGCCCCGTGGCAGGATCGCGAAAAGGTATGGCTCGACGTTTTTAAGGCGCTGCAAGTTTCGGCGGTGATCACGGTATCGACCATTATTCTGATCTCGGGCTTGGGCATGTTCAATACGCTGGTGATGATCGTGATGGAGAAGACGCGGGAGATCGCGATCTTGCGCTCCATGGGGTACAGTCGGACGGATATTTCGGCCATCTTCCTGTGGCAGGGTGGGATCGTTCTCTTGTTTGGCGTTTTCCTCGGCTTCGCTCTCGGGGCAGGCGTGACCTATGGGGTCTCCCATTTGCCGCTGCGGGTGCGTGGCATCTTTTCGACGGACAGCTACGTGGTGGAATGGTCGGCGATGCACTATTTTTGGGCGGCGGTCACTGCAGTGGTCATTGTGCTTTTCGCGAGCCTCGCTCCAGCCCGCCGCGCGGCCCGACTGGTGCCCGGCGACGTGATTCGGGGGACGGCGACATGAGCGTGGCCGCGAAGGGAGGAGCCGTTGCCATGTCCTGCTGCGGGTTGCACAAGCACCTAGGGGAGGGGGAGGCGCGGGTCCATGTCTTGCGGGGGGTGGACCTTGAGTTACGCCGCGGAGAAGTGGCTGCGGTAGTCGGTCCATCTGGCTGTGGGAAGAGTACCCTCCTTTACCTGCTTGGCTTGCTGGACCGCCAGGACGCAGGGGAGATTTCGGTGTGCGGTGAGACGGTTCCGCTTGATCGAGATGGAGCCCATACTGGTTTGCGCTGCGAGCACATCGGTTTCGTTTTTCAGTTCCACTTCTTGCTTCCCGAGTTTTCAGCTCTGGAGAACGTCGTCCTGCCGATGCGAAAGCTTGGCCGATTGGGCGAAGATGAAATGCAGGCCCGCGCGAGGGAGCTTCTCCAGCAAGTTGGGCTAGGGGATAAGTCCCACCGCCGCCCGACTCAGCTTTCGGGCGGAGAACAGCAGCGCGTCGCCGTTGCCCGCTCGCTCGCCAATCGTCCGAGCGTGTTGCTCGCAGACGAGCCGACGGGAAATTTGGACGTCAAGAATTCGATGATGGTCTTCGATTTGCTGACGCGATTGGCCAAGGAATATCAGCAGGCGGTGCTAATCGTTACGCACAATCCCGAGCTCGCGGCCCGCTGCGACCGAATTCTTCGTATGGAAGACGGGCTTTTCGTCGATTGATTTGCATGCGTAGGACTCATGTGTATTAGAAGCACGATTAATGAGCTATACATCAGCTAATAACCCCTTGCAGCGCGTCTAAAGTCGCCAACATTTTATTTGCCTTTCAATTCGCGGCTCTTTCACTGCCGTTTCCTCTAAAGCCTAACCTTCTGCTCAGTGAGTTCCGAAAATTCCCGCAAATCATTTCTACTTGCGATCGCTGCCGTCGTGGCTGGCGTCGTCGCATTGCCTAAGCTGCTCGCTCGTAGCAAGGCGAAGGGTAATCCTTCGAATGCCTCTGCTATCAAGCTTCGCCGAGACCCTCGCTCCGTAAATCGAGAGGATTCGCGTTTCGCCTAACTGCTACTTCCCTGACAGGAACGGCTAACCTTTTACCGCTATGTCTAAAGTGTTTCCAAAGTGGTCGAACGCGTTGCCACTGAAGATCGTTGTTTTTCTCTTCGTCTTCGTGACTACGCTCCTCGCCGGCATCACCTATTATGTGACGCCGAAATACGTCCGAGTTGGCTACGAGCCAACCCAGCCGGTCCCTTATGACCACAGTTTCCACGTCGGGCAGCTCGGTCTCGACTGCCGTTACTGTCACGATAAGGTGGACCAGTCGGACATCGCCAACATCCCTGCTTCGGACACTTGCATGAAGTGCCATAGCATGATCAAGACGGAGAGCCCACTGCTCGCGCCGATCCGCGAGAGCTACGCGACAGGCGAGCCGGTTGCATGGAATCGTGTGCACCAGGTACCTGACTACGTCTACTTTAGCCACCAAGCTCACGTGACGCGCGGCGTTTCCTGCGTGGAATGTCACGGAAAAATCAATGAGATGAAGGTGGTTTCCCACGACCAGCCAATGAGCATGAGCTGGTGTCTCGATTGTCACCGCAATCCGGAAGAAGTGCTTCGTCCGGTCGACCAAGTCTTCAATCTCGACTGGGTACATCCCGGCGGCAAGCAGGGCCAAATCAAGGATGGCCTCAAGTTTGTTGAAGAACGCAACATCACTCCTCCACAAAGCTGCACAGGCTGCCACCGATGAAACGCGCACCTTACTCACACCCTGAATCAGCGGAACTGTCTGGCCCGCGCTACTGGCGCAGCCTCGACGACCTGTCGCAATCTCCCGAATTCCTCGCTCAGGTAGAGCGCGAGTTCGGTCCGGAAGCCTCCGAGATGAACGAGGTAGACCGTCGCCACTTCTTCAAGATCATGGCGGCGTCCTTCGCGATCGGCGGTCTCGGCTTTGCCGGCTGCCGCCGTCCAGAGTCTCATATCCTTCCGCATTCCAAGATGCCGGAGCACCAGATACCTGGTCAGCCTCTCTATTATGCAACGGGTTTCCCGTTGCGCGGCGAAACGCTTCCGCTTCTCGTCGAGACGCACACAGGCCGTCCGACCAAGGTTGAAGGCAATGCCGACCATCCTGGCTACAAGGGAGGCACCACCCGCAAGGCACAGGCTGCTATCCTCGATCTCTACGATCCGGACAGGGCGACTGCCCATACCAAGGGTACTTCCAAGATCAGCAACGCCGCCGTTAACGATCTACTCGCTTCTCTCGGCAAGAAGTACTCCGCGTCCCAGGGCGCTGGCGTAGCCGTTCTCGCTGAGAGCTCCTCGTCTCCGACTCGCCTCCGTCTCAAGAAAGCCTTCCTTAAGGCCTTTCCGCAGGCCACTTGGGCAGAGTACGATGCGATCGACGCTTCGAACGCAGCGGTTGCAGCAGCCAAGGTTACCGGAAACGATTCGCTCCAGCCGAAGTACGATCTCACGAAGGCGTCCCGCATCCTCGCGGTCGACGCGGACTTCCTAGACGAAGAGCAGGGGGCGGTACAGTTCTCCAAGCAATTCGCGGATGGCCGTCGCGTTCGTTCCAGCAAGGACCACATGAACCGCCTCTACTCGGTAGAGGCAAACTTCTCGCTCACCGGCGCCATGGCGGACCACCGCAAGCGTCTCGCTTCGAGCCAGATGGTTTCTTTCCTTGCCGCGATCGCTCTCGAGCTTGATCTCGGAGTCGAAGGCAACGCCCTCAAGTCCGTACTCACCCCGCTTGCAAGCAAGCTCGACGCTCACACGAAGGAATGGGCAGTCAAGTGCGCAGACGACCTCGCTCACCACAAGGGCGAAAGCCTCGTTTTCGTTGGTCAGCACCTTTCTGCGGAAGCCCACGCCCTCGGCCTTTTGGTCAACGAGAAGCTCGGCAACCTGAGGAAGACCGTTTCCCTCGTTTCCGTGGACAACGGCAAGACCGCTTCCATCCAGGATCTCGCGTCCAGCATCGAAGCAGGTTCCGTAAACTCCCTCGTCATCCTCGGCGGAAACCCCGTTTACAACGCACCTGCAGGAATCGATTTCGCAGCTTTGCTCGGTAAGGTAGGGGAGGTCGTTCGACTCGGCTACTACGCCGACGAAACTTCCGAAAGCGCTACGTACCACATCGCTCAAGCTCACTTCCTGGAAGCTTGGGGAGATGGCCGCACGTACGGCGGCGACGTGGTTGCCCAGCAGCCCATGATCCTTCCGCTCTTCGACGGTGTATCCGAAATCGAAGTACTGGCTCGCATTTTGGGCGAAGCCAATGCGGATGGCTACAGCCTCGTTTACGCGACCTTCCAGTCTGCCAAGGGCACTTCGGGCAAGCTCGCGTTCGACGCCTTCCTCAACGAAGGTTTCTTGATCGATGGATACAAAGTGTCCAACAGCAACGTCTCTGGGCTTGAGCTCGCGAACCTGCTGAAGAGCTATTCCGCTCCTGCGGCTCCGAGCAAGGATCACCTTGAAGTTCGTTTCGTGAACGACGCCTCGGTCGATGACGGTCGCTTCGCCAACAACGGTTGGTTGCAAGAGTGTCCGGATCCAATGACCAAGCTCACTTGGGATAATGCGATCATCGTCAGCCCGCGACTCGCCAACGATCTCGGCATCATTGCTCCGGATTCGGCGAACCAAGTCGCTCGCAAGAATCCGAACAAGGTCCGCGACGGTCGCCAGTTCGCGTCGGTTGCGACCGTCACGGTCGACGGTCGCGAAGTGACCGGCGCTGTCCACATCCAGCCAGGTCTCGACAACTACACGGTTGTATTGCCGCTTGGATAC